>DBEH01000016.1 GCA_002294005.1 Firmicutes bacterium UBA911 | reverse complement strand
TCCAGATATTTTGAGAAAGTTCAACAAAAAAACATGGGGCCGGCAGGCCATCCCCGCCGGCTTTCGACCGCAAGACTACCCGGGTTCAGGGTTTTCGCCCTTTACAGCAACTTCTTGTGCTCCATAAACCGGTGCACCAGCGACGCCGCCTGCGCCCGGGTCAGTCTATTATTGGCGGGATGGTCATAAAACCGGAAGGTGCCGTCAGCGTTAGGCAAACCGCCCATCAACCCGGCCTGGTGGCAGGCCAGCACGGAAGACCGGGCCCAGACCGGGATACTCTCCCAGTCGCTGTATAGTTTCCTCAATGCCGCATTCACGCTCGTCTCCAGGGTGTTCAACCGCAACCCCGCCGCCCGGGCCATGATCGCCGCCGCCTGTTCCCGCGTGAGAATGCCCGCCGCTCCGGCTTCGTCCGCCTTGGGGTAGAACCTCCCGTCGGGGAACCCCCGGATCAGCCCGTTATGTGCCGCCGTCTCCACGGCGCGGACGTAGAGCGCATTGCCTCCCAACCTGCCGGCGCTAACGTCTATAAACGAGGATCCCGTCACATCAAGCAGCGGCAGCCCCAGCGCCCGGACCATCATGAAGGCGAACTCGCCCCGGCACATCTGGAACGCCAGCGACAGTCCAAAATTATTGTCGCCGGGATTGGGGTAGCCCCACGCCGCCGTTGCCGGTTCCATCACCCCCTTGGCCCGCAGGGCCGAAACCGCATGGTAGTACCAGCCGTCCAGGGGTAGGTCAGCAAAGGTTTCCGCCCCCACGATGCTGACGAACACCGCGTAGTGCCCGCTGAGACTTCCGTCCAGCGACACGGTGATTGTCCCCGCCCTGCTGTCCACAACGCCTCCCAGGTTTTCAAGACCCGAGGTGAAGTTCTGATTGCTGGCTTTCCATATGGTTAGATTGTCGGGGGATGCGCCCAAGCCGGAATATCTCAGCGCAAGTCTGACGGGCCTGCCGATCCGGTCGGCGGTTGCCGCCGACTCCAGTTGATAGACCGGGCTTACCCCCACGAAACCACCGGGAGGTTGATCTGGACTGCCTCTGGCGGTGATAATTAGAAATTGGTCCGGGGAAAAGGCTCCGCCTCCGTCCGTTAGGTAGTTGCCCCTACCCAGGTCCAACGCAACCGCCTTCCCGAAGGCGTCTATTTTGCTGGCCTTGGTGATGTCACCGACGTAGTACTCGGCGCCTGCCGACGGCACATCCGGGTAGGTCACCGTAAACCTGAGGGTTTCCCTTCTGCCGCCCACCGAGGCGGTGATGGCGATGCTGTTGTTTCCGGCCCTGAGCGGATAACGCGCAACCGTGTAAGTGCTCCCGGATTTCTCCGTCCCCGGACCCAGGCCGGTGTGGCTTGTGACGATGGATCCGTCCGCTTTGATGGTGACCACCGAGCCAAACTGGACCTCCGCGTTCCCGCTGCTCGTTTGCACCGCAATCTCAATGGTGTTATTGGCAGACAGGTACAAACTTGAACCCAGGACATTATCATCGTCAAAGTATAACGCACTAATGGCGGATGCGATATGAAAAGGCCGGGCGGCTTCATACGTTGCTCTGGTCACCGTCAGGCGCTGTTCCCCGGTCGGCGCGTTGGCCGGAATCGTAAAACGGAACAGTGCCGACGTGTCACTTGGGACCCCCACCAGCGATCCATTGACAATAAGTGCCCCGGTGCTCCTGTTGATCTTTGCCGCCGTTTCCGAGGAGAATCCCGTTCCCGTCAGGGTCACTTCCACCGTTTCCCCCAGCGTTCCCGACGACGGGTTGATCCCTGTAAGGCTGATCGAGGCCAGAGCGGGTACGGGAACCAATAGCAACAGAACGCATATGGACACTGTCAATGCAACCAGGTTGACGGAGGAACTCCAAAAGTCTCTAAAACGCTTCAAAAGCACAAACTCATCCCCCTTCACAAGATGCTTCTCTCCAACCGTTCCTCTTTTCTCTTACCCATCTTCTTCGGCCGGTGCTGACGGGCACTTGAGGGGACGACCGAAACAATTTGAAGGGGGCGACCAAAACAATTCGGACGTTTTATTTTATGTTACGATAATAGAAAAATCCGGGAGGTTTGGAGCCTTGCATACGGTGGGCATTGTCCAGGCCCGCACCGGTTCCACGCGTTTTCCGGGAAAAGTGCTAAAACCCCTTGCCGGACGACCGCTGTTGTCCCACATAATTGAACGCTTGCGATCGGCCGGAAGCCTGGACACGATTGTGATCGCCACCACCGCCTCGTCGCAGGACCGACCCGTGATCGACCTGGCCGAACGGGCCGGCGTGGCGTGGTACGCCGGCAGCGAACAAGACGTGCTGGCCAGGTATGCCGAGGCGGCGGAAATGGTGCGGGCCGACTTGGTGGTGCGCGTGACCGGGGACTGCCCCCTGATCGATCCGGATACGGTCGACGGGGTGGTGCGGTATTTCCGCGCCCACGATTTTGACTACGTGGGCGCCGGGGCGGCCGACGGTTTGCCGCGGGGGCTGGACACCGAAATCTTCACCCGCGAGGCATTGGACCGGGCCCACCGCCTGGCGCAAGGCACCCCGGCCCGCGAGCACGTCACGCTGTACATTTACCGGCACCCGGAACAGTTCCGGTGCGACCGGTATCCGGCACCCGCCGCCTTGCAGCGTCCCGGCCGGCGTCTTTGCGTGGACGAGGAGGCGGATTACCGGTTGCTCGCGCACATCTACGACCGCCTGTACCGGCCGGGGGAAATCATCGAGATCCGCGACGTGCTGGCGCTCCTGGACCGGGAGCCGGAACTCCTGAAGATCAACGCCCACGTGCGCCAGCACACGGTATAGCCGGCCCGGCCGGCCGGAGCTAGCCGGCCGGAGCTAAAACAACATCCGCATGCCGGTTATCGCCCGCTTTACTTTAGCCCCGACGAGCCAGCGTTTTTGTGTTACAATGAAGGCATGCGCTTTATTCCGTACGGCCGGCAAGCCATCGATGAAGAGGATATCCGGTCCGTCGTAGAAGTTTTGCGCTCGGACCGGCTGACCCAGGGACCTAAAGCAGCCGAATTTGAAGAAGCACTGGCGGCGTACTGCGGCGCCCGGCATGCCGTCGTCTTTTCAAGCGGCACGGCCGCCCTGCACGGGGCGTACTTTGCAGCCGGCCTGCAACCGGGGAGCGAGGTGATCACCTCGCCCATTACTTTTGCGGCCACCGCCAATGCCGCCCTTTACCTGAACGCCAGGCCCGTCTTCGCCGACATTGACCCGGAGACGGCCAACATCGACGCCGCCCAGATCGAGAGCCTGATCACCACCCGCACCCGTGCCGTCGTCCCGGTACATTTCGCGGGCCAACCCTGCGATATGGACGAAATCCGCGAGATCGCCCGGCGCCGCGGCCTTTACGTAATCGAGGACGCCTGCCACGCCCTGGGGGCCGCCTACAAAGGGCGCCGCGTCGGCGGTCTCTCCGGCACGACCGTCTTCAGCTTCCACCCGGTCAAACACATCACGACCGGCGAGGGCGGCGCCGTTCTGACCGACGACACCGGTTTCGCGCGCCGGCTCCTAATGTTCCGGGAGCACGGCATCACCCGCGACCCCGCCCATCTCTTGGGCCGCGCACCCGGATCTGATCCTGAACCCTGGTACTGCGAAATGCAACACCTCGGGCACAACTACCGCCTTAGCGACCTGCAGTGCGCCCTGGGCATCTCACAGTTGAAAAAGCTGGACGGGTTCCTGAAAAGAAGGAGGGAAATCGCCCGCACCTACGACCAGGCCTTCTCGGCGCTTGCACCGGCCATCCGCCCGCTGGCCCCAAAGCCGGACCGGGAATCCGCCTACCACATCTACGTGGTGCGGATAGACTGGAAGGCAATCGGCAGAACGCGCCATGAGGTTTGCACCTGGTTGCGGCAACACGGCATCGGCACCCAAGTGCACTACATTCCTGTCTACCGCCACCCCTACTACCAACGCCTCGGTTACCCGCCGGGCCTTTGCCCCCGGGCTGAAGCTTACTACGAAGCCGCCCTCACCCTGCCGCTCTTTCCGGCCATTACGGACGAAGAAGTCCAACGGGTCATTAAGGCGGCAGGCCGGCTCACCACTGGCCCTCGTTGATTACTAACCCACCATGTTCCAGGCGAGAGGGGTGCCGGCGGGAATGTCCCGCGTGGCCCTGCGCCCCCGTACATCTGGCAAGTGGCGCGGATGCAAGCCGTGTCCCGGCCGGATGGAACGCACGTTTTCCTCTGTGAACACCGCTCCGGCCTTCATGTCTTCCACCACAAAAAGCGAGCGCCGGAAAACCCTGCTCGCCGCCTCGCGTTCGCTCACGCCGTAGTGAACCTCGCCCAGGGCCTTCTCCGCCGCCCGGATCGCCTCCACCATCGCCTTGAACTCGTGCGGCTCCAGTGAAAAAGCGCTGTCCGGACCCGGCATGCTCCGCGAAAGCGTAAAGTGTTTCTCCACGATACAAGCACCCAGGGCCACGGCGGCCACGGGTACGGCGATGCCGAGGGTATGGTCGGAAAGGCCGGCGGGCACTCCAAACGCCCGGGCCAGATGGGGAATGGTGCGCAGGTTCATCTGCTCCGGCGGAGCAGGGTAGGCGCTGGTGCACTTGAGCAGCGCGATCTGTGCCGCCCCGGCGCCGCGGGCCGCCCGGACGGCTTCTTCGATCTCTCCCAGGCTGGCCATGCCCGTGGAAATAAGCAACGGCTTGCCGGTACGGGCCATCTTTTCTACGAGGGGGATATCCACAATCTCAAAGGAGGCAACCTTATGGACCGGAACGTCCATTGCCTCCAGAAAGTCGACTGCTGTTGGGTCAAACGCCGTGGAGAAGAAATCAAGTTGCAGTCGTTCCGCCGCTTCCTTGAGCTTGGGCTGCCATTCCCAGGGCGTGCAGGCTTCGGCGTAGAGGTTGTACAGGGTTTTGCCATCCCACAATGTTCCGCCCCCCGCACGGAATTCCGGTCTGTTGCTCTCGATGGTCAGCGTATCGGGTGTAAAGGTTTGGAGCTTGACCGCGTCCGCACCGGTTTTCTTGGCGGCTTTGACGAGTTCCACGGCTTGATCGAACTTTTGGTTGTGGTTGGCCGATATCTCCGCCACGATATACACCGGTTGACCGGCACCAATTTTCCGGCCGTCGATTTCAAGGCACATGTTATACGCTGCCGCCCCCCGCCCGTTTATATTTTTCTCGCCACCATCCATAGATGTGATGAAAGCCCACTGTCTTCCGGAAAACGTTGAAAAGATCCACCGATAGTTTCCCACTTGTTTACGACAAAGCATTAATCGCCTCTTGCCAAACTCAAATACACCGCCGCCTGTTTACCTGGGGTAAGGGGATGGTCCCTGGGGAGCAATCCCCTTTGGGTCCCGACGGGTGCCGGCCGCTCATGACCGGTACCCGTCGGCGCGGCGGTACCCGGACTGCCCCCTTTCCTCGGGGAGACTGTCCCCTTCTTAAATCCAGCCCTTTCAAAGACGCGAATAGATGCTTGATTGGTTGGTTTTACGTGGGCTTGAACAGATACAACAGACGGGGCGATGCGAAAAAGCTCTTCAACAGCCAAACGAATCAATTCAGTTGCCAATCCCCGCCCCCGAAAAGGCGCATTTAAACTTAAAGAAATCTCCGCTTTTGTGCTGTGTATATCGAATCTAACTTGCCCAATAGGGGTCGATTTTTCATTTGTGGCGATAAAATGCACGGTATCAGGATCTTCCCTTTTACTTTGGAACCATTTGACATGTTGAGCCCAAGGTATGGACTCCGGTGAGAAAGAATGGGCGCGTACTACAGGATCATTCGCCCACTCCCATAAAAGAAAACAATCCTCGGGAGAAACCGGGCGAAGGTGGATACCTCCCGCCGCTTGACCCCTCAGCACCTCCGCAACGCGCAGTACGCCGTGCCCGTCGACCAGTTGCCGGCCGCGCCGCGCAAGGAGAGTACGCCTATCACCGTCCAAAACAAGGTGCTGCATTTTTATGCCAATCGGGCAATTTGCCTCTGCTCCGATTTCGTCTGGATCCTGATCCGGACCATCCACGAAACCCCACTCGGTCAAGATGCTCATGATTTCCCGCTGGTTGTCGGCGATCGGCAAGGCCAGTGTAGGAACTCCCAAAAACAAAAGTTCACACACCGTGGTTCCCCCGGCCGAAACAGCCATATCGGCCCACGCCATCAACTCCGGCATGTTTTCAACATTCTCGACTAAGCTGACGGGAAACGGGCTGGATTCGGCCGCCCGGCGCAACGCCTCCCGGTGCGGGTTCGATGGGCCGATGACCACCACCGCTTCCAGATCCGGAATATCGGTGCGAACCAGGGCTTGGATGACCTTCAAGGTGACATTGTCAGGATCGCTGCCGCCCATCGTCACCAGGACCTTCTTCGCTATTGCGGGAACCTCTCTCCGGTGACCACGCCAGGCCCAAAACTCCCGGCGCAACAGCACGTACCTCGTGCCCAAAAGCAACCGCGTGCAAGGTGCGCGGGAATAATGCAGCCTGCGGGCATGAATGTTCTGATTCAAAACGATATCCGCATCATAGCGGTCAAGATGAGCCGTGTCGTCAATAACCAGCAACCGGCGGCCTGTTTCTCTTTCTTTAACCAACCGCTGATAGGCGGAATCAAAGTGATAACCGTCCAGCACCAGCCAGGCTCCGGGATGCGCCGCCAGCACGTTCATTATTGTCCTTGCATCCACAGGGTCCGGATGCGCGCCCTGTATTTCCACCACGTCAAACCCTTCGTTCCAAAGCCGCTGCTTCAAAGCGAGACTGTCACAGGCCGTAACAAAAACCGTCTCCCCGCCGTGCTCCCGCCAGGCTTGGGCCAGGGCCAGGCAGCGCATCAGGTGGCCCGTACCGATCCGTGCATTGGCATCGGCACGAATGATTAGTCTGTTGTTAATTGATTGATCAGCTCCTGCATCCGGCCTTTTTCCAGCCACTGCTCGTTAGTGTCGCTCGCGTATTCCCATTCCTCCGGGATCGGCCGCCCTTGTTGTTCAACTTTGGATTTCCAAAACGGAAAAGAGGGTTGCACCACGAAGTAGTCTCCATGGTCCACGACGTTACGCGCCTCGTCCTTGGAGATGAGCAACTCGTGGAGCTTTTCTCCCGGGCGGACGCCGATAAACTGAATCCGGCAGTGGGGACAAACGGTCCGGGCCAGGTCAATGATCCGCATACTGGGAATCTTCGGCACAAAAACCTCGCCGCCGTGCATATTCTCCAGGCAACCGAGCACAAACGACACTCCCTGTTCCAGGGTGATCCAAAAACGGGTCATCCGCTCGTCGGTGACGGTCAAAACGTGCGCCTTTTTTTGCTTGAGGAACACGGGCACCACGCTGCCCCGGCTGCCGACCACGTTGCCGTAGCGGACCACGCTGAATTTGGTGCGGCCGCCGGCGTAGGAATTCGCCGCCACCACCAGTCTCTCCAGGCACAGTTTGGTCGCCCCGTAAAGGTTTACCGGGTTCACCGCCTTATCGGTGCTAAGAGCAATGACCTTTTGGACCCCGTTATCGATGGCGGCGTCGATGACGTTCTGCGTGCCGATGATGTTGGTCCGGACCACTTCGAAGGGGTTGTACTCGGCGGCCGGTACTTGTTTGAGCGCCGCCGCGTGCACCACAAGGTCGACGCCGTAAAAAGCGCGGTAAAGCCGGTCCTTGTCGCGCACATCACCGAGAAAATACCGCAGGCAGGGGTTTTCCGCAGGGCTTTTCACCTGCTGCATCTCGTATTGTTTCAGCTCGTCCCGGCTCAAGATGATCAGCCGGCGCGGTTCGTATCGTTGGAGCACCGTCTCCACGAATTTCTGCCCGAACGAGCCCGTACCCCCCGTGACCAGAACCGACCTGCCGTTTAACACGCTTTACACCCGCCTCCGACCTTCACCTCTTGAAATCGCTTCAGCCAGATACTGCGACATATTTCTACTCGAACCAGGAAAACCCTGCTCAACCACAGAATTGTGCAAGTAAGAACAGCCGGCAATTCTTAAAATCGTCAAGCCGCCTGAAAAGCAGCCGACAAGGTTAGAGGTGGGAAGTGAGAGGTGGGAATGAGCGACAATGTTGCCGGCCGGCAGGGGAACGTCCCCCTGGGAAAGGAGGCAGCCCCTCTGGAGCCCGAAGGGCAATCTCCCCGGAAGGAGTTGGTCTTGGTTGAAAGAGATTACCTTGCCCGTCGCGGAGGCCTTGAGCCGGTGGCCCGAATTGACCGCCGAACACCTCCGGAAAGGCCTTTACCTTTACCGCGCCGAGGCGGGCGAACTGGTTTTTTTCGCGGAAATAGAAGACCGCCTCCAACAGCTTGACGGCGAAACACGGGTGACGCTGGTGTTTTTTTCCGAATCCGAGCTGCTCGCCGCCACGCTGGCCGAGGCCCGCGGTTTTCTCGACCGCTGGATCCAGCGGCTGCCTGGCATCGCCGACCGTTTTTACGGCGGCCAGGGTTCCCCGGACATACTGGTACAATTAGCGGAGACCCTGGAGTATCTACAGGCGTTGAGTGTTCAGCTTTCGGCCCGCGGTTACGGGCTCGCCGGCTGGCCGGAGCGCCTGCGGGACGCGGCCCGGGAATTGCTCCAGGTCGCGGAGGCGAACCAGGCTGTCCAACAGGGAGATTTTCTGCTTTATGAGTTGCAGGGTACGCTGGAGGGACTCAGTGACCGGCTGGCCCGCATCGAAGTGGCCGTACCCATTGGCAGGCAGGCGGATGGTGAGCAACAGTGATTTGGGAACGGAATCTGCGCGCCCTCCGGCGCCGCGATCCGGCACTGGCCGCGTTGCTCGAAAACTCGCCCGCCGTGGGTGGTTTGGCGGTAATTACCGCCAAAAACGGCGACCGGGTTCCGGTGTGGCGGGATCAGCCGCTCGCCAGCCGGTACGATCCGCGCCGCGAGGCTAACGCCTGGGCGGCGGGCTTAGTCAACGACCTCTCCGCGACCGGCCGGGTTTATCTCGTTTTCGGGCTGGGTCTGGGGTACCACCTGGAGGCGCTGCTCCAAAAAGACCCCGGCGCCCACTTCATGGTTTTTGAAACCGAACCCGGATGGTGGCGGCGGCTGCTGGAACTCCGTGACGTGCGCCACCTCATCAGGCATAAGCGGGTGTTCATCCAACCCACACTTGACTTCTCGGTCGACAGCCCGGTCTTTAACGTGATTACGCAGGGCACTTTTGCCGGGGAAGTGAAGGTGGCCGAAATACCGGCTTATTGCGACTTGTTTGAGCAAGCCCACCAACAATGGCGGCAGGGGGTATTGGATTCTCTGCGCCACATCCGGGTGGGATTGGCGACCCGGGAGCATTGGAAAGATGTGTGGCTTGAAAACAGCATGGCCAATCTGTTTGCGGTTTTCGCCAATCCCGGCGTCTCCGACCTCCTGGACGGCCTGACCGCTACCCCGGTGGTGATGGCGGCCGCCGGGCCTTCGCTGAGCGAACACCTGGAAACTTTGCGCGGCCTGGCCGGCCGGGTGCCGATCATCGCGGCGGGCACCGGCCTTATCCCACTGGTCCAGGCCGGCATTCACCCCGATTACGTGGTTTCCATCGACCCCGGCGAGGCCAACTACGCCGCTTTAAAGGACTATCTGGACCTGCCCGCTACCACGCTGGTCTTTTTTTCCTCCCTGCACCCCCGGGTGGCGGCCGAATTCCGGGGACCGAAAGTGTCCGCCTTCGCGGACCAGGAGCATTTGCCCCAATGGCTGGGTGAGTTGGCCGGCTTTAACCATAAGGGCGTTTTGCCGGACGCCGCCTCGGTAGCCATCCCCACTTTCAAGTTCATCCTCGACCTCGGCTGTCCGGAAATCATCCTCCTGGGGCAGGACTTGTCCTTCCTGGACCCGGAGCATTTCTACGCCGGCGCGACCAGAAAAACCACGGTCACCGACTACCTGCCCCGGACCAACATCGCCGGGGAAACGGCCTATACCACCAGGCAGCTTTTGACGATGCTGCGCGAGCTGGAAATGTACATCGCCGAGGCCGGCCGGCGGGACGTGCGGGTTTACAACGCTTCGCGCACCGGCCTGCCCATCGCGGGCACTACTCCGGTGGACTTCGCCGCCTGGGCGCGGGAGCAGGCCGACCGGCGCTTCACCCGCCCGGAATTGCGCCTCGAACGGCCGTCTCCGGAGGAAATCCTGGAAAAACTCCGGGAGCCGCTGGCCACCGTGCGCCGGGAACTGACCGCCCTGCGTGAGACGGCCACCGCCGCCGTACTGGCGCTGGCCCCCCTGCACGACCAGAACCGGGAGATCCGCAAAACGACGGCCGGGATACCCGCGCTGGCGGGTCAGCTGAGCACGGCGGTGCCCCGGCTCAACCAAATACTGAACCACACCGCCTATCAGAAAATCATCCGGCGCACGGTCAGCAACTTGGACCTCCTGGTGCGCACCCGCAAACTGGACCTGGATGCCGCCGACGCCGCCCAGATCCGGGACTTTATCGCCATGCTGCACAACTTCGCCACCGCGGTGGGCGGCCGCGCCGAACGCTACCACGCCGAACTGGGGAAAATGGGGACTGGC
>DBEH01000052.1:27202-33451 GCA_002294005.1 Firmicutes bacterium UBA911 | reverse complement strand
TGGTTTACTGAAACATTACAACTTACAAAAAATGAGGTAACGTTGAACATACGCGGTATGAAGGTTATTGTTAAAGAGGGCGGTATTTTCACCTCCAACGGCTGGAAACTAATCCCATTCAATGAGTATTTCGACACTCGGGTGGACGATGTTATTATTGCTCAAAGTTCGCTTAACGGAAAATATATAGACTCTCTTAGCGACGATGACAGGGAAGTGTTAGGGCTACCCTAAAACGTCCGGAAGCTGACGGGATTGCCTGACCGGGGTCTGCTGGATATAATGGCCAGATCATTTAGATTATGGAAAGACGCCGGCAATTGATTTTGCGCTGCAGGGTTAATAATAAGGGCTTCACGCATCGGGTATCAAAGTTAGTCTACGGATTTATGCTCGCGCGGATTTGAGCGGGGTCACTGATATTCACACCGGCCTCTCCGGACGGTGTGAGCTTGGAAAACTGCACCGTGGCCGTGCCCGCATCCCAAGACACGGCGTATCCCAATTCCTCGCCGATCTGGCGCAGGGGCAGAGTAGATTGATCATATTATTGAGCAAAACAGGCGAGGAGAAGCAGTGAGACGTACGAGCAGGTACTCACGAAGAACCTTCATTCTGGTGCTGGTCGTTGGTGTGCTCGCGGCCACCCTTGGCCTTGTCGCCGGGGGGATCGCCCTGGAGCCGCCGTCCCCGCGAGAGACGACGCCGGGGGTGCCCGCCCGGGAGGAGTTTCCCGCCGGCGCGTCGCAGGAACTGCACCACGTGCTTCTGCTGGAGAAGCTGCTGGAAAAATCCCCCCGGGAGAGTGAGACGGGGCTGATCGAGCTTTCCCGCCGGGCCGATGTCGTAGGGTACCTGGCCAACCTGGAACTGGCCCGCCGCTGCCGGGAGGCGGGTCAAGACCCGTGGGCCTTCTACCATCGGGCCCTTTCCCTGTACGACCCGGCGCCGGTGCGCCGGGAATTGGCTTCCTGGCTGGAAGAGGCGGGACGCCAAGCGGAGGCGCGGGAACACTACCTCGCGCTCCTGCCGGACGAAAAGGCCTTGCAGGCGCTCTTGCGCCTAGAGCCCGATCTCCCGGTCTTGGCCGAGGAGCTACTGAAAAGAGAGCTCTGGGCCGAGGCGGTCCGGGTTTTGACGCTGGCGCTGGATGGCCCCGAGGGCCCCCGGTTGGAGCGGCCTTATCTTAGGGCTCTGGTGGGGATGGAGCGGTACGGGGAGGCTCTGCCCCGCCTGAAAAGGCACTGGCGGGCAAACCCGGCCGACCTGGAGATGGGGTGGTGGTACGCCCGCTGTCTGGAGGTCGCCGGCCAGAGGGAGGCCGCCTTCGCGGTGTACGGTCTCCTGGGGGCAAAGGGCAGCCACCGCCGGGGTGTGATCCTGGAGCAGTGGGGGCGGCTGCCGGAGGCGGCCGTTGCCTTCAGCTCGGCCCCGGAGGCCGACGGCCGGTGGCGGGGAGCGCGGCTTTGGGAACAGTTGGGCCGCCCTGACAAGGCTCTTCCCCTTTACGTGGCCCTGGGTCGCGAGCCGGGGCGCTTGCAGGACGACGCCGCCTTTCGGGCCTATGTTCTCCTGTCCAGGAAAGGAGATCCGCTAGCGAAAGACTTTCTGACCCACCTCACCACCCATCCGGCCTGGATGGACCGCCTGGGGAAGGAGCCCCGCTGGGTGGAGGAGGCGGCGCTGGAGGCCGCCAGCCCTGCTTTCTTGAAGAGGGCTCAAGCCTACCGGCGGTCAGGCCGGGGGGAACTCGCCCAACTGGAACTCCGGATCGGAGTCCGGCTGGCTTCGCTTCCGGAGAAGCTGGCTCTGGGAGAATGGTACTTGGATGAGGGTTACTACTTTGCCGGGGTTGGGCTGGGGACGGAGGTGCTAAAAAAACACCCCTGCGCCCGGGCTTACCGGGCGGCCTACCCGCGGCCGTTCGCGGAAACGGTCTTCAAGGCCGCGGCCGATTACGGGCTCGATCCCTGCCTCCTGTGGGCCGTGATGCGGGAGGAAAGCCATTTTCGGCCCGGGGCCGTCTCCCGGGCGGGGGCGCGGGGGCTGATGCAGATCATGCCCGGCACGGGGGAATACATCGCCCGGAAGAAGGGAGCGGCCTTTAAAGTGGACAGCCTGTTCGACCCGGAGACCAACATCCGCTTCGGGGCTTTCTACCTTGCGTCCCTGCTGAAGTCGTTCGGGGGCGATCTCGACCGGGCGCTGGCCGCGTACAACGCCGGCCCGGGCAACGCCGGGCGCTGGAGCAGATCGCCGCTGGGGCAGGACCCGCACGGCTATCCCGCGGCGGTCACTTTCGCGGAAACCCGGGAATACATCACCAAGGTGAGGAATTCCTATTTCACCTACCTGTGGCTTTACGGGGAAAGCGACAGCCGGTCCTGAGCCTTTTCGAGAGACCCTTGAAAAGAGGGGCGTAGAGGTGATCCACGACGAGACCATCCACCTGCCCCACGACCGGGGCGCCTGCCGCCGTTCCCGGAATACGGCCGCGCAGTCCGATCAAAACTGGCTGCGCCGGCGGCTGGCAAACCGGATTTCCCCGGGCGTTCGGGCAGGATTGAAGGAAGCAGATGGTGAAGGTCATGGGTTGAAATCCTGACCAGCAGGTCTAGATGGAGGTAGGGATTTGAGCAAGACCATTGTCTACACCAAGACCGGGTGTCCTTTCTGCGCGAGCCTGATGCGTGAGTACCGCGCGCAGGGCCTGGAATTCGAGGAGATCAACGTCAGTCTCGACCCGGAGGCCAAGAACTTGGTCAAGGGAACCTACCGGGTGAACCGGGTGCCCGTGGTGGTGCGCGGCGGGCAGGTGGTTCAGGTCGGTGACCGGACCGGCAAAGGCTGAGCGATTTAGGCCGTGCCGGCGGTGCGCCGGTTCCGAGTCGCTGTTCTGACTTAAGTTGCGCCGGTAATTCTGGTACACTATGGGTTAGAATATAGACGAAAGGAGTGGACCCAGATGGAAGACCCGAAAGGAACCAGGACGGAGGCGAACCTCAAAGCGGCTTTCGCCGGGGAGTCCATGGCCCGCAACAAGTACACGTACTGGGCTTCGGTGGCGAAAAAGGAAGGTTTCGAGCAGGTGGCCGGCGCCTTCCTGGAGACCGCCGAACACGAAAAAGAGCATGCCAAGACCCTGTTCAAGTTTCTAAAGGGCATCCAGGATACACAGGCCAACCTGCAAGCGGCCATCGACGGCGAAAACTACGAGTGGACCAGCATGTACAAGGAATTTGCCGCGGTGGCCCGCGAAGAGGGCTTTGCCGAAATCGCCGCCGTTCTGGACAGCATCGCCCGGTCTGAACAGTACCACGAAAACCGGTACCGCGCTCTGCTGCAGAACATCCGCGACGGAAAAACCTTTTCCCGGGAGGAACCGGTCCGCTGGAAGTGCCGGAACTGCGGCTATATCTTCGAAGGCGAGGAGGCGCCGGAGACCTGCCCCGCCTGCGCGCACCCCCGCAGTCACTACGAGGTGCTCTGTGAGCGTTACTAGTTTCGAACGAGCGTATGGAACTACAGGGGGCAAACCGTGTTACTGCGAGTGCTCTGTGAACAATGCTAGTTCCCGCTGGGAGTTTGGAGAGGCCGCCGGGGAAGGATTTTGGGGCGGCGTGTAGAAACCCTTTTTTTTTAAGGTAGGATTTGCCGCCTGGATGCGGCTGAGAGGATGACTATCTGCTTGCGCGAGACCGTGACGTTGAAGAAAATCCCGGCCTGCACCGTAGCCTACAAGTCCGGCAGAGGTCCTTACGGCCTGATTCCGGAAGTGGTGCGGGGCTTGAACCTGTGGGTCCGGGAGAACGGCCACACGGCGGCGGGCCCCCCCGTGGGGGTGCTCAAGAATAACCCCTTCATGCCGCCCGCGGAACTCCTGTGGGAGGTCCAGGTGCCGCTCAAGCTGGACGGACCGCTGTCCGTGCCGGAGACCGACACCACGCCCGGACTTAAAGACCTGCCGGACCGTCAGGTGATCGCTACCCACCAGGGTGATCTGGACACGCTGGGCGAGGCTCTGCACGGGCTGATCCGGTTTATGGCCTCCAGCGGCTACCGGATGACCGCCGCTCCGGAACTTGTCTTCCTGAAGGACCCGGCGACCACGCCGCCGCATGAACTGGAGGGGGAACTCCGGCTGACGGTCGAGAAGCGCGAGAAGGAGTAGTGCTTTTCCGGTTGCCAGGCACAGGGCGTTACGGCCGGAGGCAAGAATAAACAAAGCGGGTGTGGCTTCCTTTGGAGTCATGCCCGCTTTTTTCTTAACATCAACCGATGACGACATGCTCTTCTGGGTACTTGAGTTTGGACTTCTTGACCGGTTTGGTCAGCGCCCAGATGATCGTCAGCGGCCCGAGCCGACCGATGAACATGCAGATCGTGACCACCAGCTTGCCGGCGTCGGACAGCTCTGGAGTCAGTCCCATGCTCAAGCCCACGATGCCTACAGCGGAGGTGGCCTCGAAGAGAGTGGTCAGGAAGTCGGCCTGTTCGGTGACTGAAAGAATGAGGGCGGCCGCGAAGATCAGGCTGAAGAGGATGATGGTGAGGGCCACCGCCCTGTAGAACTGCGTCAGAGGAATCCGCCGGCCACGCACATCGATCGATTCGCGGCCCCGGGACAGGGTCCAGATCGACAGGAGCAGGATGGCGAACGCGGTCACCTTGATGCCGCCGGTGACCGAGTTGGGCCCGCCGCCGATAAACATTAGCCCAATGGTGAAGAACTGGGTGGCCGGGTGCAGCGCCTCGGTGGCCACGGTGGAAAAGCCGGCCGAACGGGAAGTCACGGCCTGGAAGAAGGCCGCCAATACCTTGCCGGGTCCGGTCAGGTCGGCGAAGGCGCGGTTGTACTCCAGGAGCAGCACGACCAGGGTGCTGAACACCAGGAGCCCAAGAGTAGTGGCGACGACAATCCGGCTGTGCAGGGTCAATTTCCTGAAGCTTTTCTGCTGGTAGAGGTCGACGATGACGATGAAACCCAGGCCGCCCAAGATCACCGGGATGGCGACCGCCAGGTTCACGATCACGTCCCCGGTGTAGGCCGTCAGGCTCCTGAACCCGCCGAACAGGTCAAACCCGGCGTTGTTGAAGGCGGACACGGCGTGAAACACGCCCATCCAGAGGCCCTGCGGCCAGCCGAAGTCGGCGGTGAACCTTGCCGCCAGGATGGCGGCGAAAACGGCCTGGATCACCAGGGTGATCGCGATGATCTGGATCACCAGCCGGACGATGCCTCCCACCCGGTTCAAGCTCAGCGATTCCCGGATGAGCAGGCGCTGGCGGAGGCCGATGCGCTGCCCGGTGAGGACCAGGATCAGGCTGGCGATGACGATGAAGCCCAGGCCGCCGACCTGGATCAAGGTCAAGATTACCACGTGGCCGAAGGTCGACCAGTTGGTGCCGGTGTCGACCACCACCAGACCGACCACGCAGACCGCCGAAGTGGCGGTGAACAGCGCCACGAGGAAACTGTTGTCCCCGCCCGGGCTGACGGCGGCGGGCAGGCTCAAAAGGAACGTGCCGAGGGCGATCAGCAGGCTGAAGCCCAGCAGCAGGACCCGTTGCGCCGTGAACAGTTGGTTGACGCCGCGCCGGCTGAACCGTTGCCGGAACCGGCCGAACCTTGTCGGGGGCCTTTCTGCGGTGACCATATTACCATCATTCTACCCATTGCGGCTTTTCCCTCCTCGAAGAACCAGCCGGCGGCCCGCGGAAGTCACGTCCGGCGAAATGGGGGCCTAGAAATTGCCTAGAAATTGGGGCATAAACCAAAACTTCGCAGCCGGCCGGCTGCGAAGTTTGCGTGCTTGGCGGGACTAGAAACCGCCGGGGTTTGGTCCCTGGAACTGCTGCATCTCCGGCCGGTAGGCGGCGTAGTGCGGAGTCTGATGCCCAACCTGAGCCCTCATCCCCATGCCGGTTGCTGGTTCAACCTGATACCATCCCCGCTGGTGCATCAGGTCGAAGAGCGTCTTGTTCATCATCAGGATGTCGTTGTGCATCCGGAAACAGGCGTTCCGGATGTTATTGTTGGACGCCTCGATGACGGTCCGGTGAAAAGTGCTGGACGCGTGCTTGGTGCCCTCGAGGCAGTCGGTGACGATGTCACGGTCGGTCAGTTGGTGGTGCATGCTTCATCCCTCCTCGAATTTGGTTAGGATCGGTTTTGGGTCCTAAGCCATGTGCCCGCCGCCCGGCATACCGGCGTGGTGCATTCCGGGTTGCTGCATTCCGGCCTGCTGC
>DBEH01000052.1:0-26874 GCA_002294005.1 Firmicutes bacterium UBA911 | reverse complement strand
CTGCATTCCGGCCTGCTGCATGAAGCTGTTCAGCATGTTTGTGTGCTGCCGGCAGAGATCGTGGTACTGGCTCAGCACCGATCGGATCTGAGGGTCCTGGACCTGGTTCATGTAGGCGGACAGCTTCTTGGCACACAGGCTTTCGTGCCGCAAGAGTTCGGTGATGTTCAGCTTTTCGATCTGGCTCATCTGAAAGTCCACGGTTTTGTCACCTCCTTGCCGCTAGCGCTTGGAATACTGGTGTTATTATGCTGATGAAACCCTGAATTATACGGTTTATGTGCGTTATGGCAACAGAGGGGAATTGTACGGCGTCAAACGCCAACCCCCCTGGGAACACGAGAACCCAGTGTGCTTGAGCAG
This sequence comes from Firmicutes bacterium UBA911, assembly GCA_002294005.1. Taxonomy (GTDB): domain Bacteria; phylum Bacillota; class Desulfotomaculia; order Desulfotomaculales; family Desulforudaceae; genus Desulforudis. Next base: position 26,511 of record DBEH01000052.1, on the reverse strand, counting down.
GTGAAAGGCGGCCGGTCCTTTTTCGGGATTTACCGGTCAGCGGTGGGCAAGCCGGAGGCGAGGAAATCCAATACCAGGTGGTTGAAGGCTTCAACGTTGGTAAGGGACGACGGGTCGCAGGCGTTGGGCACCACCTCGAGCCTGCTGCCGGGAACGGCCTCGTGAATCAAGCGCGCGTATTTGACCATTACCGGCCAGCGGTCTCCGGCGAGCACCAGGGTGGGGCAGAGGATCGCGCCGAGTGCTTCGGTCAGGTGCACCCGGTTAATGAGGGCGCGCAGGCGGGAGACATCCCCGGGACGGATGCTGCGCGCCGCCCGCGCCAACTCCTCACGGGCCGGCCGCCAGCGGTTCTTCGGGTAGGCGCTGGCGATCATCTGGGCCAGGATCGGCCGCGGCAGCACCCGGAGCACTGGCACTTGGAGCCAGGCGCCGAAGGAATCGGGGAAGTGCACTTCGGAGAAGGTGTCGCTTAAAACCAGGGCGGTACAGCGTCCGGGACAGGATACGGCGAACTGCTGGGCGACAACGCCGCCGAAGGACACGCCGACAAGCGCCGCCTCTTCCATTTTCAGGCCGTCCAGTAAGCGGGCCAAGTCCTCGGCGAGGTCGGTAAGCTGGTACCCCGGCGGCACCGGGGAGGAGGCGCCGTGCCCGCGGCAGTCGTAGGCGATGACTTGGTAGCGCTTGGCGAAGGCCTCCATCTGCGGGGCCCACATGCAGTGGTCCGACCCCAGGCCGTGGATGAGCACCAGCGGACGGCCCCGCCCGCGAGTTTCGTAATAGAGGCGGCAGCCCTTGGCTGACACGTACTGCATCTGCACACCCCCCCTACCTTGCCCATGGGTCTTCGTCACCGGAGAGGTGAATTCCTCTCCTGTTTGGAGCGGGAAAGAAAAAAGCTGCCAGTAACTGGAACCGGCAGCGGCTGGGGGGTTCGCTACTTCTTTTTGTTGAAGGGTACCCGGTAGCCGGTCAGGTCTTGAGCAACGTAATCCGGATCGATATCCGCGCCGGCCGGCTGGTTCGTGCCTACCGGAGCTTTCTTTCCGTCTTGTTTCTTGCGTTTTTCCTTCCTCTTGGCGGTCAAGGCCTTCTTCCTCCTCTAACGGTTTTCAAGGGTGGGGTCGTTGATGAGGCCTTCAATCAGGTCGTCGGCCGCTTCCGCCGCGCCGTCAGGTTCATGCACGGGCGTGCTCGGGACGGCGCCACCGGTCTTGGTGCGGGCCACCACGTGTTCGTCATCCCGGTCTTCCCTACTCGGCCACACAAGTCTTCACTCCTTGACCGGATGTGTCCGGCACAACTATTTGCGATTAGTATCTATTCAGAAGCTGCGGTCTATACGGTGAAAGGCGTTGATCAGGGCCGCATGATCGCCGGCAGTTTCCGGTTGGAAGGGAGGGAGTCGCTTACGACGATTCCTCGTCGCTCATGCGGGGATGAAAATAAGGCCTGTTTTCGAGGAAGCAGGTTCTTGTCGGTGAAGACATATATAGGCGGCTGTCTCGGGCAAGGAATCAGGGTAGAATAGAAGACGGGGTGTTGTTGGTGGAAGGCAAACCGGAACTCGTGTACCAGGTGACTTTCGGCTGCCAGATGAACGAGTTTGACTCCGAACTGATGGCCGGTCTGCTCGAGGGGATGGGGTATGAGCCCACGGAGTTCCTCGGGGAGGCCGACCTGGTGCTGATCAATACCTGCTGTGTGCGCGGGAGCGCCGAAAACCGGGTGTGGGGGCTTTTGGGCGGCCTGAAGCGGTACAAGCGGGCCAAGCCCGCGCTGATCGTGGCCGTTTCGGGGTGCTTGCCGCAGCAGGAGGGGATGGGCGAGGAGATCGTCCGGCGTTTTCCGGTGGTGGATCTGGTGCTGGGCACCCAAAACCGCCACGAACTGCCGGGCTTGATCGAGGAAGTCCGGGCGGGGCGGCGTCCGGTTCGGGGCGTGCGGCCGCCGGACGGCGCCGTGCCGGAGGGGCTGCCGGTCCGCCGCAAAAGCGGCCTGCGGGCCTGGGTGCCGGTCATCCACGGGTGCAGCAACTTCTGCACCTACTGCATCGTGCCCTATGTCCGGGGCCGGGAATGCAGCCGCCGGCCCGGGGCCGTAGTGGATGAGGTCCGCGCCCTGGCCGCAGCGGGCTACCGCGAGGTGACCCTGCTCGGACAAAACGTGAACTCTTACGGCCGGGACCTGGACGAAGGGGTGGACTTCGCGGCCCTTCTGGCGCGCCTGGACGCGGTGGAGGGCCTCTGGCGCATCCGGTTCACCACTTCCCACCCGCGGGACTTCACGGACGGGTTGATCGAAGTCATCGCCCGGGCGGGGAAGGTGTGCGAGCACATCCACCTGCCGGCCCAGGCCGGGTCGAACCGGATCCTGCAGCGGATGAACCGGGGCTATACCCGGGAAGACTACCTCGCTCTGGCGGCCAGGATCCGGGCGGCTATTCCGGATGTTTCGCTGACCACCGACCTGATGGTGGGATTCCCGGGGGAGACCGGCGAGGATTTCGCGGACACGCTGGACTTGGTGCGGCGCGTTGAGTATGACCAGGCCTTCACCTTCGTTTACAATCCCCGGCAGGGCACCCCGGCCGCCGGGTGGCCGGACCAGGTGCCGGAAGAAGTCAAGTCGGAGCGCATTCAGGAATTGATCCGGGTGCAAAAAGACATCGGGTTGGCCCGGAACCGGGCCGAGGAGGGGAAGGTCCTGGAAGTGCTGGTCGAGGGTCCGAGCGCCACGAGACCGAACCTCTTGTCCGGGCGCACCCGCACCAACAAGACGGTGGTTTTCCCCGGGGAACCCGATTGGGCTGGGCGTTTAGTCGGGGTGCGGGTCGAGGACGGACACCTGACTTACCTGGCGGGCCGGATGGCGGTGGCGGACTGAGCGCAAGAACGAGGACTTGAGGCTCACGCAAAATATTGTATACCGGGTCGACCATTCGGTTCACAGTGTAGGCGGGTTATGGTAAAATTATTAAGATAGAACGAGGTGATCACCGTACAAGGTGTATGAGGCGGGGACAGCCCGTCGGACCTGGGGGAGTATGCCCGGGGAGTATGCCGAGGGGGGTAGGGAGCGTTTGTACAGGATCTTGAGGAAAGAGGTCTTTTCTCCGTCCGTGAAACTCCTCGAGATTGAGGCGCCGCGGGTGGCGAGGAAGGCCCGGGCCGGACAGTTTGTGATGCTCCGCGTGTACGAGCGGGGGGAGAGGATTCCACTTACCGTAGCGGACTGCGACCCGGAGCGGGGGTCCGTTACGGTCGTTTTTATGGAGGTCGGCAAGACCACCCGGATGTTGGGAAGCCTGGAGGAAGGGGCGGGCATCCTGGATTTTGTCGGGCCGCTGGGGAATCCGACCCAGATTGAAAATTTCGGCCGCGTGGCCTGCGTCGGCGGCGGCGTGGGCGTGGCCTGCATCTACCCGATCTGCCGGGCGCTGAAGCAGGCCGGGAACGAGGTGGTCGCGGTGGTGGGGGCGCGGACCAAGGAACTCCTGTTCTGGGAAGACCGGCTGCGGGAGGCGGCAGACGAGCTCCTGATCACCACCGACGACGGTTCCTACGTGCGCAAGGGCTTTGTCACCGACGTACTCCGGGAGGTGGCTGGGCGTGAATACCCGCCCGACCGGGTGGTGGCCGTGGGGCCGCTTCCCATGATGCGGGCGGTGTGCGGCGTGACCAGGGAGTTCGGCCTGAAAACCATCGTCAGCTTAAACCCGATTATGGTCGATGGCATCGGGATGTGCGGCGCCTGCCGCGTTACGGTGGGCGGGGAGACCCGGTTTGTGTGCGTCGAGGGGCCGGAGTTCGACGGGCACCAGGTCGATTTTGCGGAACTGGCCCAGCGGTTGCAGCGCTACCGCGCTCAGGAGCAGGAGGCGCTGACCAGGTACGAGGCGGGGTGTGGCGGACGATGCTAGGCGGGGGAGACGGCGTGCAGGCCGGGAAGAAGAAGAAGAAGATCATCCCGCGGCGGGTGCCGATGGCCTGCCGTGATCCACGGGTGAGAATCCGAGATTTTGCGGAGGTCACACTGGGGTACACCCCCGAAGAGGCGATGGCCGAGGCGGAGCGCTGCATCCAGTGCAAGGAGGCGGGGTGCCGGCAGGGCTGCCCGGTCGATGTGGACATCCCGGCCTTCATCGGGCTGATCCGGGACGGCCGGTTCGAAGAGGCGGCCGCCAAAGTCCAGGAGCAAAACCTGTTGCCGGCCGTCTGCGGCCGGGTCTGTCCCCAGGAGAACCAGTGCGAGAAGTTCTGCACCATGGGCAAAAAACACGACCCGGTGGCCATCGGCCGTCTGGAGAGGTTCGTGGGCGATTTCGAATTGGCGCGGGACAGGGAAGCGCCCTCGGTGGCGCCCCCAACAGGGAAACGGGTGGCGGTGGTCGGTTCGGGCCCGGGCGGGCTGACCTGCGCGGCCGACCTGGCCCGGCGGGGCCACGCGGTGACCATTTTTGAATCCCTGCATAAACCCGGGGGCGTGTTGACCTACGGGATTCCGGAGTTCCGCCTGCCGAAGCGGGTGGTGCAGGCCGAAATCGACGTCTTGCGGCGCATGGGTGTGCGGATCGAGTGCAACGTCGTGGTGGGCCGGACAGTCACTATCGACGAGCTTTTCGACGAAGGGTTCGAGGCCGTGTACATCGGCACGGGTGCTGGTTCCCCGCTGTTTCCCAACCTGCCGGGTGAGAACATGCCCGGCATCAAGTCGGCGAGCGGCTTCTTGACCCGGGTGAACCTGATGCACGCCTACGAGTTCCCCGAATACGACACCCCGGTGCTGATCGGGCGCCGGGTGGTGGTGCTGGGCGGCGGCAACGTGGCTATGGACGCGGCGCGCACGGCGCTGCGCCTGGGTGCCGAAGACGTGCGGATCGTCTACCGGCGCACCGAGGCCCAAATGCCGGCCCGTCTGGAAGAGCGGCACCACGCGGCGGAGGAAGGGGTGCGGTTCCAGTTCTTGAGCGTGCCGGTACGGTACGAGGCCGATGAGACCGGGTGCATCCGCCAGCTGGAGTGTTTGTGCTGCGAGCTGGGCGAACCGGACGCCTCCGGGCGCCGCCGGCCGGAAACGGTATCGGGGTCCGAATTTATGCTGGACGTGGACACGGTGGTCATCGCCATCGGGCAGCGGCCCAACCCGTTGATCCAGGCGACCACCGCGGGGCTGGACACCAGCCGGAAGGGGACGATCATCGCCGACCCGGCGACCGGGGCGACCACCCGCCGCGGGGTGTTCGCCGGCGGGGACGTGGTGACGGGAGCGGCCACGGTCATCCTGGCCATGGGCGCCGGGCGGACCGCGGCGCGAACCATCGACGCCCACCTCCGGGGCGAGACCGACCCCTGGTCCGGATAGGGTTGCATTTTTTTCCCGGCTTCCGTTATAATAGGTCAATAATCAGCAAGGAAATCACCGAGGCCTCCCGCGTTGTGCAAGGTCTCGTCGTTTTGTCTTGCAAGTCGCAGAGGTTTTTGAGGAGGTGACACAGTGTTGGTAATCCTAAAGGCGATGGAACTCGGCCACGAGATTTCCCAGTCCACGGAACTGCAGAAGATGCGGGAAACGGAAGCGAGTGTGCATGCCGATCAGGCGGCCGCCGGCATGATCCAGGAGTTCCAGGTGAGGCAGCGCGTGATGGCCGAGGCGCGCTCGACGGGCCGGAAACTCACTGGCGAAGAACAGGACGAGCTGGTGAACCTGCACCAGCAAATGACCGAAAACCCGAAGATCAAGGAATTCATGGAGGCGCAGCGCCAGTTCCACCAGTTGATCAATGACGTCAACCGGATTTTGCAGCAGGCCATCACCGGAAATGCCTGCACCCCGAGCGGGTGAGCGCCATGCGGGCCCTCCGGGTGTGGGCCGACATCCTAGTGACCGGTTGGACTACGGGCCGGGTCAGTGCAGCTTAATTCAAGAGGGCGGCCGGGAAAGACATTCCCGGCCCCTTTACTTGTGCGACAAGGGACGGTTCTCTGCCGGGGTAAAAAGGGGGACTGTCCCCCTTTTTGCTAGCTTAGAACTGCTGACCCGGCTTGCTCGGGTTGGATGAGGGGCAGGATTACGCGGAAAGAGGAACCGGCCTCCGAGGACTCCACTATCAGGGCGCCGCCGGTGGAAAAGACGGTTTCGGCGCCGAACCGCAGGCGGTCGGCTTGGCGGGCGTCGAGGGAAAGCTCACGGGCGAGGTATCCGGCCAGTTTCTCGGCGCTCTGCAATGGACCCCAACCCCTCGTAGCCAGTATCGTCCATTCGTCTTGGTTATTAAAAGTCCTGCTTGGGTTGACAAAAACTTGCCGCCAACCGGCATGTTATAATGACCTCAAGTAGTTTAGCCCGGTGGAGGTATGGCCGGTGATCCTCACTCCCATGATGCGGCAATACCGGGAGGTCAAAGACCGGTATCCGGAGGCGATCCTGTTTTTCCAAATGGGGGACTTCTTCGAGATGTTTTTCGAGGACGCCGAGCGGGCCGCGCCCGTGTTGGAAGTCGCCCTCACCGGGAGGGACGCCGGGGAGCTGGGGCGAGTGCCCATGTGCGGCATACCCGTGCAGGCGGTCGACAACTACTTGGGGAAACTGGTAGCCAGGGGGTACCGGGTGGCGATCTGCGAACAGGTCGAAGAGGCGCAGGCCGCCCGGGGTGTGGTGCGCCGGGAGGTGACCCGCGTGGTCACCCCGGGCACGGTGATTGAAAAACAGCTGCTGGACGAACGGGGCAACAACTATCTGGCGGCCCTGGGGCATGCGGGCCATGGCTGGGCACTGGCGGCCGCCGACGTGAGCACCGGCGACTTTATTGTGGCTGCGTACACCGGGGAAGCGGCTTGGCTGCGATTGGTGGAGGAAGTGGCCCGGTTGGCGCCGCGCGAGGTGCTGCTGGCGGGCCTTCCGCCTGATGCGGCCGAGGCCCCCCAGCGATTCGGAGACCACCGGCCCGCCATTGTTACGGCCGTGCCGGATTCCTACCGCGATGGGGCCGCCGGGGCACTGGAATCCCACTTCGGGCCGGACGCTGTTGCGTCCGCCTCCTGGGCGCGGCACCCGGCCGCCAGGCAAGCGGCCGGCGTACTGCTGCTGTACCTGAATGAAACCCAGAAACGCGAACTCACCCACCTCCGCCACGTGCGCGCGCCTCTGCCGGAACGGCATATGCTCCTGGACGGCGCCACCAGGCGCAATCTGGAACTCACCACGGCCCGGGACGGCGGCCGCCGGCACACGCTGCTGGGAGTGCTGGACCATACGGTCACGGCCATGGGCGGCAGGCGGTTGCGCGGATGGCTGGAGCAGCCGCTGCTGGTGGTGGAGGAGATCCGGGAACGGCTGGACGCGGTCGGGAGACTCACCGCCGACCGAATCAAGCGTGAGACCCTGCGGGAACAGTTGAAAGGCGTGTACGACACCGAGCGCTTGGCCGGGCGGGTGGGCTACGGCACGGCCCACGCCCGGGATCTGCTCTCACTTTTGTCGTCGCTGGAGGCGATGTTCCGGGTGCGGGAACTGCTGGAAAACGAACCGGGACTCTTGGGGCGCCTGGCGGCCGATATCGATCCGCCCGGTGAGATCGTGGACCTCTTGAAAGGGGCGCTGGCCGACGACCCGCCCTTGTCCCTGCGAGAGGGCGGGCTCATCCGTCCGGGCTACGACCCGGAGGTGGACCGCCTGCGGGCGGCGAGCACCCAGGCGCGCGCGTGGTTGGCCGGGCTGGAGGCCGAGGAGCGGGAGAGGACCGGAATCCGGTCCCTGAAAGTGGGCTACAACCGGGTATTCGGTTACTACATCGAGGTGACCAGGGCGAACCAGCACCTGGTCCCGGAAGACTACCGGCGGCGGCAGACCCTGGTGAACGCGGAGCGCTACATCACCCCCGAATTGAAGGAATACGAAAGCCTGGTCCTGGGGGCCCGGGAACGGCTGGTGGAGTTGGAGTACCGCCTGTTCGGGGAACTCCGGAACCGGGTGCACTCCGAACTGGCCCGGATTCAGCGGTCGGCGCGGGCGGTGGCCGGTGTCGACGCCCTTGCCTCTCTGGCCGAGGCGGCCGTGCGGGAGAACTACACCACGCCGGTGGTGGACGGTACGGACCGGATCCGGATCAAGAGCGGGCGGCACCCGGTGGTGGAGCGTGTGCTGGGACCCGGCCGGTTCGTGCCGAACGACGCCCTGCTGGATGGAGACTGCCGGATCATGATCCTGACCGGACCGAACATGGCCGGAAAGAGCACCTACATGCGCCAGGTCGCCCTGATCGTCTTGATGGCCCAGGTGGGCAGCTTTGTGCCGGCGGAGGCGGCCGAGATCGGGGTGGTGGACCGGATTTTTACCAGGGTGGGGGCGGCCGACAACCTGGCGGGCGGGGAGAGCACGTTCATGGTCGAAATGAACGAGTGCCGGACGATCCTGGAGCAGGCCACCCCGGCGAGCCTGATCGTTATGGACGAGGTGGGGCGCGGGACAAGCACCTACGACGGCATGAGCTTGGCCCGGGCGCTGATTGAATACCTGCACCGGCGGGTCGGAGCAAAGACCCTGTTTTCCACGCACTACCACGAGCTAACCACCCTGGACGCGCTTTCGGGGGTGATGAACCACACCGTGACCGTGTCCGAGGAGGGCGACGAGATCGTGTTCCTGCACCGGGTGGTCCCGGGGAAGGCCGACCGCAGCTACGGGATTCAGGTGGCCCGCTTGGCCGGATTGCCGCCCGCGGTAATCGCCCGGGCCCGGGAAGTCCTGGAGCGGCTGGAGAACGGCCAGGCGGCCGAGCGCTGGAAACGGAGTGCAACGGCGCAACTCGAACTGTTCCCCCGGCAGAAGGAACACCCGGTGGTGAGTGAACTGCGCCGCCTGGACGTATTGAACATGACACCGCTCGAAGCGCTCGGCAAGCTCGATGAGTGGCAAAGGGAACTGGCCCGGGAGCGAACCGGCGTGTAAGGTGACAGCGCCAGCGGCCCTAGGGGGACAGTCCCCCTTAGCCGATTAAAAGCTCTTTGATGAACGCCGTTTGAAGCAGACAACTATGCCGCTCTAGCGGCACCATCGGAAGGATGAGAATACCCCTCACCCTTACCCTCTCCCAGAGGGAGAGGGGGTTTACAGGGTAGGTGAAGTAGCTTGACGCAGATTAGGGTTTTGGACGTTGAGACCGTCTCCCGGATCGCCGCCGGCGAGGTGGTGGAGCGGCCGGCGGCGGTGGTCAAGGAACTGGTGGAAAACGCACTTGATGCCGGGGCCTGCGTGGTGCACATCGACATCGCCGCCGGCGGCCTGGAGCGGATCACGGTCACCGACGACGGGTGCGGGATGGAACCGGCCGACGCCGAACTGGCCCTCCAACGGCACGCCACCAGCAAGATCCGCGCGGCGGCCGACCTGGAGACCGTTCGGACTTTGGGTTTCCGGGGGGAGGCCCTGCCCAGCATAGCGGCCGTTTCCCGCTTGACGATTCAAACCCGCCCGGCCAAACTGCCCGCCGGAACCGTCCTGACCACTGAGGGCGGGCGGTTCGTTTCCACCGGTGTATTCGGTGGTGCTCCCGGCACGGTGGTTACCGTCGGCGACCTTTTCTTCAACACCCCGGGCCGCAGAAAATTCATCCGGAGTGCCGCCCACGAGGGAGCGCTGATTTCGGAGATGGTGGACCGCCTGGCCCTGTCGCGGCCCGACGTCGCTTTCCGTCTGACCGCGAACGGCCGCCGGGTGCTGGCGACTTCCGGTTCCGGCGACCTTTTGGACGCGGTCGGCGCGGTGTTCGGGACCGCGGTGGCCCGGGAGATGGTCCCGGTAAGGTTTGCGGATCAGGGGCTCGGGGTGTGGGGTTACGTGGGCCGTTCCGGGGTGTCGCGGAGCAGCAGGCGGCACCAGATGTTCTTCGTAAACGGCCGGTACATCCGCAGCGCGTATCTGGGAACGGCGGCCGAGGAGGCGCTGCACGGGGTGATGCCGGCGGGCCGGCACGCGGTATTGGTGTTGCACCTGTCGGTCGCGCCCGAACTGGTGGACATCAACGTCCACCCGGCGAAGCACGAAGTCCGCTTCAGCCGGCCCCGGGACGTGTACCTGCTGGTGCAGAGGGCCGGGCGCGAGGCCCTGCGTCCGGAAATGCCGGTCCGGGGAAGCGGTTGCGCGCCGCCGCCGCCCGCCGGCGGTTTTTCCGGCATGGATGCGGAGTACCGGATACCGCTGCAGATGACGCTCCAGAGCAGGGAAGCGGAACTGTGCGAGGAAAGCACGGGCTACCCGGAATTCCCGGAACTGGAGCCCCTGGGCTTTCTGCCGCCCGCCTACATCCTGGCCGGAGGGGCCGACGGCCTTTACGTCTTGGATCAGCATGCGGCGCACGAGCGGGTCCTGTTCGAGCGGTACTTGCGCGCGCTGGAGCAGTCCGCCGGGAGGCAGCTGCTGGTCCCGGTGGCGGCGGAAATACGGGACCGGGAGGCGCAAATCCTTGAAGAGTACGGCTCCTTCCTGCGGCCGGCCGGCTTTGAGGTCGACCCGTTCGGGGAAGGTGCTTGGGTGATCCGGACGGTGCCTTCCTTCCTGCGGCCGGGTGCGGAAACCGCCCTGCTCAACGACATTCTGGACCGGCTGGCCCTGGAACGGCCGGTGGACACGGACGCTTTCCGCCGGGTGGTGGCGGCGGTCTTGGCCTGCCACCGGGCGGTCCGCGGCGGGGACAAGCCGTCCGGCCCGGAGGCGGCCGCGTTGCTGGCGGACCTCGGCCGCTGTACCGAACCTTACTCGTGCCCGCACGGCCGTCCCACCTTCATCAGGCTCACTTTTTCGGGACTCGCGCGGCGGTTTCGGCGCGAATGAGCGGCGCCGTGAACATCCTGGTCACTACCTCCGCCCGGCCGCGCCGTGCGGAGCGGCTGGAGGCCGAAGAGATCAGCCGGACGTTGGGTCTGCCGTACGTGCCCCGCGGCCGTGAAAGCCTGGAGGCCCTGTGCGGGGAACACGGGGCGCAGGCGGCGGTGGTGGTGGTGTCCCGCCGGCGCGTGGGGCTGGTGCTTGCGGGAGGGGAGTTCTTCTTTCACCCCGGGCTGGGCAAGGTGCGCATAAGAAGAATAGAGGCTGGGAAAACTGACCAGATGATACAGGCTATGGGGCTCAAGGCCGGAGACAGTGTCCTGGACTGTACGCTGGGCCTGGGGGCCGACGCCCTGGTCGCCGGGCACGTGGTGGGCGACGGGGGACGGGTGGTGGGGCTGGAAGCGGTACCCGTGGTGGCCCTGCTGGTGCGGCGCGGCCTGGAGCATGGTTCGGGCGACGGTCCGTTGGCCCGGGCGATGCGGCGGGTGGAAGTCGTGACCGCTGATCACCGGGAGTACCTGCGGCTTCTTGAGGATCGAAGCTTCGACGTGGTCTATTTCGATCCTATGTTCCGGAGGCCCCGTCACGCTTCGAGCGCGATGGAACCGCTCCGGCCCTTGGCCGACACGCGGGCGCTCGACCCCGAGTCGGTCGGCGAGGCGGTCCGCGTCGCGCGCCGCCGGGTGGTGCTGAAGGAGCGGGCGGGCAGCCCCGAATTCGAGCGTCTGGGCTTCCGCCTGATCACCGGGGGCCGGCATTCGCCCGTGGCTTACGGGATCATCACGCAAGCCGGGGATGAGCCGTGAGCGGGCCGCCCCTCTTGGTCATAATCACCGGACCCACGGCTACGGGAAAAACCGAGACCGGCATCAACGTCGCCCTGGCTTGCGGGGGAGAGATCGTTTCGGCCGATTCGATGATGGTCTACCGGGGGATGGATATCGGCACGGCCAAACCGCCCGCCTCCGAGAGGCGCGGTGTGCCGCACCACCTGATCGACGTGGCGGACCCGGATGAGGAATTCAACGTGGCGCGGTACCAGCAACTGGCCGGGGAGGGAATAACCGGCATCCTCGGGCGGAACCGGCTCCCGTTGCTGGTCGGCGGTACGGGGCTCTACATCCGGTCGGTGGCCGAGGACTACCGGTTTGGGGTGCAGGCCGACCGGCGGCTCAGAAACCGGCTGCGGGAAACGGCGGAGCTTTACGGAGCTGCGCGCCTGCACGGCCACTTGGCGGTGGTCGACCCCGTTACCGCCCGGCGGCTGCACCCGAACGATCAGCGCCGGATCATCCGGGCCCTGGAGGTGTATTACCAGTCGGGGATCCCTCTCAGCCGCCATCCGGGCCGGCGGGGCGGGGCGCCCAAATACCTTTCGGTGATGTTCGGGCTGAACATGGACCGGGCCCGGCTCTACCGGATGATCGAGGCGAGAGTCGACGTCATGGTCCAGGCGGGGCTGGTACGGGAGGTCCAGACCCTGCTGGCAAAGGGTTACGGTCCCGAACTAACGGCGATGAGAGGGTTGGGGTACAAGGAGATCGTCGCCCACCTGCGCGGGGAACTGACCCTTGGGGAGGCAATCCAAATTCTGAAGCGGAACACCCGCCGGTTTGCCAAACGCCAGCTTACCTGGTTCCGGAGGGACGAGCGGATCCGCTGGCTCGACGTGGAGGAATGCGGCGGCCCGGCGGGAGCGGCCCGAGAAATTGTTGCCTCTGTTGAGCAGGAGTACTCTTAGTTCCGGCGAACGGTAAACCAAGATAATTTACCGTGGAGGCACCTTGATGAGCAAAACGCAGATCAACCTTCAGGACGCTTTTCTGAACCAGTTACGTAAGGAGAACATACCGGTCACCATTTTCTTGGTAAATGGTTTTCAACTGAAAGGCACGGTGCGCGGGTTCGACAACTTCACCGTGATTCTGGAGAGCGACGGCAAACAGTTGATGGTTTACAAACACGCGATTTCCACGGTAAGCCCATCCCGGCCGGTGAACACCGGCGCGGCACCCGAACACAGAAATGTCGGACCGTAGGGGCCGGGCGTTGAGAAGTGAGATGTGGGAAGTGCGAAGTGAGAATTTTCGAAGGAATTCGTTTTGCGAATTCCTTCATGTCTCCCACTTCCAACCTCCCACTTCCAACCTCTCACTTCACACCTCTCTTTTGCCAGGCGCAGTTTTGCGGCGGCCTCCTAGAAGCAGATGAACGACCGGTTGCTTTTGTTGGCGGACGAGGTCGAACGGGAAATCGCGGGCGTCTGCCGCGAGATTGAAAAGACAGCTTTTTTTAACCACCGGAAGGTGCTGGCCGCCTTTCATGAACACCGGGTGAGTGAAGTCCACTTCCGGGGCACCACCGGCTATGGATACGGCGACGTGGGCCGGGAAGTGCTGGAGCGGGTCTGGGCGCGGGTTTTCGGCGCCGAATCGGCCCTGGTCCGGCTGCAGATTGTATCCGGCACCCACGCGCTGGCGATCGGGTTGTTCGGGCTCTTGCGCCCCGGGGACGAACTGGTGGCGGTGAACAAACCGTACGACACCCTGGAGCGGGTGATCGGTGTCCGGGAGGCTCCGGGGTCCTTGGCGGAAATGGGCGTCGGTTACCGCCAGTTGGATTTGGGGGCGGACGGGGAGCCTGATTTGGAGGCGTTGGCCTCGGCGCTCGGCCCGCGGACCAGGGTGTTGCTTCTGCAGCGGTCCGGGGGATATGAATGGCGTCCGCCCTTGAACCTGGATACGATGGCCCGGCTGATCGGCGCGGTGAAACCGCGTTTTCCGCGGGTCCGGGTAGTGGTGGACAACTGCTACGGGGAATTCACCGAAACGCGGGAACCGTGCGCGGTGGGAGCGGACCTGGTATGCGGGTCGCTGATCAAGAATCCCGGCGGCGGGCTGGCGCCGAGCGGCGGCTACCTGGCCGGTTCGGCGGAGTGTGTGGAACTGGCGGCCGCCAGGCTGACCGCTCCGGGGCTGGGCCGGGCGGTGGGGGCCTCGCTGGGTGACTTGCGGCTTTTGTTCCAGGGTCTGTACCTGGCCCCGCATTTCGTGGCCGAGGCGTTGAAAGGGGCGGTATTCGCCGCCCGCCTGTTTGAGCGGCTCGGTTATGAGGTCCGGCCCGGCTTTGCGGACCGGCGCACCGATATCGTGCAGGCCGTCCGCCTGGGGACGGCCGAGCGGGTGGTTGCTTTTTGCCGGGGCATTCAGAAGGCTTCTCCGGTGGACGCCCATGCGGTGCCCGAACCGGCGCCCCTGCCCGGCTACCGGGACGGGGTGGTGATGGCCGCCGGCACCTTCGTGCAGGGCGCGTCGCTGGAACTAACCGCCGACGCCCCGCTCCGCTCGCCGTTCGCCGTCTATCTGCAGGGAGGTCTTTCCCGGGAATACGCAAAACTCGGGGTGCTGGCCGCGGCCCGGGAACTGGAGGCGGGCGGCGGACCATCATTTTAGTCTATGAGGTGATCAATCTGATGAAAGACCTGGTCATTATCGGCGGTGGCCCCGGGGGCCTGACCTGCGGGATGTACGCCGTGCGGTCGGGACTGGACGTGGTGCTGTACGAGCGGAGCGCCCTGGGCGGCAGTGTGCTTTCCGCCGAGAAGGTCGACAACTACCCCGGGTTTCCGGGCGGTGTCAGCGGCCCCGACCTGATCGCGCGGATGGAAGAGCACGCCCTTCAAGTCGGCTTGGCCATAGAGTTCAATGAAGTGCACGAGATTGCGCCGGACAACGGCTTCTACCGCCTGCGCACCCGTGACGGGGAGGTCTCCACCCGGGTGGTGGTCATCGCCACCGGCACCGGGCCACGCCCCCTTGGAGTGGAGGGCGAGGACCGCCTGCGGGGACGCGGTGTCTCCTATTGCGCGGTGTGCGACGGCGCCTTTTTCCGGGACCAGCCGGTGGCCGTGGTCGGGGGCGGGGACGTCGCCGTTGAGGAGGCGCACTATCTGTCCCGGTTCGCCTCCCGTGTGTACCTGGTGCACCCGCGGGAGAGCATCAGGCGTTCGCGGGTGGGGCAGCGGCGAATTGAAGAAAACCCGAAAATTGAAACGGTCCCCCAGACCAAAGTGCTGGCCATCAGCGGGGACAAGGCGGTGGACGGGATCGTGCTGGAAAATGTCCAGACCGGTGAAAAGTGGAATCTCAAGGTGGACGGGGTGTTCGTCTACGTGGGCATCAAACCGAACAGCTACCTGGTTGAGAAGCTCGTGGACCTTGATGACCGCCGGTTTATCATCACCGACTGGCACATGCGCACCTCGCGGCTCGGGATCTACGCAATCGGCGACGTGCGCCGCACCCCGCTCCGGCAGATTGCCACCGCGGTCGGCGACGGAGCGATAGCGGCCATCTGGGCCGAAAAATACATTACCTCGCTTTCCTGACATCCCCTGCGCTTGACTTCCAAAAACCCAGTGACACCAAGGGTTTCAGGGTTTGAACAAAATAAGGGAGCCAGGCAAGAGTTTCACTAGGGTTCCGAAAGGAACCCTTGATTTTTCTCGGTTTGCGGGTTCGCGGCGGACAATTCGGCGGACAATTTTGGAGCGGGGAAGCGTTGCGGCGCAAGGACTGCGGGTCAATGTTCGGCGGGCTGGGCGAAGAGATAGTAGGCATATGCTCAGAATGTGGTGGAGCCAGGTGGGTGGCGGGAAGCAGCAGGAGAAGTCCGGCGGGTTCACCGTCTTCGGCAGTCGCGGTTGGCGGCAGTTTTGTGTTATCTGTAATAGTGCAGTGAACCACCAAAGCCGCACGGCTCAAGGCGCGACTACAGTTATCCACAAAAGACTTCCGTAACATAGCGCACCAAAAAAAGCTATTACGTAACGGAACACCAAGAACAATAAGCAAGACTTTAAGCGACAAGGGTTGCGGGGTTCCCTGTGCGCGGCGGGGACGCGCCAGGATGGCCTAGGAGCGGCGGGAAGGGAAGCGGGTAGCAGGGCATTCCGGGCAGGGTTTGCGGAGCTGTGGGATAGCGTGGAAGGTCGCCCCACAAACAATTTACGCTTCAGGTCTGCTCACGGAAGCCCATTTGTGTGAAATAGTTCGTTTACACCTTGAAGCGTATTTTTCTCCTTTTTTTGGGCGCATGTATGAGCGGGAAAAAAGGCAGCAACCGGATTTGCGGACAGAGAATTTTCAGACAACTCGCCGCGTGCCCAAATTGGGCACGCGGTTGGCAATGGCACTGCTGTAGATAAAAGCCAAATCACCGCCAAAAACATCGCCGCCGCCGCCGGTGTTGGCGAAAGGACCGTCCGCCGGGCCGCAAACCCTTGGCTTGCATCATGGCCTGGGAAGAGCGGGTGGACGAATGTGCAGGAAACGGGCTGGGCGGGGGCGAAGCAAACCCTTGCCCGGCTCCCTACTTTGAAAGGGGAGCGATGAAAAAAGGCGCAAATCCGCAAAAGGGGGCGGGAGAGCTATTTACTCTCAGTTTATCTGGGGAAAGACGCAAAGGGCAAACGGCGGTACTACAGTGAGACCTTCCGGGGGGCGGAGAAGGAAGCCCAGTATCGCATGTCGGAGTTGGAAGTCAAGTACCGGCGGCCTTCCGGGCCACGGGTGGCGGCGATGACGGTGGGCGAATACCTATGCGGTGGCTTGTAAACATCGAAGGGACGATCAGCGACCGGACGCTTGCATATGCTTCGCATGTGAAGCATATGACAATAGCAACCGGAGATCTGGCGCTCTACGGGCTTGTAGGCTTTGAGCTCAAGACGCGGCTTAAAGATTACTTCAAGTCTCTGAGTAAGCCCTTGTCGCCGGTCACGGTCAGGGACGTCTACGGGACGTTCAAGACTGCGCTCAAGGCGGCCAGAGTGGACGGTAATCGCTGATGATCTGACTGCTAGTCTTAAAGCACCCAGAGTGTCCCGCCAGGAACGGCGGGTACTGACTCCTGATGAGCTTGTCCGGCTGTTGAGCGCGGTCAGAGAGTACAAGCATGGCTTGGTGATCCGGGTGTTGGCGCTAACCGGCATGCGATTGGGCGAAGCCCTGGGGCTAGCCTGGCAAGACGTGGACTTTGATCAGGGAACGCTGACCGTCCGCCAGTCGGTTGATGGTCGCTGCCGCGAAGTGCTTGACCGGCTAAGACCGACGCCAGTCGACGGGTGCTAGTGCTGGACCAGGAGACCTTGGCGTTGTTGGCGTGTCAACGGCCGGAACTCCTTTCCCAGTTTTGACGGCAACTCCCAGAATAAAGGCGGTTACGCCGAAGAGCATCACGCTTGCCCCCGGGATCGGGAACACCAGAAATATGGTTAAACCGAAGATCGTCCCTAGAATACCGATAACGGCGGCGTAGAACCCGGTTGTAGATGGTTCGAGCGCACCACCAAGAGATTTCAGCACTGTAAAATCGATGATTAAAAACGCTGATGCGAATATGAGGAATATTGTTCCGACTTTTAGTACTGCCGTTGCGGCGGCGTGTTCCGTGAGCGCAAGGTTGAAGCCCTGTACATAATAGAAAATTCCGAAAAGCGCTGGCAACACTCCGCCTGCCACCAAGCACACCGCTCCCGCATTGGATGCCGACAACTTACCGAGCTTTGCCCGGCCTAGAATCAAGAAAGCAATAGAGAAGAGTATTACCGGTGAACCTAAGATCGCGAAATCCATAATCTTAACCTCCCAGTGATTGGATGAGGACACAATGAGCCCTTGCCTCATGCGCGATCATTCTTTAGGTTCTCATAGGCATCACTCCTCACTTAAAATCGGTCAGCTATGTGCCCTGCTTTCAGACTTGCCCCCCAAGTCTAGAACTTTTTGTCTAAATTGTCTGACAATTGTATTATCAGACAAAACAGAAAAAGTCAATAGTAGCAAAATCTTTCTTCACTCCCTCGTTTTGCTGCAAAAAGATAGGTAGAATACGGATTTCTCATTTGGACGACGTCTACCGCTGCCTTTCGCAGGCCGTCACTTTGGTGGAGGGGCGTAAAAAACGCTGTACCGAAGCGGTACAGCAGAAAGGGAGAGGAGTTAGGTTGTTACTGGGTCCGGTAGAATTATAACCAGCAATGGTTACGACCATACATTTTATGTAGAATTTTATATGGAAAACTTTCCGTTCCGGCATAGCGGCAGTCTTTTTCGGACCTCCGCGACCCGGCCGAGGTCTATGTCGGCCAGGAGCACCGTCTCCCGCTCATCGGCGGCGGCGATCACCTCGGCCCAGGGGCTCGCGACCAAGGAGTGGCCGTGGTAGGGGTACGGGCTGCCCTCCGTCCAGGCCGGTCCGGCCCCCGCCACAAACACCTGGTTGTCGACGGCGCGGGAGCGCAACAGCAGTTCCCAGTGCAGAGGGCCGGTGATCGTGTTGAAGGCGCCGGGGACGACAATCAGCTCGGCACCGCGGGCCGCCAAGTCCGAAAACAGCTCCGGAAACCGGAGGTCGAAGCAGATGGCCACGCCGAAGGTGACCAGGGGGGTGACAAAGACCACGGGCGGGCCTGTTCCGGGGGACAGGGTGTCCGATTCGCGAAAAACCAGTTCCTCCGTCGCGATGTTGAACAGGTTCAGCTTGCGCTGGCGGCCCAGCATCCGCCCGTCCGGGCCGTACACGAAGCAGGTGTTGTACGTGCGTCCCTCTTCCGCCTCCGGAATTGAACCGCCGATGAGGTATACGCCCAAGTCCCGGGCGGTGCCCGCCAGCATCCGGAAGGTGTCCCCGTTTGGGTATGTTTCGGCGAAGCGGGTGAAGAACTCGTGCCGGTAGGGGCAATTGAACATTTCGGGCAGCACCACCACCCGGGCTCCGGCCTGTGCTGCTTCGGACGCCATCTCGCGGGCCCGGGCCAGGTTTTGCTCCTTGTTCATGGTCACCGGCATCTGGCAGATACCGGCCTTTATCACACCCATGACCCACCTCCGCCCCCCGATTGTGGTAGAATTTGAGTATCTTCGTGTTCCGGGTGTTTTATAGATTATAGGGTTTTTGGCGGCGTTGGCGCAATTGTTGGCGTCCTGCTTTTTTGAAAGGAGAGGGGCGGACAATGCAGTTGTTCTTGTTTTTTGGATTGCTGTTTGCCTTCCTGGTGGCGGTGTTCGCGGCGCAGAACGTGGACCCGGTGGCCATTAAGTTTCTGTTCTGGCGGGTAAAGGAGATCTCCCTCTCCCTGGTGGTGCTCGGATCGGTGTTCGCGGGGGCCCTCATTGCTTTGGTGTTGGGTATGGCGCGCCAGTTCCGGATGGGCCGGCGGATCAAAGAGCTGACGGCCAAACTGGCCGGGTACGAAATGGGGGCCAAAGGCACACCGAAGGCGGAAAAACAAGACCAGCCGGCCGCAACCGGCGAGGCCCGCCCGGAGGCGGAGTCCGGAGGCCTGCGCGGCCGGGAATAAAGGGGCGGGGCCGCCAGCCCGAAAGCAAGGGGAGTGAACGTTGTCCCGCACGTTTGTGGTGCTGGATCTGGAAACCACCGGCCTTGATCCCGAGACGGACGAAATTGTGGAGGTCGGCCTGGTGCGCGTCGAGGACGGGAAACCTGGGGCGGTTTTCCACGCCCTGGTGCGCCCGTCACGCCCTTTGCCGGCGCGGATCAAGAGCCTGACCGGCCTGGACGACGCCGACCTGGCGGACGCGCCGGATTGGTCCGCGGTGCGTCCGGCGGTGACCGCCTTCCTCGGGAACGACCCGGTGGCCGGGCACCACGTGGACTTCGACCTGTCCTTCCTGGTGCGGCACGCCGCTTACCGGGCGGCGCGGGCGTATGACACCGCGGACCTGGCGCGGCTGGTGCTGCCCGGGCTGCCGTCGTACCGCCTGGAATTTTTGTGCGCGCACCTGGACCTGCCCGAGCGGCCGGACCACCGCGCTCTCGAGGACGCCCGGGCGGCGGCCGGGCTGTTCGCGGCCCTTCTGGAAAGGTTTTGCCGCCTCGAGTTCACCACCCAGGCCACTGTGCACCGCATTCTGTCCCAAACGCCGGGTTCCCCCTGGTTTCCCCTGGTGGACGCCGTGGTGCGTTTGGGGGCCCAAACCCTTCCGGACCACGGAATCCAGGCGGCGGCGGCAGGCGTGGGCGATTGGCCCGCCCGGGATCCGGCGGGCGGAGCCGGAGTCGAGTTCGGCCCGCAGGCCGTGGAGGCGGTCCTGGGTCCCGGCGGCGTACTGGACCGCCACTTCGCCGGCTTCGAACACCGGGAGCCCCAAATGCAGGTCGCCTTGGCGGTGGGACGGGCCCTGGAGCAAGAGACCGTCCTCACGGTGGAAGCCGGCACCGGCACCGGCAAGTCGTTCGCTTACCTGGTCCCGGCCGCGCTCTGGGCTCTGGACGCACGCCGCCGGGTGGTGGTATCGACGCATACCATCAATCTTCAGGACCAACTGATGGAAAAAGACTTGCCGGTTCTCCGCCGGGCGTTGGAAGCGCCGCTGAAGGCGGCGCTCCTGAAAGGCCGGGGGCACTATCTTTGCCTGCGGCGTTGGGGGGCGACCGCAGATGGGCAGAGCTTTCAGCCCGAGGAGGGTCTTTTGTATGCCCGCATCGCGGTGTGGCTGACCTTGACCGGCACCGGAGACCGGGCGGAACTCAGCCTGCGCCCCGGGGAGCGCGGGTTCTGGGACGGTGTGGCCGCCGGGGACTGGGGCTGCGCGCCTGCGCGCTGCGGCTTCAATAATGCTTGTTTCTTGCAGCGGGCCCGGCGGGCCGCCGAACGGGCGCACCTGGTGATCACCAACCATTCGCTCCTGCTCTCCGACCTGAGGATGGAAAACCGGCTGCTGCCCACCTACGGCGCCCTGGTGCTGGACGAGGCGCACCACCTTGAGGACGTGGCCACCGAACAACTGGGGACCACCGTATCGCTGGGCGGGTTCGAAAGGTGGGTGGAGGGACTGAGCCGGCTGACCGGCAAAATCGGCCGGCATTATCCCGACAACCGGGATGAGTTTCTCCGCGACGGGGAAGCGCTGCTGAAGGCGGCCCGGCATTTTTTTGCGCTGCTGGGCGCGCGTCTTTTGCGTACGCAAGGCCCGGACGATGACTTCGCCGTGGTGCGCCTCGGTCCGGGGGACCTCCAGTCGGGCCCGGAAACGGCGGGAAGTCACCTGGAACTCGCCGGGGGCCTGGAGACCTACCTGCAGCGGCTCTCCCGGGCCATTGAACGGCTTTCTGGCGGCTCTGCCCCCGCCGTGCGGGAAGAACTGCGGCTGGAGCTTGACCTGGAGTCGGCGGCCGGCAAGCGCCTGGCCGGCGACCTGGACTTTGTTTGTGCGGCCGCCGATCCCGGGTACGTTTTCTGGCTGGAGGGCGGGGGGCGGCGCACCGCGGGGGGCGTGCTCCGCGCGGCGCCGGTCCACGTGGGAGAGCTCCTTCACGACGGTATCTTCCGCTCCGGCAAGCCGGTCGTTCTCACTTCGGCCACGCTTACCGTCCGGAGTTCGTTTGCCTTTTTCCAGGAGCGGGTGGGTCTTTCTTCTGTGCCGCGTGACCTCCGCGAAAGCTTGAGCGTGGGCTCTCCCTTCACCTATGCCGAACAGGCTCTTTTGTACGTGGTCACCGACCTGCCCGACCCCGGAGACGGGGACGGGACCTACCTGGACGCCGTCACCACCGCTATCGGCCGGATCGCCGGGATCACCCGGGGACGGACGCTTGCACTATTTACCGCACATAAAGCGTTGCGCACCGCATATAGAAGATTGAAACCCGTCCTGGAACAGCAGGGTTTGGAGCTGTTGGGCCACGGCCTCGACGGGGGGCGGGCGCGCCTGCTGCAGCATTTCCGCAGCACGCCCCGGGCGGTGCTCTTTGGGGCCGCCAGTTTTTGGGAAGGGGTGGACGTTCCGGGGGACGCGCTGTCCTGCCTGGTGATTGTAAAGCTCCCGTTTGAGCCGCCGAACCGTCCGGTGCTCCAGGCGCGGCGCGAGGAGGTGCGCCGGCAGGGCCGGAGTGATTTTAACGACCTGTGCTTGCCGCAAGCCGTACTCCGCCTTAAACAAGGCTTCGGGCGCCTGATCCGCACGACCTCGGACCGCGGCGTGGTGTTCATTCTGGACAACCGGCTGGTACGCAAAAGATACGGCGCCCTGTTCTTGGAGTCCCTGCCGGCGGCACCGGTTTACGGGTCCCTGGATGCAGGGCTGGAAGCGGCGGCCGAGTTTCTTTTTGACGGCACGTTTGCCTCCCCAAAGCCATAGAATACTCCATAACGGTTGGAGGAGGGGAAGGTCTTGCGCGTTTACTTCATTCGTCTCCCGGGTTTCCTGAAGTCGATCCTGTCGAAGATCATCAAGTAGGAGTTTTCACTTGCCAACGGCGGGCGAAATAAAAAACCCGCTTCGGCCTGCGGGGTATTATTTCTTCCGCTGGGGGCTCTTTCACGTGTTCCCCAGCCTTACCACGGAGCCAGCACAAGGTGGATTTGCGCTGTGTGGGGGCTTTATACGCTCCCGCATCCACCGGAGAGCCTCCCCCGACCCTGCTCACGGGTCACATGGGTCCTGACCGCATTATACCAGTCCGCGGCAGCCGGGGCAAGGGGGATTGAAAAAACGGCCCCGGAATTTTTTTAGGAGGAGTTTCGGCACCGCCCGGAGAAGTAATCGAAAACCGGATTGTTATTTTTTTTGCTTTCTAAGAGGCGGAGGAAACGGCGCTGGTGTTGAATCTTTCCCGGGCGGCGGCGGATGGCGCCCATTTTGTCGAAGAAGTAGAGAAGCGAAGCGGGCAGCGGCTCACGCATTGTTACCAGTGTGGCAAGTGCACGGCCGGTTGCCCACTTGCCTTTTCCATGGACCTGATGCCCCACCAGGTAATCCGCCTGGTCCAATTGGGGCTGCGGGAGGAGGCGCTGGACAACAAGGCGGTCTGGCTCTGTTCGACCTGTGCGACGTGCAGCACCCGGTGCCCGAAAAACGTCGACCTGGCCGCGCTGATGGATGCCTTGCGGATCATGGCCCGGCGCGAGGGGCGGACCCGGAAAGGGGCCAGCACCGCGCTTTTCAACCGGATCTTCCTGGATTCGGTGCGCCGTCACGGCCGGGCCCACGAGTTGGGCATCGGCCTGCAGCATAACTTGAGGTCCGGAAAACCGTTCAAGGACAGTGATTTGGCCCGCGGCCTGCTGGTCCGGGGACGGCTCAAGTTCCGTCCCTCCCGGATCAAGGGGGCGGCGGAGGTGGCCCGCATCTTCGCCGAAGTCAAGCGCATGGAGGACGGCCAATGAACTACACTTACTATGCGGGCTGCTCCCTGCACGCCACCGGCCGGGAGTTCGACCTTTCGGCCCGGGCGGTGTGCGGCCGGCTGGGGATCGGACTGGCCGAAATTCCGGACTGGAACTGCTGCGGGGCGTCGCCGGCCCACAGCACCAGTCATCTTTTGGCCGTGGCCCTGTCGGCGCGCAACCTGGCGTTGGCCGAAGCGCAGGGCGCCGGGGACATCGTCGTACCGTGCGCTGCCTGCTACCAGCGGCTGGCGGTGGCGCGCAAGGAACTGGGGGAGGACCCCGGACTGCGGGAGCAGGTGGCGCGGATCACCGGCCGGGACTACGCCGGCCGCGCCGGGGTGCGTTCCCTGCTGGAGGTGCTGGGGGGCCTCGATACCGAGCACCTGAAAGCACAGGTCACGCGGCCCCTTGGCGGGCTGAAAGCGGCCTGCTACTACGGCTGCCTGCTGGTCCGGCCGCCGGCCGTCACTGGCTTTGACGACCCCGAGGACCCGCGGTCCATGGACGACCTGGTCCGCCTGGCCGGAGCGGAGCCGGTGCCCTGGGGCTACAAGACCGAGTGCTGCGGCGCGGCCCACGGGGTGGCGAACGAACCGGTGACGCTCAAGCTGGTCCGCGACATCCTGGAGGTGGCGCGGCGCGCCGGGGCGGACTGCCTGGTGTGCGCCTGCCCCCTCTGCCAGAACAACCTCGACGCCCGTCAGGAACACGTGAACCGGGTCTTCGGCACGGACTTTGGCTTGCCGGTGCTCTATTTCACCCAGTTGCTGGGGTGGGCCTTCGGGCTGTCCGACCGGGATCTGGGCCTGGACAAGCTTTTTGTGAAATTTCGACCGGGAGTGTAGCCGATGCCCAGGACGGGCGTGTTTGTGTGCTGGTGCGGTTCGAACATCGGCGGAGTGGTGGACTGCCCCGGGCTGGCGGCTGAGGCCGCCCGGCTGCCGGGAGTGGTCATAAGCGTGGACGAAAAGTACATGTGCTCCGCACCGGGCCAGAACAAAATCATCGAGGCCGTACGGGAGCACCGCCTGAACCGGGTGGTGGTCGCCTCCTGCTCCCCGCGGCTCCACGAGGAAACCTTCCGCAAGGTCCTGGCGCGCGCCGGGCTGAACCCCTACCTGGTGGAGATGGCCAATATCCGCGAGCACTGCACCTGGGTGCACGGGCCGGAGCCGGAGCGCGCCCGGGTAAAGGCCCTCAGCCTGATCCGGCGGGCCGCGGCCAAGGCGAACCGCCTCCAGCCGCTCTCGGGATCCAGGATTCCGGTCACCAGGCGCTGCCTGGTCATCGGCGGCGGGATCGCCGGGCTTCAGGCGGCCCTGGATGTGGCTGACGCCGGGCACGAGGTGGTCCTGGTGGAGCGGGAACCGACGCTCGGCGGGAATATGGCCAAGTTGGACAAGACGTTTCCCACCCTGGATTGCTCGGCCTGCATCAACACCCCGAAAATGGTGTCGGCGGCCTCCCACCCGAACATCCGGCTGTATACTTGGGCCGAGGTCGAAAGCCTTACCGGCTACATCGGTAACTTCGAGGCCGCCATCCGGCAAAAGGCCCGCTACGTGGACCACGAGAAGTGCACCGGTTGCGGCATCTGCTGGGAGAAGTGCCCGACGCGGGTGCCCAGCGAATTCGACGCCGGCATGGGCGACCGGAAGGCGATCTACATTCCCTTCCCCCAGGCCGTGCCCAACAAGCCGGTGATCGACCGGGAACACTGCCGTTATTTTAAGACCGGCAAATGCCGGATCTGCCAAAAACTCTGCCCGACCGGCGCGGTGGACTACGAGCAGGAAGAGGAAACGGCGGTCGAAAAGGTCGGGGCCGTGGTCGCCGCCACCGGCTTCAGCCTCTTCGACTGGGCCGGGGCGTACGGGGAGTACGGCTACGGCAAGTACCCGGACGTGATCACCGGCCTGCAGTTCGAGCGGCTGGTGAACGCGGCCGGGCCCACCGGGGGCAAGGTCCGGCGCCCGTCGGACGGGGCCGTGCCGCAAACGGTGGTTTTCGTGAAGTGCGTCGGGTCGCGGGACGAGGCCAAGGGCCGGGCGTACTGTTCCCGGATCTGCTGCATGTACACCGCCAAGCACGCCCTCCAGGTGCTGGAGAAGGTGCCGGGGGCGCGGGTGTTCGTGTTTTACATGGACGTCCGCACGGCGGGCAAGGGCTACGAGGAGTTCTACCAGCGGGCCGTCCGGGAGGGCGCCGTGTACGTCCGCGGGCGGGTCTCGAAAATCTACCGGGACGGCGGGCGGCTGGTGGTAAAGGGCGCGGACACTTTGCTCGGGCGGCCGGTGGAAGTGGACGCGGACCTCGTGGTGCTGGCCACGGCCGTGGAACCGGCTGCGGGGGCGGCGGCCGTGGTGCGCCTGCTCGGCGTCAACGCCGACCAGGACGGCTTTTTCCAGGAAGCGCACCCGAAACTCCGGCCGGTGGAAACCCACACCGGCGGCGTGTTTTTGGCCGGTGCCTGCCAGGCGCCCAGGGACATTCCGGACACCGTGGCCCAGGCCGGCGGTGCGGCGGCGAAGGTGGCCGGGCTCCTGTCCCGGCCGGAGCTGGTCACCAGCCCCATGGTGTCGTCGGTGAACGAGGCGCTTTGTTCCGGCTGCCTTTTGTGCGTGCCGGTTTGCCCGTACCGGGCGCTGGAAGCCGGTGTGATCACCGAGCGGATCAACCACCATCCGGCTCGGGAACGGGTGGTGGTCAAGGTGAACACCGGCCTCTGCCAAGGCTGCGGGGCCTGCAACGCAGCCTGCCGGTCCGGGGCCGTCGAGGTGCGCGGGTTCACCAACGAGCAAATACTGGCGGAGTTGGAGGCCTTATGCCTGTAAACCCTTCCCGTGAATGGGAGCCGAAGATACTGGCCGTTTTCTGCAACTGGTGCAGCTACGCCGGGGCCGACCTGGCCGGGGTGAGCCGGATGACTTATCCCCCGAACGTCAGGATCATGCGGGTGCCCTGCTCCAGCCGCGTCGATCCGGCCTTCGTCCTGCGCGCCTTCCAGCGGGGCGCGGACGGGGTCCTGGTTTCCGGCTGACACCCGGGCGACTGCCACTATGTTAGTGGCAACTACCACGCCCGGCGGCGTTTCCTGTTGCTCAAGCGGCTCCTGGAGTACGCTGGTTTCGAGCCGGGCCGCTTTCAGCTCCGTTGGATCTCGGGTTCCGAAGGGGGTAAGGTGGTGGACACGGTGCGGGAGATGACCGAACAGATCCGCGCCCTGGGCCCGAACCGGAAGATGAGGGATGACCGGTGAAGCAGACCGCCGACGAAGTGCGGCGGGAAGCCGCCCAACTGATCAAGGAAGAGCGGGTCAAATACGTCATCGGGTACGCGCCGGGCACCGACCCGGCCCGGGTGATGCCCTTCTTCGCCTCCAGTGTCCGGCAGGCCGCGCGGCTGACCTGGAACCCGTTTTGCGTGCCCAGCCTGGTGAAGTACCTGTTGGACCACCGTTACGCCGACACCCGCCTGGCCGTGTTTGT
>DBEH01000059.1:8278-8506 GCA_002294005.1 Firmicutes bacterium UBA911 | reverse complement strand
CTTCGTTTTTTGCGTAGTCCCGGGCGATTTATGCCAGCGGGAAGCGCTTCGGCGGCGGCCTTATGGCTCTATGGCGCCACGGGTTTCTTGCCTTCAATATCATATCCGGCAACACCGAAAAATGCCGCCGTGGTGACGGCTAACATGCAAATGGCCAGAAGAACGTTTTCTGGAGAGCGCTTGCGGGGTGACCGTACCACAGGCCAACGGGCGGTCTCCTCATAGGAT
>DBEH01000059.1:597-7896 GCA_002294005.1 Firmicutes bacterium UBA911 | reverse complement strand
GGGCGGTCTCGGGCGGTCTCCGAACCGGTTGACAGCTCAGGAAATCCGTGCTACGATACCTCCCGCGCACACCCCATGCGGGCGTGGCGGAACGGCAGACGCGCCAGACTTAGGATCTGGTGGGCATAGCCCGTGGAGGTTCAAGTCCTCTCGCCCGCACCACAGCCCGTTACCATTTTAGGGCTTCCGTTCTTTCGGCTTTCGGGAGCCTTTCTGCGTTGGCATCGCTTTTGTTGGACTTGCGAGAACGAACACTCGCTCTTTTGGCCACGGACGAATAGGCCTGCTCACTCACATTTGGACCTTGAACCGTGAGAACACCAACCCGGGGCCGTATTCTTTCCCGCATTGAGACCCCAGGTTCTTAACTACCCTGCAGGCTCACATATAAAGCCCTTTCCGACTCATCATACTCGGCTTTAAACTTGTCCTTCTCTGCAATACCAAAGTGCTGGAAAAACCCCTTGGCATGGACCTTGGTCTTTTTCAGAGCCAAACCATTATCGCCTTGGGCCTTACAGATACGAATGATTCGTTTTTCGCGGCTGAATGCCAGCTCTACCATATCGGCATTGATTTTCTCCCGGGCAAGCTTGTTGAGGACTATGGATGTTGTTGAAAGCCTCACCTGAGGTTGAGCATTCTTTTTACCCTTTCTCACACGGGGCAGGTAAACTTCATAAGACACTGCTTTGTCCCTCCCGATTCAATTGGTTTGTCCCCTTAAAATTCGTGGTTGCGGTGTGTTATCCTTCTTCCCGTGAGGAACATTCAATACAATAATTCCGCAAAAACGTAAAAACCTAGAAACGTGAAAACCTCACCTTAGCGCCGAACTGAATCATCCTCTCTTTCAATCTGTTTTGCAAAATAATAATCGTTACGATGTTTGCGCAGAATATTCAACACTTCATTGAACAAAGGCCCTCCGAACGAAGCCAATAATCCAACCAGAATCGGCATCGTGTACTTTTCGGGAAGCAGTGCATCTCCCAGAGAGATATTTGGAATGCTCACCCCGCTGATCACGGCCAGCACCGTGCCTACGGTACAAGACAGCAGCACCACCGCTCCCTGTCGCCTGGCCTCCCGTCGCGGGTCGATCTTGTGAGCGTTGAGGTAGCATATGTTCTTTTTGATAATCTCCACGGTGCCCTGGGTAGCCATTGACAGGGCGGTCATCACGGTGAAAAAGGAAAAGAGGAGTTCCAGGGAATCCATCAAGGCGTTCGCATCCCTTGGTTGTGTTGTTCATCTTATGAGGGGGTGAAGCCCTTTGAAACCGTGGGGGAAAGGGGTGGTTCGTGCTCCGGCGCATCTTTAACAACACGCAAAACGGACTACCCCCTGCCGGAGGCAGTCCGCGATCAAGCGCTATCTCTTGTAATAGCCGGACCGTGCCGCTTTGCACTGAATCCGCATTGATTGGGCTTTTGGCGTCCCAGGAGGGATTCGAACCCCCGGCCCACGGCTTAGAAGGCCGTTGCTCTATCCACTGAGCTACTGGGACGGAAAAGGGCCTTAATTATTATACACTCTCCAAGTGGGCGATTCAACACTCACGTTGACCCACCAGAATGTTGACCCGCCTATTTTGACGGCACACTCACGTTAATTAACGGGGCATGCCGGCGTGCTCACGTTGACGGCGCTAGCAGACCGCAGCTGACGGCGGTTTTTCCCCGGGAGGACAAGCCGTCCTGACTATCTTCACGACAGAAATGGCCGTCGACAAAATCCAGAGTATTTAGAAGGTATTTATTGCTGCGTATAGAACTAGGCATCTAGATAACGCCGCAAACAGTGCGGCCTGCCATGTGGAACCAAGGGTAGATGGCGCTTGACGCCAAGACCGGCCGTGTCCGGCACAGGAATTGCAGAGCATACTTGCCCTTTGCCGCCATACTCGTCAAGTAGTCTCCGTCGTCCGCAGTTGTTTCGGCAACTCCAACACGCACCAGAAGTGGCGGACACTTTAACACCAGCGTTCTATCCACTCCCGCTATCCGCGCCTGTATCCTTTCACGACTTCAATGCCAGTGAAAGGAGGTTTGTTTGATGGCCGCAAACTACAAGGAAACCATCGACAACAACGTGGCCCAGATGATCAAAAAGTACTCTCCCGAAAAACCTGCGTCCCACTCTGCCCAACCGGCCGCCCCCCCCGCCGGCGGCCAATCCGGCAGCCGTTATCGGCACCCGCGGCGGCGATTCTTTTTTTGCCAGGCTTTGGAAGGCCATATTCAAGTAGCATCGGAACTACAAAACCGCTCGGTCACGGGCGGTTTTGTAGTTCTTTTCGGCAGTTGTGGAGCGGGTGATGGGAATCGAACCCACGTACCCGGCTTGGAAGGCCGGTGCTCTACCATTGAGCTACACCCGCACGCTTCAGTATTATAACCCGGACGGCGCCCCGCGTCAAAGTTTTACAAGCGCCAGCAGTTCGGCGACCACCCCGAGGGCCTTGGTGAGGGCGCGGCCGCGGTGGCTGATCCGGTTTTTGGTCGCCAGGTCAAGTTCGCCAAACGTCATGTCGTACTCTGGCACATAGAACAGGGGGTCGTACCCAAAGCCTTGGGTCCCCCGCGGCCCGTACCCGATGAACCCCTCACAGGTTCCCTCCGTAAGCCGCTCGGTCCCCTCCGAGGTCACCAAAGCAATTACGGAACGGAAGCGGGCCTGCCTTTTGTCCCACGGCACCCCTTCCAGAAGGCGGAGCAGTTTTTCGTTGTTGCGGCCGTCATCCCGAGGTTCCCCGGCGAAAAGCGCGGAGTGCACCCCGGGCGCACCGTCCAGCACGTCCACCTCCAAACCCGAGTCATCCGCCAGGGCCGGCTGCCCGGTCCGGGCGGCTGCCACCCGGGCCTTGGTCAGGGCGTTCGCTTCAAAGGTATCACCGTCCTCGGGAATCTCTTCGATGTCCGGGAAGGACGAAAGCGAGACGACCTCGACCCTCAGCGGGGCCAGCAGGGCCGCCATTTCCCTGACTTTGCCCTCGTTTCTGGTCGCCAGCACCAACCGAGCCATTCTAACTCCCTCTCCGCCTTTCAATCTCTTCGGCCAGCGAACCCAAGACCGCCCGCTGTTGCTCCACCAGGCTCCGGATTCCGGTAGCCGCCAGGTCCAGCAACCGGTCGATGTCGACCCGCTCAAATGCCGTTCCTTCTCCGGTGCCCTGCACTTCCACGAAACGGCCCGCCCCGGTCATCACCACGTTAAAGTCAGCCGCCGCCGCCGAGTCTTCCGCAAAACACAGATCAAGGACGGCCTCCCCCTCAAACAGGCCCGCGCTGGTCGCCGCCACGTAGTCCAGTACCGGCAGACGCGGGGTCAATCCCTCGGTGACCATGGTTTGCAGGGCGTCGACCAAGGCCACGAAACTCCCGGTGATCGCGGCCGTCCGGGTCCCCCCGTCGGCTTGAATCACGTCACAGTCCAGGATGACGGTACGCTCCCCGAGGGCGTTAAGGTCGACCACCGCCCGCAGGGAACGGCTGATCAGTCTTTGAATTTCCAGGCTGCGCCCCCCGGGTTGACCCTTCACGCTTTCCCGGATTCCCCGGACCCCGGTGGCCCGGGGCAACATTCCATATTCCGCGGTTACCCAGCCCTTGCCCGTGCCTTTCAAAAACGGGGGCAGCCGGGAATCGATACTGGCCGTGCAGATCACGCGGGTATCACCCACCTCGATCAACGCGGAGCCTTCGGCGTGCTTGTTGTAGTGCCGGGTGATGTACACCGGGCGCATCTGCGCCGGGGTCCGGCCATCCACTCGAATCATTTCAAACCTCCAGTCTTTTTTTGCGCGGCCGCCCGGCGCGGAAATCGACCGTCGCCGTCAGACGGATGAAACTCCCGTCCCCAGCCTCCAGCAGGACCACGGTTTCCCCCTCCCGCAGCAGGTAGCCGGAACAGGCGCCCCCGGCCCGCGGGTAGGGCGCCCAGCACCCCAAAACCGTGATGTTCAATCCCATCCCCCTTGCCGGAGCATTTCCACAAACGCCTCCAGGCGCACCCGGGTGCGGGCGTCCAACGGCCCGGGGTTGTCCCCCTCGACGGTAAGCACCGGCATCCGCAATTCATGACGAACGATCAGGTCCTCAATCTGACGGAAACAAAAACTCTGCGCGTAGTGAATCACACCGCGCACCGACCGCCGCTCCAGTTCGCGCTTGATGTCCGCGAGCCGGAAAAAGATGCCGTAAGGATAGGTGTATAAGCGGTACTGCTCCACCAGGTCGTCCGTGTCAAAGGGCATGGCGAACTGGCGCTGCGTTTCGTTGAAGACCACGCGGGCCCCCAGTTGCTCCAGAAACCCGTAGATACCGCCGTTGATCGGCGGCACCCCGATATAGGCCAGGCGGATCTCCCTGCCCCGGGGCTGGGCTTGCCGCACCCGGCTCAGAAGACTGTTCACCCTGGCTCCGAACGACTCCGGGTCTCCGTCAAAGTCGCTGCACGTCACCTGGTAAAAATGGTTGTCCCAGCCTCCCACCCGGTTTTCCTCCCAGGTCAGCCGGTCCAGCTCCCGTACCGCCCCCCGGATTTCGGCCAGCCTGGAACGGGCCTCCCGCACCGCCAGCCAGTTCACCCCGAAATAGTCCATCAGTTTTTCGATCTGCAGCTTTAAAAGGTCATGGTCCCGGTCAAAAGGGTAGGCGAAAGGAATGACGCGCACCCCGGCCAGTTGCAAGGTCTCCATGAGAGCGTGGGTGTTGCTGCAATCACCCTGGGTGACGGCGATCACGGTGTCGAGAGTCCGGTCCCGCAGCACCGTGGCGTAGATCCCCTTAATCCAGGCGCAGATGCTGCGCGGGTACCCCGCAACCTCGGCCTCCTCCACCAGACGCCGGGGATCGGCACTGGCAATGAATACGTTGTTTAAGTCCACCGGCGCCCATCCGGCCGCGAACACAACCTCGCTCGGAATGGTGGTGGTGATGCCTACACGCCTGGTCACTTGCCCCGCCACACTCTGCTTGTATAGTCCCTGGAAGGAGTTGCTTTGATTCACCCGAGAAGACAGATTTCGGCAACCAGCTCCGGCCCCGGCTCCCGGCCTAGAAGGCGGCCGGCCACCGCCCGAAAAGCGGCGGCGTTCCCGCTCACGAAGTAGCGGACCGGGGCGGCGCCAGGATCCCGCTGCGCCTGGGCGGTGTCCGCCGAATACCCCCGCCGGAGCATGTCCAGCCGCGCGGCGTGCACGGTAGCGGCCGCCGGGTCCACGAGCACCACCTCGGAACCAAGTACCCGTTCAATCACGCCCCGCAGGAACGGGTAGTGGGTGCAACCCAGGATCAAGGTGTCCATGCGTTGTTCTTGCAGGGGTTCCAAGTATTCGCGCACCGCACGTTCGGCCGCGGGAGTGTCGACCTCCCCGGACTCGACCAGGGGCACCAGGCGCGGCGCGGCCTGGCTGAACACGGTGCAGTTCCGGTTTAGTGCCGATACCACCCGGGCATAGGCGCCCGCTTTCACGGTCGCCTCGGTGGCAACCAGGCCGATGCGGCCGGCCGCCGACCGCCGCACAGCCTCGGCTGCTCCAGGCTCGATCAGACCGATCATCGGTACCGGAAAACGGTCGCGCATCAGCCGGAGGGAAACCGCGGAACTGGTATTGCAGGCAAATATAATGTAATCAGCCCCTTGACTGCAAAGAAAACCGATGATCTGTTCCGCGTAGGACAGCAATTCGTCTGCGCTTTTGTCCCCGTACGGAACGTGGGCGGTGTCACCGAAGTAAACCAGCCGCTTTCCCGGCAACAATTCAGTTGCTTCCCGGACAACCGTCAGCCCCCCCACCCCGGAATCAAACAGGCCGACCGCGCCTTTTGCCAAACACTTCTCCTCCTAAGGACCGGGCACTCGATGCGACCCGTTCGCGGGTCTAACGTACTTCTATTCTGGCGCAAGCAATTCCTGCCTACACGGAACCGGCCAAAAACCCCCGGACAGCGCCGGGGGTTCGGGTTTGTTCAAAGCCGACCGGGGATCAGTATTGCTGGAAATAGGCCTGCAACCCGGCGGCAATGGCTGCCGCGGCCCGGTTCTGAAAGGCGGGGTCGGCCAGGAGCCTCTCCTCAGCGGGGTTTGACACAAAAGCCACCTCCAACAAAACGGACGGCATGTCCGTAGCCCGCAGTACCGCGAACCGCGCCTGGTACAGGCCGAGGTCGTGCCTTTGCAACTCGCCCAACAGGGCGGTCTGGAGCGCACCCGCCAGTCTCTCCCTGGCGGCAATTTGGCCCGGGGTTATGACGTCCGGATAGGGCCACCAGTAGGTGCTGGTGCCGTGCTTGGAGCGATCAACGTTAGCGTTGGCGTGAACGCTGACGAACACGTCGGCACCGGCCCGGTTCGCGATCTCGGCCCGCTGCACTAATTCCACGGCCACATCCGATTGGCGGGTCAGAATCACCTCGGCTCCCTGCTGCCTGAGCAGGCGGGCCGCCTCCAGGGTGATGGCCAAGATGACGTCTTTTTCCAGCACACCGGTGGGACCGATCGCGCCCGGATCGCGTCCACCATGTCCGGCGTCAAGGACGATCACCCGGTCCTGCATTATGTTCCCCACCGCGAAGATCTCCACCGTCAGAGTCTGCCGGTCCGCCGAAAGCTCAGTCCGGTAGCGGGTATGGGCAAGCCCCTGTGGGACGTCGCAGGCCAATCGGAAGCGCCCGTCCGCTTCCCCGGTCCTGACCGTTCCCACCACAGGCGACTGCAGGGTCTGGCTGGCCGGTACCTGCCCGCCGGCAGAACCATCAACGTCGATTACGATCCGGTCGGGGTTCGGCAGGCGAAAAGCCGTATACTCAATGGGCGCCGTGGAAGTGACCGTGATGATCACCCGATCCCCGGACAACCTGGCGTCAAACGAAATCCCGCCGCGGTCCGGCTGCGGGTCGGTGCCGCCTTCTGCCGGAGGAAGGTCGGAAGTGTCGATTTCCGCCCGCACCGTCGAAGATTCCAGCCAACCAATGGTGCCGCTCGGCAGCCGGACCTGGTACCAGTCCCCCCGCTCGGCGACCAACGCCAGCCGGAAGCCCCGGGTCGCCTGGGCGATGGCCGCGTGCTGGTGTCCGGGTTGACTCCGGATGTCCACCGCCGCCACATCCACCACCGCAGTCCCGACCAGAGCCCGCACCGCAAGGTCCGGCGGGGTGGCCGGGTTCGGGGAACCGGGAGGTGGCGTGGCCGGTACTGCGGGCGCCGGCCGGGCCGGGGCCGCCTCCAGGCGCACCAGCCAGCCCGCCACCCACGCCGGCTGACCGTTCGCCTGGCGCACCTGCACCCAGTCGC
>DBEH01000059.1:0-191 GCA_002294005.1 Firmicutes bacterium UBA911 | reverse complement strand
CTCGTCCCCGCACCACCACGCAAATTCACCGCCGAACCGGTAACCACCGCCACCTGGCCGCCAGCCGGCGCCGCCGGGGCCGCCTCCAGGCGCACCAGCCAGCCCGCCACCCACGCCGGCTGTCCGTTCGCCCGGCGCACCTGCACCCAGTCGCCCGATTTGCCCACTACCGGCAGGCGTACACCCTGGGC
>DBEH01000011.1:24720-29721 GCA_002294005.1 Firmicutes bacterium UBA911 | reverse complement strand
TGCCGCCTGCCCCCCCGGCACCCCGACTCCCTCCCCGGCAGCCGGCATAGGCCGAGATCGGCGAAACGGCCGGTGTCTTTCAGGTTCCAAACCGCTTTTCCTACCCTCACTTCACCGTGCTTAAGAAGCATTTCGCAGCCCAATCGTTGCCGGGGGAAAGCGTATCTCCTATACTGGCTCCATAAAAGACAACTAATGGAGTATCAACTTGCTACACATCTGCATCTTTGGCGTCACAAGGAGGAGAAAGGACAGTGGACCTGACAAAAGCCCTGGCGGGCAAGGCTGACCACGGTAAAACAACGATGGCGGCACTTATTGTCTGTCACCTGCCGGCATGATGACGGTCGAGAAAAAATGGCAGCCCAAAATCATCGCCTTCTGCTGCCACCACTGCGCCTACGGCGCGGCGGACACGGCCGGGATAATGCGCCTGCAGTATCCCTCGGAAGTGCGGATCATCCGGGTGCCCTGCTCGGGCCGGGTTGACGAGGAGTCCCTCCTACGCGCCTTTGCGGGCGGCGCCGACGGTGTGGTGGTGGCCGGGTGCCTGGAGGGCAGTTGCCACTACCTGGTGGGAAACACCCGGGCCGGCAGGCGGGTGGAGCGGATGCGGACGTTTCTCTCCGAGGTCGGGCTGGAGGCCGAACGGCTGGAAATGCACCATCTGGCGGCGTCAATGGGCACGTCTTTTGCGCGGATGGCGGCCGAGTTCACGGGGCGGGTGCGGCTTCTGGGGCCTGTATTCCCGCTGGTGCACGCCGCGGCCGCCGAAGGGAGGTGCGGTCCGTGATCGTGGCGCGGAGAAAGCCGGCGCCCCCGTTGCTGGCGGCGGCTACGGGAAGAAGAACCATCCTGGTTGCTGGATGCAGGGGCTGCGTGGCGGTCTGCGGGGCGGGTGGCGAGCGCGAGGTGGGACTGCTCGCGACCCAGCTCGAAATCGCGGCCAAGCGGCTTGGGCAAAAACGCGCCGTGATCCGGGCGACCGTCGCCCGCCAGTGCGATCCCGGGTTCTTGTCGCTGTTCGACAAGCTCATGGAACAAGCCGAGGCCTGCTTTTCCCTGGGGTGCGGCGTGGGGGTGCAGTACATGGCGGAGCGCTATCCGGGCAAACCGGTATTCCCCGCCGTGGACACCGTGTTCGCCGGCGGCTCCCCGGCCGCCGGGCTTTGGGAAGAACGCTGCCGCCTGTGCGGGGAGTGTGTCTTGGGAGAAACGGGCGGCATCTGCCCGGTGAGCCGGTGCGCCAAAGGACTGCTCAACGGTCCCTGCGGCGGGTCGGTGAACGGGCGCTGCGAGATCGGAAGCGACCAACCTTGCGCCTGGAATCTCATTTACGAGCGGCTGTCCGGCCAAGGCCGCTTGAAGAACCTGTACGCCATCACGCCACCCAAGGACTGGTCCCGTGCGGGAGCGCACGTGCGGTCCGTGGCGCGAAAGGACCTGATGCCGTGATCACACCGGGCAATTTGCGAAAGGTGCTGGAACAGGGCCACTTTGCAGTGACGGCCGAAATCGGCCCGCCGAAGGGGGCGTCCGGGGAGAGCTTAAGCCGGCACGCGGCCTTGCTCCGGGACTGCACGGACGCCCAGAACGTCACCGACAACCAGAGCGCGGTGGTGCACATGTGCTCTTTGGCCGCTGCGGCGCACGTACTGCAGGCCGGGGGGGAGCCGGTGTTCCAACTCACCACCCGCGACCGCAACCGCCTCGCCCTGCAAAGCGACCTGCTGGGCGCCGCCAGCCTGGGGATCAGGAACGTGCTCTGCCTCACCGGTGACCACCAGAAATTCGGCAACCATCCCCAGGCACGGGGCGTCTTCGATCTGGACTCGGTGCAACTGGTGGGCCTGGCGCGCCGGCTGTGCGAGGGCCGGTTTCTAAACGGGGACCAGGTAAAGCCGCCGCCGGAGTTGTTCGTCGGTGCCGTGGAAAACCCCTTCGCCGGCCCGCTGCCGCTGCGGGTGTTGCGGCTGGGAAAGAAAATCGCCGCCGGGGCCCGCTTTATCCAAACGCAGGCGGTATACGACCTCGAATTGTTTGCGGATTTCATGGCCGCCGTCCGGGAGCAGGGGTGGGATAAGGAAGTCTTTATCCTGGCCGGCGTGGTGCCGCCGAAGTCTGCGGGTGCCCTGAGGTACATCAGCAAGATTCCCGGCATGGTGGTGCCCGCTGAACTCGTTCGTCGCGTGGAGGGGGCCGCGGACCAGGCGTTGGAGGGGAAACGGTTCGCCGTCGAGCTGATCCGGCAGCTTTGCGCGATCGAAGGCGTTCGGGGCGTCCACGTCATGGCCATCAGGTGGGAGGAGGCGGTACCGGAGATCGTCAGCGAAGCGGGACTGCTCCCCAGGCCGCAGGTCGATAACCATTAACCCACGAAACAGGGAGGTAAAGAGACAGACGATGCTTTCCGACATCGAAATCGCCCAGAGTGCCGCACTCAAACCGATAATCGAGGTGGCGCGCCATCTGGGTCTGGCCGAAGAGGATCTGGAACTCTACGGGAAGTACAAGGCCAAGGTCGACAACGGCTTGTGGGAACGCGTGCGGGAGCGCCCGCCGGGCAAGCTGATTTTCACGACCGCCATCACTCCTACCCCTGCCGGAGAGGGCAAAACCTGCACGGCGATCGGGCTGACGCAGGCCCTGGGCCGACTGGGCAAGAAGGTGGCGGTGTGCCTGCGCGAGCCGTCGATGGGCCCCACTTTCGGGGTCAAGGGGGGCGCGGCCGGCGGGGGTTACTCTCAAGTTTTGCCGATGGAAGACATCAACCTGCACTTCACCGGCGACATTCACGCGGTCACCGCCGCGCACAACGTGCTGGCGGCCGTTGTGGACAACCACATCTTCCAGGGCAATGCCCTGAACATCGATCCCAAACGGGTGCTCTGGCGCCGGGTGCTCGACGTCAACGACCGGCAACTGCGCAATGTGGTGTGCGGTCTCGGCAACAAGGTCGACGGCGTACCACGCGAAAGCGGGTTTGACATTACCGCGGCCTCCGAGATTATGGCGCTCCTGTGCCTGGCCGAAGGGCTCTCAGATTTCAAGGAGCGGGCCGGGAACGTCCTGGTGGCCTACACCCGCGACGGCCGGCCGGTCTTCGCGCGCGACCTGAAGGTTGCCGGGGCCTTGGCCGTGATAATGAAAGACGCCCTGAAACCCAACCTGGTGCAAACGGCGGAAGGACAGGCGGCTTTTGTGCACGGCGGCCCCTTTGCCAACATCGCCCATGGCAACAACTCCATCCTCGCCACGCGGCTGGCTCTGCGGCTGGCGGACTACGCGGTGACCGAGGGCGGGTTCGGTTCCGACCTGGGCGCCGAGAAGTTTTTCGACATCGTGTGCGGTTACGGCGGATTCCAGCCGGACGTGGTGGTACTGGTCGCCACCGTGCGGGCCCTCAAAATGCACGGAGGGCTCCCCCTCGCCGAGGTCACCCGGCCGGGCGTCGAGGCGCTCGGGGCCGGCCTGGCCAACCTCGACGCGCACATCGACAATATTACGGGCAACTTCAACCTGCCGGTGGTGGTGGCGGTCAACCGCTTTCCCACGGACGCGGATGCCGAGCTGAACCTGATTCGGGAGCACGGCCTGGCCCGCGGCATCCCGGTCGCGGTCTCCGAAGTGGTTGCCCGCGGCGGCGAGGGCGGCCTGGAACTGGCGGAAAAGGTGCTGGCCATCCTGGCGCGCGCCCCTGGGGGCTTTCGCCCGCTGTACGACTGGAACCTGCCGATTAAAGAAAAAATCGGGATCCTCGCCCGCCGGGTCTACGGGGCGGAGGGAGTGGTGTTCACGGACCAGGCGGAAGCGGACATTGAGACCTTCACCCGGTTGGGTTTCAACCGGCTGCCGATCTGCATGGCCAAGACCCAGAGTTCACTTTCCGACAATCCCCGGCTTCTGGGCCGGCCGAAGGGATGGCTGCTTACCGTGCGCGAGGTGCGCGCCGCGGTGGGTTCCGGCTTCCTGGTCGTCCTGGCGGGGAAAATCATGACCATGCCCGGGCTGCCGCTGGTGCCGGCGGCGGAAAAGGTCGACATCGATTCCGCCGGCAATGCGGTTGGACTGTTCTAGGATTGGGCTGTTCTTAGGAGGAGAAGATTCCAGATGAGATAGGGAAGGGGGGGAAGGAAAGATGCTCCTTCGAGCCTTGATTGTGGACGATGAATATCCCGCTAGGGATGAGATGCGTCATCTTCTTGGCCGTTGCGGCTCCGTGCAGGTGGTCGGCGAGGCGGCCGACGCGCGGGAAGCACTGAAACTCATTAGGGCGGTCGCCCATGACGTTGTTTTCCTGGACATCTGCATGCCCGGCATCAGCGGCATTGAGCTGGCCCGCGAGCTGTGCGCCCAGAAGAACAGGCCGGTCGTCGTGTTCGTCACCGCCCACGAGGAATACGCCCTGGATGCATTCGGTGTCGGCGCCGCCGATTACCTGGTCAAACCGGTGACCGAAAAGAGGCTGTTGGAAGTCACCACCCGGTTGAAAGAACGCCTTGTACCGGAAGGCAAGGAGAAACCCCTTACCACCGTGGCCATAACCAGACGCGGGAACATCATCCCGGTGCCGACGCAGGAGATCACCCACATCTACGCGGAGAGCGACCGCGTGATTGTTTGCACGTACGGCGAGCGGGCGAGCGCTCCCCAAATCTATACCCTGGAACAGCTGGCCGGCCGGTTGCCCCAAGACGTGTTTTTCCGTTCGCACCGGAGCTTTGTCGTTAATTTGAAGTTTATCAAAGAAATCAAGCCGGATCTGAACGGTACTTATGTCCTGTACATGAACGACCGGCAAAACAGCACGGTGCCGGTAAGCCGGAGCCGCGTTGCCGCTCTGAAGGAAAGGCTCGGCCTCCCCAAGCGCTTGCGTTATGAGAGCCGAAGCACATGATCGGTGCGAGAGCTGCTCGCAAATGCAAACTGAAATTCAGCAACCGTTGGATTCCCGATCAGGCCGGAGTTCGGCATGCTCGACGCACGGCGATGGCGGGTTCG
>DBEH01000011.1:17327-24340 GCA_002294005.1 Firmicutes bacterium UBA911 | reverse complement strand
GCAAAGGCAATGGCGGGTTCGCCCGGGGACTGGCTCCATTTTCGGAAGGACAGCGTAGCGCATGCTAGGCCAAGCTGCCGTTCCGAAAATGGTGCCTGTCCCCCTCTCCCAGGCCGAGCCCCCCAGAACCGGTTCTGGTCTCACAACGTAATGCTTACCGGCTGCGCTGCCGTTCCGAAAATGGTGCCTGTCCTCCTCTCTCAGGCTGTCCCCTTCTCCCTGGTCGGTGCCTGTCCCCCTCGAAATTTTTATAAGGAGGCAAAGAGGCGCATGGCGGAGGTCGAACTTTTTGTTGACGGCCGGGAGATTACCGTCGAAGAAGGCAGGACCGTCCTTGAGGCGGCCCTGGAAAA
This sequence comes from Firmicutes bacterium UBA911, assembly GCA_002294005.1. GTDB lineage: Bacteria > Bacillota > Desulfotomaculia > Desulfotomaculales > Desulforudaceae > Desulforudis. The sequence continues at coordinate 23,987 of DBEH01000011.1, read as the reverse complement.
CGGAATATACATCCCCCACCTCTGCCATCACCCCGATCTGAAGCCCACGGGCAGATGCCGGGTTTGTGTTGTCGAGGCCAACGGGGTGCTCGTGCTCTCGTGCCGGGCTCCGGTCGTCGGGGGGATGGTGGTGAGGTCGGGCAGCGCCCGGGTGGATGAGGTGCGCCGCCAGGCGGTGGAGCGCATGGTGGCAAACCACCATGACGACTGCCTGGCCTGCGCCAAGAACAATCACTGCAAGCTGCAAGAGGTGGCTCGCTATATAGGGGTTGACCGGGAGCGGCTGAAGGGATTGAAGACCAGGGAGCGGCAGCCGGTGGACGAGGCCCATCCCTTCGTGATCAGGGACTATAACAAGTGCGTTCGCTGCAGTATCTGCGTGCGCACCTGCAACGAGCTAACCTGCATGGAAGCGGCCGATTTCTCTTTCCGCAGGTTTGCCACCAGGGCCAGCACTCTTGAGGACGAACCGCTGCAGGAATCGAAATGCACGTCGTGCGGGGAGTGCATGGCGCGCTGCCCGGTGGGCGCCCTGCTGCCCCGCAACGGGGCGCAACTGGCTTATGAAGTGAAGACCGTCTGTGGCTACTGCGGCTGCGGCTGCGGGATATATCTCGGCGTCTGCGGCGGCAGGGTTGCCGGGGTGCGCGGCGACCGGCAGAGCCCCGTCAACCGGGGCGAGCTCTGCGTTAAAGGACGCTTCGGCTATGCCTTCATTAACCATCCCGACCGCCTGGTGGCGCCGCTGATCAAGCGCAACGACCGGTTTGAAGAGGCTTCCTGGGACGAGGCGCTTGAGCTGGTTGCCAGCGGCTTCCGTGAAGTGCAGAGAAAATACGGGCCTGAGTCGCTGGGGGGGTTAAGCTCGGCGCGGGTTGCCAATGAGGACAATTACCTTTTCCAGAAGCTGCTGCGCTCCTTGGGGAGCAACAGCGTTGACCATTGCGCGCGCCTCTGACATGCCCCGACGGTGGTCGGTCTGGCCACCACCACGGGTAGCGGGGCAATGACCAACCCGATCGGCGATATCGAGGGCTGCCATGCTATTCTGGTGGTCGGCGCCAACCCGACCGCCAATCACCCGATCGTCGACTACCGCATACGGCGGGCCGTAAAGAGGGGCGCCCGGCTGATCGTTATTGATCCCCGCCGCACCCCGCTGGCTGACATAGCCGACGTCCACCTGCAGCTCAAACCGGGGACAGACGTGGCCCTGCTTAACGGGATGATCGCGGTCATTTTGGGCGAAGGGCTTGAGGACCGGGATTTTATCGCCCGGCGGACAAACGGCTTTGAGCAGTTAAAGGAGTTCATCATGGAGCGGTACAGCCTTGACTCCGCGGCCGCGATCGCGGGGGTGGCGGCGGCCGACATGGCGCAGGCGGCCCGCCTCTACGCCACCGCCCCCGCCGCCGCTATTTTTTACTGCATGGGCGTAACGCAACACACCTGCGGCACGGAAAACGTTCTGGCTTTGACCAACCTGGCGATGGCTACCGGCAACTTCGGCAAGCCCAACGCCGGTGTCAACCCGCTACGCGGCCAGAATAATGTCCAGGGGGCCTGTGATATGGGCTGCCTGCCCAATGTCCTGCCCGGCTACCAGCCGCTGCACAGCGATGGGACCACTTACTGGCAGCGGCTGGCGGGTGAAGAGGCGGCGGGGGCAGCAGCGGAGCTGGTCACCGCCCTGGAGTTTGATTTTTGCGGCGCTCACCCCCAGGCTGTGCCGGCTGCTATGGTCAGCGACCATATCCGGGCCAAGTTTTCGCAGGCCTGGGGGGTGGAACTCTCCGATATCCCGGGGAGGACGATCAACGACATGTTTCATCCTAACCCCGGCCGGTGGTGCAAGGCCTTGTACATTATGGGAGAGAACCCGCTGCTCACTTCTCCGGACCTGCGGCATGTGCGGGAAGCGCTTGAAGCGCTGGGCTTTTTGGTTGTGCAGGATATCTTTCTCACCGAGACGGCCCGGCTCGCCGATGTCGTCTTGCCGGCGGCCTCTTTCGCCGAAAAAGAAGGCACCTTCATCAACACGGAGCGGCGGGTGCAGCGGGTGCGCCGTGCTGTTCAGCCCGTGGGGCAAAGCAAGCCGGACTGGGAGATCATCCAGGCGCTGGCGGAAAAGCTGGGTCTTCCCTGGAGGCATTCTTCTCCGAAAGAAATATGGGATGAGGTGCGTCGGCTCTCACCCCACTATTTTGGCGGGATGAGTTACGAGCGCCTCGAGGAGCAGGGGCTGCAGTGGCCCTGCCCCACGGAGGATCATCCCGGCACGGCCATTATGCACCGCAGGTCATGGCGCGGCGAAGAAGACAGATTTGCCCGCGGCGCCGGCTTGTTTTCGACCGTCGATTACCGCCCCCTGGCCACGGAAGAGCCCGATCGTGATTATCCTTTTGTTTTAGTCACGGCCCGCAAGCTGTATCACTATCACACCAGGAGCATGACGGGCAGGGTTGGGGGCCTGAACGAGTTGCTCAGTGAAGAGCGGGTGCAGATCAACCCCCGGGACGCAGGCAAGTTGGGGGTAGGCGCCGGGGACACGGTCAGGGTCAGCTCGGCGCGCGGCTCAATTGAGACGCGCGTGGAGATTACCGGGCAGGTGCCTGAGGGCGTGGTATCGTTGAGCTTCCACTTCGCCGATGCGCCGGCCAATGTGCTGACCAACCCGGCGGTATGCAGCATGTCCGTGGCCTCCGCGCTGAAAGCATGCGCAGTTAACATTGAGAAGAAAGTGGGTGGTCCAAAATGAGAGAGGCCCGGGCGGAAGACTACCGCTGGCTGGTCGGCCCGGAACCGGTTTCACAGGCGGCCCATCCGGAGAAGGGGAAGGCCCTGGTTGAAGGCGAGCCGGTCCCGGTAGCAGATGCTTTAAACAAGATTGTGGAGAAGGTCAGCCGGGCCAAAAGGCCGGTGATGGTCGTCCCCGCCCGCCTGGTTCTCTGGTCCTGGGAAGACGGCCTCCCGGGGAGAGCTAAAGCGATCAGGGAGTTGGCCGCGGCCATGGGGGCGGAGATCCGCCCGATTTATGATCTGCGCCCCCCCTATCCGATGACCAGGACGGCGTGCGAGATCAATCCCTACCACGGCGACCTGGTTATCGCTCACGAAAAATATGACGTCGCTGTTTTTTACGGGGTGGAGTGCTTGTATGCGGACGTGGCCTTGAAGATTATTGATCAGGGCACCAAGTGCTATACGATCGCCCTCTGCGGAAAATTGGGCCATGTTGACGCTTCCATTACCCTGCGCGATAGCGGGATAGACCGGCTCCATCAACTGGCGGAGATGTTCCGCATCCCCACCTACCGCCCCCCGGACCCCTCCGGCCCAGGCGCCGCCGGCCCCACCGGCCGCGGGTCCGCCAGCACCGTCTTCTCATGCGTATAGATCACAAATCCCGGCCGCGCGCCCTTGGGTTTTTGCACGTATTTGCGCAGCGTGTAGTCCACCGGCACCTTCCTGCCCTGGCGGGACTTGCTGTAGTAGGCCGCCCACGCGGCCGCCTCCAGAAGGGCCGCGTCGCTCACCGCCCGCCCGCCGGTGCGGATGATGACGTGCGCCCCGGGGATGTTCTTGGCGTGCAGCCAGAGGTCGTCGGGGCGCCCGAGCTTGAAGGTGACCAGCTCGTTCTGGCGGTTGTTCCGGCCCACGTACACCACCGTTCCGTCCGCCGTCACCAGCTCCAGCGGCCGCAGTTCGGCCGGCTTCTTCGGCCGCCGCGCCGCCGCCTTCTCCCGCAAATACCCCGCGCCCGCCAGCTCCTCGCGCACCTCGTCCAGGTCCGCGGGGGTCTCGGCCAGGGCGATGGCCGTCTCCAGCGCGTCCAGGTAGGCGGCCTCGGCCTCCAGTTCGGCCAGCTCCGCCCGGGCCCGCTCGGCGCCCTTCCGGAGCTTGTTGTAGCGCTTGAAGTAAACTTGCGCGTTCTGGGCCGGGGAGAGCCGCGGGTCCAGGGCGATCTCCACCGGCCGCCCGGTGTGGAAGTCTTCCAGCACCACCCCCTCCGCCCGCTCCGGGTTCCCGTCCAGCCGGTAGAGGTTCGCGGTCAGCACCTCGCCCAGCCGGCGCAGTTCCCCGGCCTTCACCCCGTTGGCGGCCGCCCCGTGGCAGCCCTCCAGGCGCTTTTCCAGGCGCTTTCTCGCCCGGGACACCGCCCCCAAAAGGCCCTCGCGCAGGCCCTTCACCCGCTCGCCGCTCGCCCGCGCCCGGGACACCCGGTCCACCAGAGCGTTCATCTCCTCGCCCTCGGTCCGGCTCTCCCGGTGCCCGACCCGGAAAGCGGCGAAGTCGGCCGCCGCACCCCCAGGGCCCAAAAGCACGGTGGGCTCGAAAAGCTCCGCGCCGGCCTGGGCGAAAAGGCGGGCGTACGCCTCCCAGAGGGCGAAGAGCTCATGCTCCCCGCAGTAGTTCAGGGTCAGCGCGGCATCCAGCCCGCTCCGGTGTACCACCTCGCGGGCCGTCAGGGGGCTTAAACCCTCAAACCGCCGCTGCAGCGCCTCCCAGACCGGCAGGTGCACCGGCAGCTCCAAAAGCAACTCCCCGAACATCTCGGGCGAAAGCCCCAGGGGGGAGGCCTTCTCCCGGGGCGGGGCCAGGTACGGCGTGCCCGGCAGCACCTCCCGGTAGCGGCTCACCGCGTGGGTGTAGCGCTTAACGGCGTCTAAAATCAAGCCGGTCTCGGCGTCCACCAGTACCAGGTTGCTGTGCCGGCCCATGATCTCGGCGATCAAAAGCTTCTTGCTGTCCCGCCCCAGCTCGTCCCGCGACAGGACGGCGAGCATCAGCACCCGCTCGAAGCCGGGCTGAACAAACGCCTCCACCCGCCCGCCCTCCAGGTGCTTGCGGCACACGCTGCAAAAGAGCGGGGGCGAGAGGGGGTTTTCCAGCCGTTCCCCGGTCAGGTGCACCCGCGCCTGCTGCGGGTGGGCGGACAGAAGCAGGTGGTAAGTCGTGCCCGGGGTGCGGAACTGCAGCACCAGGGTTAGTTTCTCCGGCTGCTGCACCCGCTGGATCCGGCTGCCGGCCAGTTTTTCCTCCAGCTCGCGGCGCACCGCCGCGAGCACCAGCCCGTCGTAAGGCATCCTAGCAAAGGCCCGCCTCTCGTTGACGATTCGCTCCACCAGTATACCACAATCCCGCCGCTTATCCGGTCGCTCGCGCTTCCGCTTATCGCGGGGCACCCGAAAGTACAGAGCGGCGGTTTAGGTGATTTTCATCCTAAGTGGTGCCGCGTGCGGCATGGCCAAAGGGGAAACGGGCACACTTGTAGAAAATACCCATAAAGAGGCCGCACAGAACAAAACTTTCCAAGGGCGGGGAGCGCACATGGGCAAGGTGGATGAGTACCGGAACCGCCTGAGGTCCCTCGCGGACTGGAAACCGTTTTTGCTGGCGGAGTCCGGCCTGCCGGGGAAAAGGGCGAACCTGGAGCTCCTTGAGGCGGTGGCCGCCGAGGGCACCAAAGCACTCTTCCTGGAATTGGCCGCGTACACCCCCGAAAAGGCGCCCGCCGACTCGCCCTACGAGTTCCTCGCCGCGTGCGGGGTGGCCGGGCTCGGGAAGCTGATTGGCTGGGGCGACACCGACCTTCTGCCCGAACTGCGCCGCCACGCCCCCGACCCCCGCTGGCGGGTCCGGGAGGCGGTGGCAAAAGCCCTCCAGCACATCGGCGACGCCGACATGGACCTATTGCTCCGGGAGATGGACGGCTGGAGCCGGGGCGGCCTCTACGAACAGCGGGCCGCCGCCGCGGGCCTCTGCGAACCGCGCCTTTTAGCCGAGAAGAAACACGCCCTGGCCGTGCTCGCCCTCCTCGACCGCGTCACCGCCGGGCTCCTTGTGGAGGACGACCGCACCAGCCCCGGGTTCAATGCCTTGCTAAAAGCCCTCGGTTACTGCTGGAGCGTGGCCGTCACCGCCCTGCCCGCCCCCGGCCAGGAAGTCATGGCGAAATGGTTTTCATCCCGGGACAAGGACCTCCTCTGGATTATGCGCGAGAACCTGCAAAAACAACGGCTCACCCGCCTGGACGCCGACTGGGTCCGGGGAGCGCAGCAACGCTTGGCGGAATAATCTGCGAGCGGCCTTGCCCCGTTTGGCGTCTCTGGGCCACTCCACACCAGCAAGTCTTTGAATTTGTTTTCCATATTAGAATCAACGACCACGAAAAAGCGCAGGCTCTTGACAAGGCATGTCGCCAGACCTAAGCTAAACCTAGAGGTGAAGCTTATGGAAAACATGCTCGGTGTGGAGGAAGCGCGGCGCGTCCTGGGGGAACTGGTAAGCCGGGTAAGCCGGGAACGGGAAACCGTGGTGATTACCCGGCGCGCCCGGGAAAAGGCTGTGCTGATCAATTACGAGGAATACCGGAAACTCCAGGAACTTGCTGCTGAAGCCACGGCCAAGCGGGTGGCCGAGGCTCTGGCCCGAATACGGGCCGGCGTGGCCCAAGCCGGGATCCCGGAGTCGGTAGTCGGCGAGGCTGTCCTTGAGGTCCGGTCCCGTTGAGCAGAATCGTAATGGACACCAATTCCCTGGTGTCGGCCCTGGGTTGGAGCGGTCCGCCTCAAAGACTGCTCGACGCCTGTATCCAGGGCAGGCTTTCGTTGTACGTCTGTCCGGCCATTTTGGACGAACTCGTCGAGGTGCTGGCGC
>DBEH01000011.1:10195-16984 GCA_002294005.1 Firmicutes bacterium UBA911 | reverse complement strand
GCTGGCGCTATTAGCCAAGCACCCCGATCTACCCCCGGTTTTATCCTGGCTGTACCATCCTGGCCGGTTGGTCATTCCAACGAGGGGATTCAGGGTCATAAGGGAAGACCCGGATGATAACAAGGTCATTGCCTGCGCTGTGGAGGCCGGAGCCGAGGCCATCATCTCGGGCGACAGTCATCTTCTGCAGTTGGGGGATTTCCGCGGAATGATGATTCTGAGCCCGCGTGAGGCTTGTCTGACGTTGTATGATATTCCTGAGGCGGGATGTATGAGGAAAGTTCTGGAAAGGCGCAAGGAGCGGAATATCAAGCTTCTCCGCAGTGAACTCGACCGTATTCGGCGGGAACTGGTGGAGCTTGGAGCGGAAAGGATTATTCATTTCGGCTCTTCCGCGCGCGGCGCGGCTGGTTTGAACAGCGACCTGGATCTGGTTGTGGTGATGGAGAGCAAGTATGATTTCCCGGCCAGGGTTGGCGACCTATATAAAAAAATCAAGCCGCTTATCGCCGTCGATTTGCTGATATACACTCCCGGCGAATTTGCGGAGATGAAAGAAAACAGTCCCTTTTTGAGAGTCGTTTTGCGGGAGGGGAAAGTGCTTTATGAAGCGGAGCGCTAAAGAGGAGGGCCTGCGCTGGTTGGAGCAGGCGGAGGCTGATTTGTGGGGTGCGCAAGTATTGCTTGACAACCGGGTGTTCCATTTGGCATGCTTCATCGCCCAGCAGGCAGCGGAAAAAGCGGTGAAGGCCTTCCTTTATGCCCAAAGGGGGAGAGATGGTGACCGGGCATTCAGTCACCGCGCTGACAACCTGGGCGGAGGAATACGACTCCGGTTTTGCGGCACTCAGGGATGAAATCGCCATTCTGGACGGCTACTATATCCCTACACACTATCCCAACGGCATTCCCGATAGCATTCCCGCCAAAGTGTATACCGGGAAACCCGCGCAAGAGGCGGTGGCTCTTGCGCGCAAGGCCATAGAGTTCATAAGGCAACGCCTGGGTTTGCAGGCAACGACGCCATGAAATCCGGAGAGGATGGCTAGGACTCCGGCGGCAGTGCGGCGGCAGCTTTTCGCTCGTCAACCAGCAGGCCCATCACCGCCTCTTCGAACGGGCCTGCTTCCGCCACTCCCAACAAAACGATGCTGTACCGCAACTCCCGGGAGAAGCAGTTCCCGCTCCCGAAGGACACAAGACCTTTTCCTTCAACGATGGCCTGCTCCGGCAGGCCCAGGACGCGATGAAAGGGGTTGGCCGCCGGAACTAAGCAGTGAGGTGGAATGAATCCCCGGAAATTCTCTGAACAGTAAGAACGCCGCACCCGCAGCTTGGGTTCCGGAGTGACGAAGCGCACGCGCCCACCTCACATCTTTCCGCCGTGCTTGATCGCCTCGTAGATGAATTTCCAGCCGTCGGCCGTCCGCGGGCGGTTGCCGCGAAACTCGATGCTGGCCAGCATTTGAATGTCCCCCGGCGGGACGTCGTACCGCTCCTGGAACTCCCTGAGCTCGTCCGTAACGGCGCCCGCCTTCCCGGCCTCCGGAACGACCCTCCGGCCCAGGAGGTACCCGATGTCCGTGCCCAGCACCTGGGCGATGTCGAACAGGCGGTTGGCCGCAACCTTCTTAATTGAATCGGATTCGATCTGTGAGATGTAACCCTTGGTGACTCCGACCCGCTCGGCCAGCTCGGTTAAGGTGATACCTGCCTCTTCCCGGAGCCTCTTGATGCGCTGTCCAAAGTCGGTGTTCTTTGCTTCGGGCATTTCGGCTTTCCCCCCTGATACTATTATGCCCATCCGGTTTACTCTTGTAAATCGTGTTGATCACCGCCGATATAGCACGATATAATGTGAGCAGTCATGCTGCAATGCAGAAACGCAGCAATGTTGTCAAACGGCCGGAGGGATAAGTATGGGCGAAGTTGTAGGTAACGTATCTGTGCAGAAGCGGGGTGTGGTCAGCCTGGGATTGGTCAAGGGCCGGATTCCTCTTGAGGACGGGGACGTGCTTCAGGTAATGATTGAAGACGGCAAAATTGTGCTGATACCGATGAAAATGATTCCTGCGGAACAGGCATGGTTTTGGACTGTAAAATGGCAGGAAGCGGAGAAACAAGCGCAGGCGGACCTCAAAGCCGGCAGAACAAAGGCTTTTCCCAACGTGGATGAACTGCTGGAGGATCTGGACCCGTGAGGTTCGAACGGACCGAGCGATTCAAGAGGGCTTACCGAAAACTGGACGAGCAGAAGCGCCAAGCGGTAAAAAAGGCCCTGCGGCTGATGTCCACCGACATTAACCATCCCTCACTCCGGGTCAAGAAAGTCCATGGCACAATAGACGTTTGGGAAGCCAGAGCCTCAGCAGGCCTGCGCCTCACGTTCACCTGGGTGGGAGACCTGATCATCCTTCGCAATTGCGGCGAACACGACAAAACCTTAAAGCGCTCCTGAGCCACACCCGCCTGGACGCCGAATGGGTCCGGGGAGCACAGCAGCGCTGGGGAAGGAATGGCAATGATGCAAAACCCTGATGAACTCTCCGGTTCCAGTCTTTCCAATCTGCGCATCGCCCGCTACCGGGTTGAACTGGAAGCGGGTGCGGATGGGTTGCTTTTGCCCCGCTACAAAGGTTCCACCCTGCGGGGCGGGTTCGGAAGCGTCTTCCGCCGGATATGCTGCGCCCAAAGGCAGGACGAATGCCAGGGCTGCCTGCTTCAGGAATCCTGCCCCTTTGCCTACGTGTTCGAGACCGCTCCGCCCGCCGGCGCGCAGGCCCTGCGAAACCTGGAGAGCATCCCGCGCCCTTTCGTCTTCGAGCCGCCCCTCGAAGCCAAGCAGGAATACAAACCCGGAGAGCGGCTGTCCTTTCACCTGGTGGTCGTCGGGAAGGGCATCAAGTTCCTTCCTTATTTTATCCTCAGCCTCGATGAGCTGGGCCGCGTGGGCATCGGCAAGGGCCGGCGCCCCTACTCTCTCCGCGGGATAAACTTCGTCGGGCTGGACGGGACGGAAAAACCGATCTTCAGCGCCTCAGACCGCACCGTACGCGACCCCGGGACATCATTCACCGGCGCCGAAATCATGAGCCAAACCACCGCCAACGCGGCGAATGACAGTCTGCAGATAAACTTACTGACCATGACCCGGCTTAAACACCACGACCGGTTCGTGACCGCGCTTCCGTTTCACGTCCTGCTCCGCGGACTGCTGCGCCGGATCTCATCGTTGATGTACTTCCACCAGGAAGAGGAACTGGACGTGGACTTCACGGGCCTTATCGGGCGCGCCGAGCGAGTCCGCACCCTGTCCGAGGACACGCGCTGGGTGGATTGGGACCGGTATTCCGGCCGCCATGACGCCCGCATCATCCTGGGTGGCCTGGTCGGCAAGGTGATCTACTCCGGAGATGCGGCCGAATTCCGGCCCCTGCTCAAAATCGGCGAATACGTGCACGTCGGCAAGGGCGCCGTTTTCGGCATGGGGAAGTACCGGATCGAGGGCGCGGAATGACAATGCCGAGCACTTGCCGCAATCCGGGTGGTCTTTTAGGGCCCAAATCAGGCCCCGCCAGTATTTGGCGGGGCCGGCGCTTATCATGAGAACATGGAGTTGACGACCATTTGCGGCCGGGCCGCTGAATCGCGACGGGAATTCTGTGTCATAATCAGGATTCGGAAAGGATAATTGGTGATAGCGTCGAAACTGGATGCAAAGGCTATTAATGGTACCAAGGTGCCAGGTGATGACAAGATGGGCAAAGACCCGAAAAGGGCCTTCGGGAACCGTAATCGCGCGGCTCTGGGGCGTATTTACTACATCGACGCCCTGGTGCGCGCTCGCACGTTTCCCAGCGTGGCCCGGTTGGTCGAGGAATTGGAGACCAGTCGGCGCACCGTCGAGCGCGAACTGGAGTACCTGCGCGACCAACTGAACGCCCCCCTGGAGTACGACCGGACGCAGGGCGGCTACCATTACGCGCGCGACTTTCAACTGCCGCCTTTCACCCTGTCCGAAGGCGAGGTGCTGGCCCTGTTTTTGGGGACCAAACTCCTTTCGCAGTACCGGGGAACCCCCTACGAAAAACTGATCGCGGACGCCTTCGAGAAAATTTGCCTGGCGCTGCCCGAAACGGTCTCCCTTGATTTCTCCCTGGTCAACCAGACCATCTCCTTCGCCGTGGAGCGGCCCCGGGGCGACGAGCAACACCTGCTGCACCTGCAGGAACTGCTGGGCCGGGCCCTGCGCGAGCGGTGCACCGTAAGCCTGGACTACTACTCCGCCAGCCGCGACGCCGACACCTCCCGCCGGGTCGACCCCTTCCACCTGCGCCACCATCAGGGGGCCTGGTATCTCATCGCCTTCTGCCACCTGCGGCGCGAGGTGCGCATGTTCGCTCTCGACCGGATCACGAACCTCCGGCTGACCGCTGTGCGCTTTACTCCCGATCCGGATTTCGACATCAGCGCCTACCTGGGGGACAGCCTCGCCCTCGAACGGGGCGGGGAACTGGAAGAGGTCCGCATCCACTTCGACTCCTTCCAGGCCCGGTACATCCGCGAACGCCAATGGCATCCCAGTCAGGAGATTGACGAACACCCGGACGGCTCACTCACCCTCGCCCTGCGGGTGCGCGGCCTGGGCGAGGTGAAACGCTGGGTGATGAGCTTTGGCTCCCGGGCCGAGGTCTTGGCCCCGGAATACTTTCGGAGACAGGTGGGGGCGGAAGTACTAGGCATGGCAGGAACGTACGGGCCGCCGACAGTCCCCTTTTAAGCGGGCCAATACGGCTTACCATTTAAATACCACTTTTTAGTCCCCCTTTGATGGGGGTTGTCAATGACTACTCAGAATTAATTCTACCTGATAAACCGGTAAATTAGCCACATAAAGTTTTAGCAAAATATAGAAAATAGTGGAAAATGCAAGCTATCATTTGTAATAGTAAGTTAATAGAACTACCGTACCTCATGGGTGTTGATTTCTTATTTAAGACAGTTTGTTCTGTGTTTAGTTTCAGCTAAACACCACGGGTTAATCTATCCTGATTGGGAATTTATCCAGACAAATTGGTCTTTGAGGAGGTGGAGAAGGATGCTGGCTTGGACCGGGCACCCGTTGGTGGATGTGGGAATTGCCACATTATGCGCTATGAGTAGGAAGAGCGACCCCGGAGACCTAACGTTAGAAGATTTGGATGCGGCGGCCGACCGGATGAGCGAATATTACTTCAGCGGGTTAATGACCAGTTACAACGCCTGTGTTTTTACCATGAACGCTTACGACAATCCGACGTCCGGGCCAAAAAAGAGGAAAGAGTATGAAGAAAGAATATTGCGGGCGCACCGCTCAAAGCCGGATTCCGGAGCGACAGAGTATACCTGCCCATTTTCCGGAAAATCAGCCTCTCATCTGATTGAGAGAAGGCAAATGCCGCTGCTTACTGGTGAAGACGTATTGAATTTTTTCCCTGCCGGCCGTAGCTTTCTGCCGGTTTTCGGCCCGTACCTGGTAGCGCTGCAGGCACTGCCGCTGGGAGGGCGACGCGCCGAAGGGCGCCTGTTGATCGCTCACGGGGATGATCCTGCTATTACCTTGGCCTTTGCCGAGAAGTACCTGGCCGACAATCAGCGGCTGCTCAATCTGGCGAAAAGTGGGAGTCTGCCTTTAACAAAAGGTCCTTCTCCGGATTTGGAGCGGGAACAAGCTGCGGATAGTTCCAAGGGGCGGGCTAAGTATCCGGATGCCAAGGCGCCAGGCACTTTGATCGCTAACGACCTTATGGAGATCTATCGCGTGCGTACGGGTGGAGAGTTCGGGGGGCGCCGGGATGTTTCGGTGACTGCTTATTGGTTGAGTAATTCCGGGCAGGGACCTTCTTTAGAAATCTTTCATCTCCCGGCTCAGGTAACGCGGTTTTTAAGAATTGTGGATGCAACACCTTATGGGGAACGGTGGCGAAGCTCGGTAGCCAAGGCCTGGCGCACACCTTACGGCAAGGAAAAGCCGGCTCTCGAAGGTGAGGAAAAAAAGAGCAGCCGTGGAAGAAAAAGGCCGGATACTCCACAATTACCGGGCGGTCCCGGTCGATCCCGGAATGATGTTATTGCGGACTTATTTGCGATTTATGAACGTGGATTTATGGATTCTGGTGCCGCCAAGGAGTTTTTGAGGCGTCATTTGCTAGGAGACACTCCCGTTTCGGGAGTTGTTAAGTTGCGGAAACCGGAAATGACGGATTGGATCTTAACTGCAATATTCTTAAAAGAGGTGATGGGAGTGGATGAAAAGCGGATTGAAGTGATCAAGCAGTTCGCCGATCGCTTGGCTGAACATATCAGCCAGACGAATGACAAAGGGTTGTTTCGCGACCTGGTTTACAGTCAATGGCCTCGGGGGGTTCGCAACGCCTTGACCAAGGCCCAGCGCAACCAGGCCAAAGATCACGGCCGGTTGCTCTTTGGCCTGGAGGACTACCTGAATGTTTTCGAGGCCGACAGTGCTGTCGGGCGTAGCGACTGGTTCCTGTCAAGAGATTTAATTTCCATTCGACTGGTGGAGCAGCTTTACAGCAAAGGGTTTTTTAGCCGGGAAGATAATCGCGAACTTTTAGCTGAGCCTGAGATGCACGAAGAAGCGACCAATTGAAAATTATTTATGAGGAGTGACTGAGAATGGCTTTTCTGGCAGGAATGTTGGTTTTGGATGCCCCGGCCTCCGCCTTGAACAACGCCGGAGCCGATGCGGGGGCCCGAACGGACAACACAATCGCCGTGAAAAAGATC
>DBEH01000011.1:0-9848 GCA_002294005.1 Firmicutes bacterium UBA911 | reverse complement strand
GCTCCCGTACGTATCGGCACAAGCCTTTCGGTACTGGCTGCGCACCGGACTGGAAACCTCCGGTGGCGCTTGGGTGGCGGCACCCGTATTCCGCGAGGGGAAAATTGCTTACACTGACGCCAATCCGGTGAAAAACTGGGACGACGATCTTTTTGGGTACATGCGCGCTCCGTCTAAAAAAACTGATGCCGTAAAGGCCTCAATGCCTACCCCACTGGAGAAAGACCGGGAAATCACCCGCGTTTCGCCTTTCCGGGTGGGAACCTTTGTGGCCATCGCTCCGTCCCCCATTGTGTCAGATTTTGGAACCATGACCCGCCAAGACGGCAATCCGGTACCGCACGAACATGAGTTTTACCGTGCTCATCTCCGCGGCCTGTTTTCACTTGACCTCACCTGCGCCGGAACTTTTTTCGACAGCGAAAGGGTGGGTTACAAGAATCTGGATGTTCATCGTCGGGAAGACGCCCAAGCTAAGGAATGCCAAGAAGTTAGGGTCCGAAAGCAAAAGGCGCTGCGTTTGCCTATTGAAGACCGTCGCCAACGCGTGGTTGCTTTAGTTGGGGCGTTGGCTGAGCTGAACGGTGGAGCGAAACAAGCCCTGCATTATACGGATTTGGTCCCGGCGGTTGTTTTTGTGGCAGTGATTAAGAACGGCAACAATCCGTTCTACCGGGTGCTTAAAGCTTCGAAAACCCACCAAACCGAATTTGACCGGGAAGCATTTGCCGAAATTCTAAGAGTTTACAAGGAAGACTTTTTGTCCGACATCCATATTGGATGGGCCAAAGGCTTTCTGGACGAAGAGCGTCAAGCTTTGCAGGAGGCCATTGCTGCCGTCGGTAATAGCTCTGCGATTCATTTGCAGCATCCCCGAGAAGCGATCCAAGCGATGGCCGACAAGTTGGCCGACTCCAGTAATGAGGCCTGGTACGAATGAAAGTAGCTAAAGTGCAAATCGAAGCCCCTATCGCCTCTTTTCGCTACCCCCATTTCTTAATTGGGCGGCAGACCAGCTTTGGTATGCCGCCGCCCTCGACCATTTACGGCCATATTGCCAGCGCGGCGGGCGAATGGCTCGACCCGGCAGACGTCAGGTTCGCTTACCAGTTTAGTTTTCAAGCTAGAGGGAGTGACTTGGAACACCAGCATGTAATCACCAAAGGCGGCCAAACATTCAAGTGGGAAGAAAGAAAATATCCTGTTTCCACTCAGGCTGTGGTTCAACCACATCTGCGCGATTTTTTGTTCGGCTGCCGTTTGACTCTTTATCTTCACCCGCCCGAACTGGCTGAAGCTTTTCGCCATCCGGTGTTCTGCGTAATTTTAGGACGGTCTCAAGACCTGGCCAGCATCACTTCGGTTAAAGTGTTGGAGCTGGAAAAAGCAAAAGGCGCCTATTTCGAGGAGACCTTGCTGCCGTTTGCCATGCGGCCGTTGCTTGGACGCGGGGTGACGGTTCTTATGCCGCGTTACATTGAGCCGCCACCAGACCGGGAGCCTCATTTTGCCAGATACATTATGCTCTTTGACCTGATTTACGCCGGGGATGTTTCCCATAGCAACCGGCTGCTCCAGCAAGAAGATCAAACACCCAAAGAATGGTTGGTGGACCCGGATTCACCCCCAAAAAACGATGGGGTGAAAAGGGGACTTGTTTTCCACTCTTTTGTCGGAGACGATGATAATGTTGCCGGGTTTTGATGATGTTTGGGCCAAAAGTCCGGTCGGCCGGGCAACCGCCGGAGAAACCCTGATCAGCCATACGCAGCAGGTGCTCGCTAATGTTGTCGCTTTACATGCGCGCCAGCCGGAATTGAGCAACCTTGCGCAAATGCCGCATTTTTGGCCGCGAATGGCCCTGGCCGCCGTTCTCCACGATGTTGGAAAATGTGCGGGCGGTTTTCAGCAGCTGCTGCGCGGAAAAGGTAGTTTTCCATACCGGCATGAAGTCCTTTCTGCCGCTTTTCTTCCCTGGCTTTTGGGCAGCGATCCACATCAGGACCTGCCGTGGGTGGCTGCTGGAATACTATCTCACCATAAGGATTTGTCTACTCTGGCGCGGGATTACCCGCCGGGTTTCGACTGGGAAGAGCCTCCATTGCCCGATTCTTTGGCGCGAATGGCTCTGGAGCTGGACGAAGAGTTTTTTCATCTGGCCCCGAAGATGGTCCTGCACGGCTTGCTACCGTTGCTTGACGAGTGTTTGTGGTTGGCGTCACGCGAGCAATTTTCCCTTCGGGCCTCAGATGAAGCTTTTAATCGCTTAGCCTTTCCGGGCTTGGCCCGGCAAGCGTTGGACGCTTATGCCCAACTGGTCGACCGCCTTCGCAAAGAGGAGGCTCATTCCTCAGCGGCCCTGGCCGGACGATTCACAAGGGGCGTGTTGATCTTGGCGGATCATGCGGGGTCAGCCTGGCAGACATTTGGGAAGTTGGAGGCGCTTGCCTCTACCGCCACCATGGCAAAAGTGCTGGCCTTGCCGCTGTCTGCAAAGGGCGAAGATGAAATCTATGCTCATCAAACCCGCGCCGGGAAGACGCCGGGATGCGCTGTGCTGGTGGCCCCGACGGGAAGCGGCAAGACTGAAGCCGCTTTGCTGTGGGCTGCCGCAAACGGTCAGGTAAGGGCTGGAGGCCCCCCGCTTTTCTATGTGCTTCCTTTCCAGGCTAGCCTGAACGCGATGCGTAGTCGCTTGGGCGAACGCTTCGGCGACGACCACGTGGTGTTGCAGCATTCCCGAGCTTTGCAGGCCCTTTACCGGCAGTTGCTGGACCGCGGTTACACTCCAGGAGAAGCAACGAATCAGGCTGTACGGGAGGTCAATCTCGGACGTTTGCATGTTGCCCCGGTGCGTATCCTTACCCCTTACCAGTTGTTGCGGGGCGCATTCCAGTTGCGCGGCCATGAGGCGCTCTGGACCGATTGCACGGGTGCCCGATTGGTCTTTGATGAGATTCACGCCTATGATCCTGGCCGGCTGGGAATGATCTTGGCGCTCCTTGAGCATCTGGTTCAGAATTTAGCGGCAAATGTGCTGGTAATGTCCGCTACGTTGCCTTCAGTTTTAAAGGAAATTCTAAGTGAAACACTCAACCAACCCATACCGATCATAGCTACGCCGAAAGCATATGAGGCGTTTCGCCGCCATCGCTTGCATTTGCGGGCCGCGAATTTGCTGGACGAAGAGACAATCCAGGAGATTCAGCAGAAGGCGAGGGAGGGCCTGGCAGTTCTGGTTGTGGCCACCACTGTTCAACGCGCCCAACAAATATGGGAAATGCTAAATGTCGTTTCGAATGGCGAAATCCAAGTGGAACTGCTCCACGGCAAGTTTTGTCCCCGGGATCGTTTTGCGAAAGAGCAGTGGCTGTTGCAGCAGGTATCGACAAGAAATGCCGGGAGCCGGGCCAAATCATTAATTTTGGTGGCTACCCAAGTGGTGGAGGTCAGTCTGGACGTGGATTTTGATGTCTTGTTTACTGATCCAGCGCCTTTGGAAGCGTTGTTGCAGCGTTTTGGAAGGGTTAATCGCGGTCGCCGGTACCAAGAGCGGGATGTGGTTGTCTTGACCGAAATCCCGGAACGCTGTCCGGTTTATCCGAAAACCCTGGTCGAAAAGGCCTTGCAGGAATTGGTGCCGCTGGATCAAAAGATGGTGGATGAAGCAAAAATTCAAGCCCTGTTGGACGCCGTGTACAGCGGTTCGGTCTCCGCTTGGTTGAAAAATGAAATATTGAAAGCCGCAGAAGGATTTAAGTCCGAAGTTCTCTCCCGCCTGTATGCTTTCGAAACTGACGAACGTTTGGAAGATAAATTCTGTGAAATGTTTGACGGACAGGAAGTTCTGCCGATGGACCTACACACCGAATACCTCCGGCTTAACGAAGAAGAACCTTTACTTATTCAGTCGTTGTTGGTCCCCGTGAGCAGAGGCCAGTTCTGGCGGCTGCAGAAGGAAGGCCGTTTGGAAAAAGCCGACCGGCACTTATGGGGAGCCCGTGTCCCTTATGATTCCCGCTTTGGGCTTCAGTTGCGGCGGGAGTTGTTGTGTGAGACTGGATAGAGGTGACCTGATCTATGCCCGTTATCATGCCAAAGCTCTGGAGGGATCGGCATGAACTGGCAACTCTTCTGCCTAACTTATGAATTACTTAGCCCGCTGCATATTGGCTACCATAAGGTGGGCAACGTACAACGCACGCGCTACCACCTCCCGGCACGCAACCTGTGGGGCGCAGTCACTGAGCGCTTAACGCGCGGTGGCTTTCAAGGACAGAACGTTCCCCAGGGCGACTACCAGAAAATAGGCAAATGGGTGAAAGACCATTGCCGCTTCAGTTACTTTTTCGTTAGTGAGGGGAATAGTGTACTAGCCCCATGCTATAAAAGCGATGGTCTGTATTATGGCAGCCTAACCCAGGCCGAGTTCCAGCGGCGCTATCTTGACTCCCATGTTACCACTGCCGTAGATGCTGCCACCACCAGTGCCGCAGAAGGCAGCTTACACGAAGTGGAGTTTGTTTCTCCTTACCCAGCAGGAGCTAAGAACATGTCTGAGCATACGTGCCTAACCGGCTGGGTTTTTCTGAAGGACGAGGCCAGAAACATTCTTGGAACGGAGCAGAGGTGGCGAGCTTGGCTGGGCGATCTGCATGTGGGCGGCGAACGACGCTACGGTTTTGGTCGTCTGCGAATCCTTTCGTTAAAAGAGGATTCGACCTTGGACGGCTTGCCAGTCCAAACAGATCTACCTTCGCCACGCGTCTATTTCCAGACGAATGACACCCTATTTGCTCACATCTTGGCGCAGGGGATCTACGCCCGCGGCACCGTCGAACCCGTAGTCGGCCGCGAGACATCCTGCAGTCACGCATTTGGCTTCAACTTAACGCAAGGGATGGTCTACTGGGCCCCGGGATCGGTGTTGACAGCCAGCGTCCGGGGCCAGTTGGAGCACGAGGGTTATTTTAATTGCAGCGGGGGTTGCTGCGTGAGACTGGATAAAGAATAACATAGGGGATGCTGAAAGCCACCCATGAAAAGCTACAATGTTGACATGCTCCGTCAAAAGGCCACCGATATCCGCCGGGCACAAAGAGTGCTCGCCGGCTACGCTGCGCTGGACAAGGAAGGATTTCTGGCCGACGACACCGTCGTTTCATCGGCGAAATACCAACTTATTGTGGTTGCTGAAGCAGCCCAGTCCATCTGTAACCATGTTGCAGCCCGGGTAGCGGAGCGAACACCCATCGGATACGGCGACTGTTACTTGATCCTTGGAGAGCAAGGGGTAATTTCTCCCGTTTTGGCTGAGCGGCTGGCGGGTATGGCCAAGTTCCGCAATTTGGTGGTTCATCAATACGGAACAATTGATGATCGCAGGGTGTTTGAAATAATCAGACACGATGTTCAAGACTTAGATCTGTTTCTTGCCGCGGTGTCCTCTTTTCTTGGAGATGAATTAAAGTGATCGATGATTTGAAAAAAGCACTTAAAGCACTTACCGAGTACTTTTCCCATCGTGAGGAAGTTCTTTTCGCTTACGTACACGGTTCTGTCCTGGAAAGGCCGAACCCAAACGATGTCGACGTCGCCGTGTACGTGAGAGGATCGCTTGTGCCCAGGGAGCAAGCACTGGACTACGAGTTGAGGCAATCGGTATTACTGAACAGGGTGGTGGGTGGGGAAGCGGACCTCAAAGTGTTGAATTATTCTCCCGCAGCGTTTGCTTATCACGCTACGGCTGGTATTTTGGTGTTCTGTCGTGATGAGGAAGCGCGGTACGCCTTTTTGGAGAATACCTGGCGGGAGTATTTCGACTACCTCCCGTACATCCGGCAGTACTTGCGTGATATTCTGAACCAATGATGCTCTTGGAGCAGGTAGGTTATTTCGCCCAAAAGTATTGAGCAGGACTGCAAATTATGGTAAAATCCATTTCCCTAACCATTTTTTTGACGGGGAGGTGCGTTTTGGCTATGCATCTTGTCGTTTCGGACTACGGATGTGCGCTGGGGAAAAAGAGCGAGCGGCTGTTGGTGCGGCAAAAGGGAGAGGTGTTGAGTGAGACCCCGTTTTACGACATAAAACAGATCACCATTTCCGGGCGTGGGGTTTCCCTCTCCACGGATGTGATCCAGGAATGCCTGGAACACGGCATTCAGATCAACTTCATATCCTTCTCCGGCAAACCGTACGCCAAACTGGCGCCGCCGAACCTGACCGGCACGGTACTCACGCGGCGGGAACAGTTGAAGGCCTACGACGACCGGCGGGGCGTAATTCTGGCAAAGGCTTTCGTCGAGGGGAAGCTAAAGAACCAGGTCAACGTGCTCAAGTATTTCGCTAAGTACCGGCGCGGCGCCGACACGGAAAAGTATGCCGACATCTACCGGAAAATCGAGGGGATCGAAGAAGTCCGCAGCCGGCTGTCGACTTTGGATGCGGCACACATTGACGATCTGCGGGGACAGTTGTTCGCCATCGAAGGTCGGGGGGCGCATCATTACTGGGACGCCTTGGGGCTGCTCATCGGGGACCGGATCGAATTCCCGGGCCGGGAACGCCGCGGGGCGACCGACCCCTTCAATTCGGCCCTCAATTACGGCTACGGCATTCTGTACTCCCAGGTGGAAGGGGCAATCCTGCTGGCCGGCCTTGACTCCTTCGCCGGCTTCCTGCACACCGACCGTCCCGGCAAACCGTCCATGGTGCTGGATCTGGTGGAGGAGTTCCGGGCGGTGACCGTGGACCGGGTGGTCGTGGCGATGGTGACCAAAGGGCCCGGCATCGAAATGGAAGCGGACAAGTTGGGCGACGAAACCAGGAAGGAGCTGGGCCGGCGGGTCCTGGACCGCCTGGAGGGCGAAGAGGGCTTCGCGGGCAAGAAACACAAGCTGAGGAACATCATTCAGATGCAGGCGCGGCGGGTGGCCGGCTTTGTCCGGGGCGAGGGGAAGTACAAGCCCTTCACGGGGAGCTGGTAGCCGTGAAGACGCTCGTGTCCTACGACATCGTGGAAGACAAGATCCGGCGTAAAGTGTTCGAGGCCTGCAAGGATTACGGCCTGATAAACGTGCAGTACTCGCTTTTTTTCGGTGACCTGACTCATAACCGCCGCGAAGAACTGTTCCAGCGGCTCCGGAAGATTATCGGGCGCGAGGAGGGGAAGGTGCTGATCTGCCCGGTCTGTGACAAGGACATGCGCCTTTCGAAGGCCATTGAGGTGTCCGCAGCGCTGCCTGCAGAGGCCGCGGATGCCGCCGAGGCCGCCGCATCGTCCACCGGACGCGGCCGAAAGAAGGCCAAGGCCGGATGATGCTCAAAGTCAGCGACGTGAAACAGTTTCTCTACTGCCCGCGGGTGGTCTACTTCACTTACGTGATGCCGGTGCACCGGAAAGTGACGCGCAAGATGGAATACGGCAAGGAAGAACACCTGGAGCTAGAAAGGCTGGAAAAGCGCCGTGGGTTTCGCAGTTACGATCTGTCCGCAGGGGAACGGCGCTACCGCACTAAGCTGTGCTCCGAGCGCCTGGGCGTGGAGGGTGTGCTGGACATGCACATTGTGTGCGGCGGTTCCGGCTTTTTCCCGGTGGAGTTCAAGCACACGTTCCGCCACCCGGGGCTGAATCACAAGTACCAGTTGGTCTGCTACGCGATGCTGCTCGAGGACCGGTACGGAAAACCGGTGCGGCACGGCTACTTGTACCTGATCCCGGGAAAGCGCGTCCACGTGGTGGAGATGACGCCGAACGCCCGGACGTTCGTGCGAAAAACACTAAGCCGGATCAGGATGATGATCGCCCGCGAGAGCTTTCCCGCCGCCCCCGGGAGACCGGGGCGCTGCTTCGAGTGCGAATACCGCAACTACTGTGCGGATGTGGTCTAGTCAGTCCCGAGCTCGGTTTGGCAAAAGCAGCTCCCTGGTGATCCGGCGGCCAAAATGCTCTCGATCCGGTGCGACACCTATGCGGCACCTATCCCTGGTGGATTGGAGTGGTGGTGAGGTGTACTTTCTCACCGAGGAAGAAAAGAAGTACCTGCTGAAAGGAATGCTGCCCCGATCCCGGGAGTTGGGGATCGCCGAAGAGCTGAGGGGCTGGAATTGGCCCGCGCCGCCGTTGCAGCCGGTGTACGATACAGTCCTGGCGCTCTACGAGGTGGCCAATTCTTATTGCCCGACCAACCGGGATGTGTACCTGCGGCGGGTGCGGCGGGTGTTCCCGGCGCCGAGTGCAGTTATGATCAAAGGGAGAGTACTGCACGCTGCCTTGGTCCACGTGCTGGTATCCGCAAAGAGGCTCATATACTCGGTTGGGGTTGCGCAGTACCAGACAATATTTCGTGAGTTGCAGGAATTGGGGCCGGTAGATGTCGAATCCAATCTGCAGGCGCTGACACCTGAAGACGCCGCCGACCTGAAACGCAAAGTGACCATCGTGACCGAGTTTGAGAAAGCGCGGATTATCTCGCGCATTCAGGAGATTTTATTCAAGCAGCCTTATATTGGCGAGGATTCACTGGCCAGCCTGGCGATTCCGGTGATTGTGGAGCAGAAGTTGGATGGTTCTTTCCTGGGCCTCAGCCCGAACCTCAGCGCGGACGCATTTACGGTTTGTGAGCCGATGATTGTCGATCTCAAGTTCGGAGAGCGGCGGGACTTTCACCGGTTGACCACCACGGGTTATGCCCTCGTTATGGAATCCCTTTATGAGTTTCCCGTCAACATCGGCTGTCTGATTTACGCCGGTTTTCGGGGTGACCGGCTTATCATCAACAAGGACTTGCACATCATCGATGATGAACTCCGCCAGTGGTTCATCGAGTCGCGGGACGAAAAAGCCCGAATGGTCTACGAAGAAATTGATCCCGGATATCCGGCGGAATGTCCTCAAAACTGCCACTGCTATGCGGCCTGCAACGGGTAGTTTTCGAAAATGCGTTCTTGGGCACTGCTTGAAATGGACTTCGATGGTTGTGGTTTGCCGGAGACGATCCCAGGGCATCAGCGTTATTGCTGCACTACAGCCGGATTAGAGGTTCTCGCAAAAAGGAGGTGATTTCGTGCAAGCAACTCACTTTCGAAAAAGGCGCGCATTTTTCTCCTTGTGCGCAGGCTGGAACCCTTGCGGCGACTGCTTTTTTTGTTGGCGCCGGGGTCTGTTTCAATGACCGACCCGACGAAAAGGGGACTGAAACTGCCATTATTTGTCACTTCCTTTCAAATTTTTTGGTGGTTTCAATGACCGACCCGACCCAAAGGGGACTCAAACGGGTACAATTAGAGTACCCGGAAACCTTAAACCAGCAGGTTTCAATGACCGACCCGACGAAAAGGGGACTGAAACAGTTCAACGGGAACAAAGTGCTTCGCTTCTTTCTTTGTTTCAATGACCGACCCGACGAAAAGGGGACTGAAACAGCACTTGTCGCAGACCGGTTTATCCTCCCAGCGTTCTGTTTCAATGACCGACCCGACAAAAAGGGGACTGAAACGCACGTTGTAATCGCGCATTGGTTAGCAGAGCTTGGTGTTTCAATGACCGACCCGACGAAAAGGGGACTGAAACTTTTATTACAAAGCGTGCCTAACCCGCGGGCGGGAAGTTTCAATGACCGACCCGACGAAAAGGGGACTCAAACTTTGACACAGCACATGATTGTCCTGAGCCGTTGGGTTTGTTTCAATGACCGACCCGACGAAAAGGGGACTGAAACTCCATTTTTTGGTGCAGGTAGTGCTGGTGAGCACTAGTTTCAATGACCGACCCGACGAAAAGGGGACTGAAACCGAAAGATCGGCGTAAGTTTGATCGTGTAAAACCTGGTTTCAATGACCGACCC
>DBEH01000020.1:47400-74363 GCA_002294005.1 Firmicutes bacterium UBA911 | reverse complement strand
TCTATTCTGCAACAAAGACCGGATCGAGGTTTAATGCGTTTTCGAGGCAGCAACAAGGCTCTTAACCGTAGTGGAGGGGGTCAATGCAAGGCCGATCCCGTTTCCCTTAGAAGCTACCAGATGACTTTCACGGGATATCGCGCGATGATCGGGTCGGCTGTTATCACGGGCAGGTCCTCCAATTGCGATTGCGCCACAAGCATGCGGTCGAATGGATCCCGATGATGGAGCGGTAGCGTGTAAACGCGTAGTGCGTGGCTCATCCGGACCGGCAAGCTTAGTATGGCGTTGAGCGCCAATTGTTCCGAGATGAAGCGTTCCAGATTGTCCTCCGGCAACTGCCTCAGTCTGCCCAATCCCGCTTTGACAGCGATCTCCCAACCACTCGCCGCGCTGAGGAATGCCTCGTTGGCTCCCTCGCTGATGATCGTCCGTACCCGGAGCGATAACCGCGGATCGTCGGTAATCCACCACAAGAAGGCATGTGTGTCCAGCAGCACTCTCATTTCTCGAAATCATCCAGCAGAGATTCGGGAAGGGGGGCATCGAAATCGGGAGCGATAGTCAGCTTGCCCTTTGCACTTCCGGCAACGCGCAAAACCGGTTGGTTTTCCAGCGGAACCAACCGGGCCACAGGTACGCCGGCCTTGGCGATAATGATTTCCTCCCCGGTTCTCACTCGTGCCAGTAGCTGAGAAAGCTGGGTTTTGGCCTCATGCACATTTATATAGAGCGGCATGAAAATTCACCTCGCTAAAAGTATAAACTAAGTCAAGGACTAAGTCAAAGCCCTCACGTTTTCCACGAGCGGTCCTTTTTAGCCCGAAAATAGCAGGACATTCCAGGTAATTGGTGTATCATGTCAATATGGCGACGAATCCCCTTCTGCACGAAACCTTATACCGGCGTTTCGGTTTCAACCAGTTCCGTCCCGGCCAGAAGGAGGTCATCGAAGCGAGCCTGGCCGGAGAGGATGTCCTGGCCGTCATGCCCACCGGCAGCGGAAAGTCCCTCTGCTACCAACTCCCGTCCTTGCTGCTTCCCGGCCTCACTTTGGTGATTTCCCCCCTGATCGCCTTGATGAAGGACCAGGTGGACAACCTGCGTGAGAAGGACTTCGGCCAGGCTACCTTGCTTAACAGTCAGATCAACTCCAAAGAGTACCGGCAGAGAATGCGCGGCCTTCTGAACGGCGCGTTCAAGCTGGTCTATATTGCCCCGGAGCGGCTCCGAAACAGAAGCTTTCTGGAGTTAACCAAGGAAATCCCGATCGATCTCCTGGTGGTGGACGAGGCCCACTGTATTTCCCAGTGGGGTCACGACTTCCGGCCGGACTATCTCTGGATCCGGAATTTCTACGAACAATTGCCGCGTCGCCCCCGACTTTTGGCGCTTACCGCCACGGCCACGCCGGAGGTGCAACGGGATATCCGCGCGCAACTTGGGATTCCGGGGGCCATGGTGGTGGCGGCGGGAAGTGACCGGCCCAACCTGTATATTTCTGCTGAAAGGGTGGACGGTGAACGGGAGAAACAGGAGTCAGTGCGGGAGTTCTTGCGGCGGCAGCCGGGGAGCGGCATTATCTACGCCGCCACCCGCCGGGACAGCGAAGCGGTGGCGGCCTGGGTGCGGGACGCTTTGGAAATTCCGGCCGAATGTTACCATGCCGGTCTGCCCTCCGAGAGGCGCAGCGCCGTACAGGAGGCCTTCATCAAGGAAGAAGTCAGGGTGGTGGCCGCCACCAACGCCTTCGGCATGGGTATCGACAAGGCCAATATCCGCTTTGTCATCCACTACAGTTTGCCGGGATCACTGGAGGCCTACTATCAGGAGATCGGCAGGGCCGGACGCGACGGCCTGCCGGCCGAGTGCCGGCTGCTGTTCTCCTTGAAGGACAAAAGCCTGCAGGAATGGTTCATTGATCAAAGTACAGTCACCCGGGAGGACCTGAATCTGTTCTGGCGAACCTGTGGCCGGTTCGCCGACGGGGGGCGGTCCGTCGTGCCCACGGCCGAGTTGGAGCAGGCGGGCTTGAGTGAGACGAAGCAGCGGCTGGTGGTCGGTATTCTGGAACGGCTGCAGGCGATCAGGCTGGCCGACCGCGACGAGGACAGCCTCTCTGTGGAGCCGGGAAAGCGCCCGCCTCCCGGGGCGGTGGAGGCCGCGCTGCGGGAGGTGGAAAACCGGTCGGCTTACCGTTTAGCCTTGCTGGCGACCGTGGTGAACTGGGCCAATACCACCCGCTGCCGCAGGACGATGCTGCTGGCGTATTTCGGCGAAAAATCCGGGGGGAGCGCGCCGCGCTGCTGTGACAACTGCCTGGCGGCGGCCGCGGGTGAGCCGGAGCTTTCCCGGGAGCCACTGCTCGTATTGGCCTGTGTGCGCGCGCTGCCTCGGGGCGTCGGCAAAAAGAAACTGGCCGACATTCTGCGAGGGGCCAACGCTCACAGTCTATCGGCCTACAGGTATAACCACCTGATTTACTACCGGGCCCTGGGGAACAGCAGCGGCAAAGCGGTCCTGGAGCTGATCGACCGTCTGCTGGCGGACGGCCACCTTACTATTGAAGGCCGGGAATACCCGGTGGTGGCCTTGACCGCCGCGGGCCGGGAGGCCCTTAGGAAAGGCAAGCTGAGCTCGCCGGGCCCGTTTTCACGATGACTAGTCGTCCTGATCAGATTCCTCATCCTCTGGGGCCGACGCGTCCTCCGCCCGCCACTTGATCTCAATTTCCAGTTCGTGCTCATCGCCCTTAACCTCGTACTCAATCTCAAGCAGCGCCTCCCCCGGCGGGCGGACCTCCACCCGGCGCTCGTCCTGGGTCAGGATCAAGACCCCCTGCTCCAGGCCGTCGGCCGCGGCTCGCAAAAACTCGACGATCTCGGAAAGACTCTTGTGTTCCTCGCTCTCGAACAGCACTTCTTCCGATGATCCCATACCAGATACCTCCTTATTACTTGATTACCAAAAATTATAACCCAATTTCCAGAGCTTGTCAATATGAAAACCCGCCCCCCCGGTTGGTTCCGTTCCCCGGCATACTTTGTGTTTCCGGCATCCAGGAATATACTGTATAAAACAAGTTTTCCTCAAGGAGTGTGCGCCGTTGATCAGAGTGCGGCCGGGGCGGGTCGTGGAAGTGGTGGAAGAGCGCCCAGGGGTGTCCGAGGTGCTGGTGGAGGTCGAGGGCCGGGTGGAGCGGGCGGTCAACTACGACCATTTCACCGGTTCGGTGGCGGTGGGGGACCGCGTGGTCCTGAACACCGGGGCGGTGGCGCTGGGGCTCGGGACCGGGGGCGTGCACTTCGTGATGGTGAACCTGGCGCGGCTGGAGCACGACGGCCCGGCGGCGGGGCACATCATGAAGCTCAGGTACACGCCGTTTCAGGTGCCGGTGCTGGCGGTGGAGGAGGACGCGAGCCCGCACGCCGAGCGGCTGCGGGACTCCGCGGGGCTGGACGGGCTCCCGGTGGTGGCGGGCTCCCTGCACAGCATGCTCGGGCCGTTCGCGGCGGCGGTGGGGGAGCTGGCGCCGGAGCTTAAAGTGGTGTACCTGATGACCGACGGGGGGGCGCTGCCGCTCGCGTTCAGCCGGCTGGCGGTCCGGCTCAAGGAAGCGGGGCTGGTGCACGCGACCGTGACCTGCGGGCACGCCTTCGGGGGCGACTTCGAGGCGGTCAACGTCTACAGCGGGATGCTGGCCGCGCGGGAGGCGGCGCAAGCCGACATCATCCTGGCGGCGATGGGGCCGGGGATCGTGGGGACGGCGCAGACCTTCGGGTTTACCGGGATCGAGCAGGGGGAGCTTATCAACGCGGCGGGCGTGCTGGGTGGGGTGCCGATCGCCATCCCGCGGCTCAGTTTTGTCGACCCCCGGGAGCGCCACCGGGGGGTGAGCCACCACACCCTGACCGCCCTGGGAAGGGTGGCGCTGGCGCCGGCCCTGGTGGCCCTGCCGCGCCTGGATGACGCGCAGGCCCTGGCCGCCCTGGAGGCGCAAATGGCGGCGGCCGGGGTGAGCGCGCGCCACCAGGTGGTGGTCGCCGACGGGAGCGCGGCCTTAGCCGGGCTTGAGCGCCACGGGCTGGAGGTCACCACCATGGGGCGGAACCGGCACGCCACGCCGGAGTTTTTCCTGGCCTGCGGCGCGGCGGCCCGGCTGGCGGTGGACGTCTGCTCACGCCGCCTTCGACGTCCACGCCGGTCATAAACGCCTTCTTTGGCCCATAGACTTGTCTAGC
The DNA here is from genome assembly GCA_002294005.1 of Firmicutes bacterium UBA911. Taxonomy (GTDB): domain Bacteria; phylum Bacillota; class Desulfotomaculia; order Desulfotomaculales; family Desulforudaceae; genus Desulforudis. Next base: position 70,122 of record DBEH01000020.1, on the reverse strand, counting down.
GGGACAGGTTTGGGCGGGGAAGGAGCAGGTGTTTGTGGCCAGGGTCATGCGGCGGTTCCGGCGGGCGGCGTTCCAGGGCCACTGGGTGGTCTACCTGGTGGTCGGTTTTTGCTTCTGCGGCGGCCTTTTCGCCGGGGGCTGGGCGGCCAACGGGCTGGAGCGCGAAACGGCCGGGGAGCTGCACGAGTACTTGGACCACCTCTTTCTAAACGCCTACCACGCCGACTTCAACGCCCGGGAGACTTTCCTCGAGGTCGCCTACAACAACCTCTTGTTCATCGCCCTCATTTTCCTGGCCGGCATCACCGTGATCGGCATCCCGGTGATGCTGGCGCTCGTGGCCGCCCGCGGGTTCGCGCTCGGGTTCGCCATGTGGTTCGTGATCGGGGAGATGGGCGGCTCAGGGGTGCTCTTGGTGCTGGCGGCGATCGTGCCCCAAAACCTGCTCCTGGTGCCTGCGGTCCTCTTCGCGGCGGCGGCGGCGGTGTCGTTCGCGCTGTTTTTCGTCCGGCGCGGGTTTGATCCGGAGGTCGGGGTATGGTCGAACTTTTTGCGGTACGCGGCGATGCAATTGGGCGCGGCGGGGGTGCTGGTGAGCGCGGCGTTCGTGGAGGCCTACGTCACGCCCCGGCTGGTCGGGCTTTTGATGTCCCTGCCGGGCTAGAGGGGAGGGAGCGCGCGTTTGTTCATTGTGGTTATTTCCCGGCTGAAGCGGAAGGTCCTCTTCGTCCTACGGATTTGCCTCTTGGTGCTCATCTTCATCCTGCTGGTGATCCAGATCTACGGGGTGTTCAAAACCGGGTCCGCGCCGCCCGCGGACCCGGTGACGGCGGTGCCGGGCGGGGCCGCGGGCTACCTGGACCAAATGATCGAGTGGCTCAAGGACTACTACCGGGATAATCCCCGGTAGGATTTTTTTTGCTGGCGGCGAAAAAAATAGTTAAGGTGACATATGGGTGGCAAAAGACGTGGACGAGCAGTTGGGACTTTTCCTGAATCACCTGAACGTGGAGCGGGGCTTGTCCGAGAATACGCTGGCCGCTTACCGGGGGGACCTGCGGCAGTTCGGCGCCTTCCTGGCCGCCCAGGGCGTGCGCGACCTGAGCGCGGTGCAAACGCGCCACATCACCGGCTATCTCCTGGAGCAGAAGCGCGAGGGGCGGCGCCCGGCCACGGTGGCCCGGCGGCTGTCGGCGGTGCGGGCGTTCTTGAAGTTTTTGGCCGCCGAGGGGCTGGTGCCGGCCAACCCGGCGGAGTACACCGGCTCCCCGAAGCGGGCCCAGCGGCTGCCCCGCGTGCTGCGGGTGGACCAGGTGGACCGGCTCCTGACGGCCCCGGATACGGCCAATCCCCTGGGTTTGCGGGACCGGGCCCTGATGGAGGTTCTGTACGCGAGCGGGCTGCGGGTATCCGAGGCGGTGAACTTGAAGACCGGCGACCTCGACCGGCGCGGCGGGCTGGTGCGCTGCCTGGGGAAGGGCGGCCGAGAGCGCGTCGTGCCGGTGGGGGGCGAGGCGGTCCGCTTGGTGGACGAGTACCTGTCGCGCTCGCGCCCCGTGCTTTTGAAAGGGCGGCGGACCAGGTTTTTGTTCGTGAACCGGCGGGGCCGGCCACTGACTCGCCAAACGGTGTGGAAGCTCATAAAGCGTTACGCGCGCGAGGCCGGCATCCAGAAGGAGATCACGCCGCACACCCTGCGGCATTGCTTCGCCACGCACCTTTTGGAGAACGGGGCCGACCTGCGGGCGGTCCAGGAGATGCTGGGCCACGCCGACATCGTCACCACGCAAGTGTACACGCACCTGACTTCCCGGGGCCTGCGCGCCGTTTACGACCGCACCCATCCCCGGGCTTAAGAGGCTTGAAAGAGGGGGAAGCGCTCATTCTGACCCCCGTGAAGCGGGTCGTCCTGATCGTACTGGACAGCGTCGGGGTGGGGGCGCTGCCGGACGCCGCCGCGTACGGCGACGCGGGCACAAACACGCTTGCGCACACCGCCCGGGCGGTGTGCGGGTTAGCGCTGCCGCACCTGGGGGCGCTCGGGCTGGGGAACATCGTCCCGGTGGCGGGCGTGCCGCCGGCCCCGCGCCCGCGGGCGGCCTACGGGAAGATGGCCACGCGCTCGGCCGGGAAGGACACCACCACCGGGCATTGGGAGCTTGCCGGGCTGGTGCTGGACCGGCCGTTTCCGGTGTACCCGGACGGCTTTCCGGCGGACGTGATCGCGGCCTTTGAGGCGGCGATCGGGCGGCCGACCCTTGGAAACCGGCCGGCCTCGGGCACGGTGATCATCGAGGAGCTAGGCGCCGAGCACGTGCGCACCGGCGCGCCGATCGTGTACACCTCGGCGGACAGCGTGTTCCAGGTGGCCGCCCACGAGGAGGTCGTCCCGCCGGAGGAGCTTTACCGCATCTGCCGGGTGGCGCGTATGCTTCTGACCGGCGAGCACGCGGTCGGGCGGGTGATCGCCCGGCCGTTCGCGGGGGCGGAGGGCCGTTTCGCGCGCACGCCGCGGCGCAAGGATTTTTCGCTGGCACCGGGGGGGGAGACCGTCCTGGACGCCTTAAAGGCGCGGGGCCACGCGGTGGTGGGCGTGGGGAAGATCGGGAACATCTTCGCCGAGCGGGGCCTGACCGCGAGTTTTCCGACCAGGGACAACGAACAGGGGGTGGACCGGACGCTCGCGGTGCTGCGGGAGTTTTTATCCGGGCTGGTGTTCACGAACCTGATCGAGTTTGACATGCTCTACGGCCACCGGAACGACGCGCACGGCTATGCGGCGGCGCTAGCGGCGTTTGACCGGCGGGTGCCGGAATTGGCGGGGGCGCTTGCGCCGGGGGACCTTCTGGTGCTGACCGCCGACCACGGGTGCGACCCGACCACGCCCGGCACCGACCACACGCGCGAGTACGTGCCGCTATTGGCGCTCTTGCCCTCCGGCCTGGCGGGTGGGGTGGACCTGGGGACGCGGGCCTCGCTGGCCGACGTGGCGGCGACGGTGGCGCAAGTGTTTGGTTTCGGGTGGCCGGTGGGGGAAAGCTTCTACGGGCAGCTCGTTTCGGAAGGGGGCGGGGAGCGTTGAGGATGGTGGACCTGATCCTGAAAAAACGGGCCGGGGGCGAGCTTTCGGAAGACGAGATTGGGTTTTTGATCGGCGGGTTCGTGGACGGCACCGTCCCCGACTACCAGATGGCGGCCTTTTTGATGACGGTGTACTTCAAGGGAATGAGCTTTCGGGAGATGGCCACCCTGACCAGCGCCATCGTGGCGTCCGGGGCAACGGTCGACCTGACGGCGATTCCCGGAATCAAGGTGGACAAACACAGCACCGGCGGGGTGGGGGACAAGACCACCCTGGTCCTGGCGCCCCTGGTGGCGGCCTGCGGCGTGCCGGTGGCCAAGATGTCGGGGCGCGGCCTCGGGCACACCGGGGGCACGGTCGACAAGCTGGAGTCGATCCCCGGTTTTCGGACGGACCTCGGTCTGGCCGAGGTGACGGAGCAGGTGCGGGAGATCGGGCTTGCGGTGGGCGCGCAGACCGGGGAGTGGGCGCCGGCCGACCGGATGTTGTACGCCCTGCGGGACGTGACGGGCACGGTGGACAGCATCCCGCTCATCGCGAGCAGCGTGATGTCCAAGAAGATCGCCTCGGGCGCGGACGCGGTGGTGCTGGATGTGAAGACTGGCGCCGGGGCGTTTATGCAGCGGACGGAGGACGCGCTGGAGTTGGCGCGGGCCATGGTCCGGATCGGCTGGCGGCACGGCCGGCGCACGGTGGCCGTGGTGACGGCGATGGACGAGCCGCTGGGGTGGGCGGTGGGGAACGCCCTGGAGGTGCGCGAGGCGCTGGCGGTGCTGGCGGGCTTTCGACCCTCGCCCCCGGACCTGATGGAGCTTTGCCTGGTGCTGGCGCGGCACATGGTGTTCCTGGGCGGCCGGGCGAGGAGCCGGGGAGAAGCCGGGGCGCTGGTGCGCGCGGCGCTGGCGTCCGGGGCGGCGCGGGAGAAGATGCGGGCCTGGGTGCGCGCGCAAGGGGGCGACCCGGCGGTGGTGGACGACCCGGATCTTTTGCCGGCGGCGCATAAGCGGCAGGAGGTGCGGGCCGAGTGCGGCGGCTGGGTGGCGGGAATCGACGCCCGGGCGGTGGGGCGGGCGGCGCTCGCCTTGGGAGCTGGGCGCACGAAAAAGGACGAGCGCGTGGACCCGGCGGTCGGGGTGGTCTTGCACCGCAAGGTGGGGTCGCGGGTGGAGGCGGGCGAGGCGCTGGCTACCTTGCACGGCGCGGGGCGGGGCGGGGCCGAGGCCGAGGCGGCCGCCCTGGTCCGGGAGGCCTACGTCCTGGCGGCGGAGCGGACCGCCCCGGGGCCGCTGGTGCACGCCGTGGTCGGGGATGAAGAATGGCGCTAGGGTGCCAACCTGCTGAACAACGGGGTGTGGATCGACCGCGTGGTCAGCCGATGAAGAATGGCAGTAGGGTGCCAACCTGCCTGAGGGAACCTGGCGTTCGAGGGTACACTCCGTGATGGGGGATGAAGAATACCGATCGGGCCAAGCAAGGAGGGCTGGATGATGCAGAAGACGTATAGAATCGCGGTGATTCCCGGGGACGGCACCGGCCCCGAGCAGGTGCGCGAGGGCTTGAAGGTGCTGGGCGCGGCGGCCGGCAAGGAGGGCTTCGCGCTCGACGCCACGGTGCTGGACTGGGGGGGCGAGTACTACCTGCGCACCGGCGAGGTGTTGCCCGCGGACGCGGTCGAGCGGCTCAAACGCTACGACGCCGTCTACCTGGGGGCGATCGGGCACCCCGAGGTGCGGCCCGGGATTTTGGAAAAGGGCATTCTGCTCCGCCTGCGGTTTGAACTCGACCAGTATATCAACCTGCGGCCGGTGAAGCTCTACCCCGGGGTGGAGACGCCCATCGCCGGGAAAGGCCCGGCGGACATCGACTTCGTGGTGGTGCGGGAGAACACCGAGGGCCTGTACGCCGGGAGCGGCGGTTTTTTGAAGCGGGGCACGCCGGACGAGGTGGCCGTCCAGACCTCGATCAACACCCGGAAAGGGGTGGAGCGCTGCGTCCGGTTCGCGTTCGAGTATTGCCGCAAGCGGGGCGGGCGGCGTAAGGTGACGCTGTGCGGCAAGACCAACGTGCTGACGTTCGCGTTCGACTTGTGGGAGCGGGTGTTCCACGAGGTGGGCGCGGAGTACCCGGACATCGAGCGCGACTACGCCCACGTGGACGCGATTTGCATGTGGATGGTGAAAAACCCGGAGTGGTTCGACGTGATCGTCACCGACAACATGTTCGGGGACATCATCACCGACCTGGGGGCGATGATCCAGGGCGGCATGGGGATCGCCGCCGGGGGAAATTTAAACCCCGAGGGCGTGTCGATGTTCGAGCCGATCGGTGGGTCGGCGCCCAAGTACACGGGCAAGAACGTGATCAACCCGCTCGCGGCGGTGTGCGCCGGGGCGATGATGCTGGAACAGCTCGGGGAGAGCGGGGCGGCCGCGCGCATCGAACGGGCTGTGCAGCGGGTCTGCGCCGAGCACCTGAAGAGCATGGCGGCGGGGCGAATGGGCTACGGCACCGACGCGGTCGGCGACCTGGTCGTGGGCTACCTCTAACCCGGGGGCTGGGGGGCAGGATTTGGTCGTAGCGCATAGAACATGAAATTCAAAATGCTTGTGACGTGATCTGACCATGCGCTTGCTATACCTTACGGACACCCACATCCGCGGTGACAACCCGCCCCACCGGCGCGACGACTTTCCGGCCACGGTCCGCGCAAAACTCCTGGAGGTCGCCGGGCTCGTGCGCGCCCTGGAGGCCGACGCGCTGCTGCACGGCGGGGACTTCTTCGACCAGCCGTCGCCGGAACTCTCGGTGGTCGGCGACTTCATCCGGATCTTCACCGGGATGGGGGTACCCATCTACGTGGTTCAGGGAAACCACGACATCTTCGCCTGCAACCCGGACACCCTCGAGCACACCATGCTCGGGCTCTTGGACTCGGTAGGGATGCTGCACGTGTTGCGCCGGGGGGAGAGGGTCTACCTGGAGTCGCGGGGGGTGCGCGTCCAACTGACGGGCACCCCTTTTCACTTCAACATGGACCGGGTGGACCAGCAGGGCGACTACTGCGTGACCAAATCAGACTGTGACTACGCCGTCCACCTGGTCCACGGGATGCTTCTGGACAAACCCTTCTTCCCGGGGACGCCGCACACCCTGGTGCGCACGATCGCCCCGCACACGGAGGCCGACTACACGCTGGGAAGCCACGCCCACTTCGGCTATCCGGACGTGGAGTGGGAAGGCCGTTGGTTCATCAACCCGGGCTCGCTGGTGAGGCTCTCCGTCCAGCCCGGCGACGTCGGGCGCACGCCGCAGGTACTGCTTTTGGACTTTTCCGGTCCCCGCCCGGTGCACACCAAGATCCCGCTGCAGACGGCCCGGCCTGGCCACGAGGTGCTGGACGCCGGGTTGGCTGCGGCGGCGGCGGGGCGTGAAGGGGCGGAGGCTGCTTTCGGGCGGTTCGAGCGTCCGGAAAGCCGCACTTATCTCGAGCCGGCCGAAGTGCTCCAGGACGTGGCGCGGGCCGGCGCATTCGCGCCTGCGGCGGCGGCGGAGGCCGCCCGGTGCCTGGCGCAGGCCGGGGCGGTGGCACGGGAGTGGGGGGCGCACCTAACGCACCTCGTGCTGGAGAACTTTCAGTCGCACGTGTACACCGAGTTTGAACTTGTCCCGGGGCTGAACGTGGTCCTGGGCGAGACCGGCCAAGGCAAGAGCGCCATCGTCCGTGCGCTCTGCTGGCTGTTGTGCGGGGGGCCGGCTCAGGACGGGTACGTGCGGGCCGGCGCTCGGTTTTGCCGGGTGACCGCGGTCTGCGGCGACGGGCGGCGGCTGGTCCGGGAGCACCGGCTGGGGACGGGTCCGGACCAGGGTAACCGCGGGGGGCACCCAAGCGGGGCACCCAAGGGTGCCCGCGTTAGCGGATCAGTGGGTCGGGTCGGGTCGGGCGGCGACGGCACGGCGCCGCTGGGCGGGCCGTTCTCCGACGGCGATGATCCGCCCTGGTGCAGTGTTCTGCTGACGCTGGACCAGGAAAACACCATTTGCCTGAACGTGGCCCAGGAACGCGAGGGACCCTTCTTGCTGGGTCTGCCGGGCGTGCTCCTGGCCCGGGCGCTGGAACGGATGTCCGGGGCGGCGCTTTTCGAGGCGGCCAGGAGAAACGTTGCGGCCAGCGGCGGGGGTGTGGACCCGAAAGCGGTTTTGGCGTTGCTGGACCTGGCCGCCGGGCGCGCCCGCGACGAGGCCCTGGCGCGGGCCGAGGAAGTGGTCGCCCGGGCCCTGGGTTTTGTGTTCGACGTTCCGATGGAGTTCAAGATCACGCTGCGGGACGAGCGGGGGCCAGCGGCGGCGAACCTTAATGTGCACGGCGGCGGGGTGGGGGACGTGGTGTCGCTCGCTTTGCGGGTGGCGTTTTTGGAGGTGGCTCGTCCGGCGGTGCCCGGGCCGCTGGTCCTAGACGAGCCGGTGCAGCAGGTCAGCCACCGGTTTTTGTCCCGGGTGGCCCGCCTGCTCAAAGGCTTTTCGGACTCGTTCGGCCGCCAACTGATCGTAACCACCCACAACCAGCCGCTCTCGGGCACCGCGGACGCCGTGTTCGTGCTGCGGATGGAGGCGGGGACGAGCACGGTGCACGACCGGGGCAGCTCGATCCGCGCCAGCAGTTGGCGAGCGCGGCCGCCGGAGTAGCGCCAAGGGGAGAGGACGGGGACAGTCCCCTTTTCCCCCAGGGGACTGTCCCCGTCCTCTCCCCACCAGCAGTCAATGTCCAGGAGAGGGGGTGAGGGGTCTTGGGGTTGCGGTTTATTCTGGGGCGGGCCGGTAGCGGCAAGACCCGCCTTTGCCTGGACGAGATCCGCGAGGAACTGCGGCGGGGCACCCAGGGGTATCCGCGCGGGGCACCCACGTCAGTGGGTCGGGTCAGTGGGTTCCCCGACGGGCCGCCGCTTGTGCTTCTGGTGCCCGAGCAGGCCACCTTCCAGACCGAGTACGCGCTCACCCTCACCCCGGGCTTGTCCGGGATGTTCCGGGCCCAGGTCTTGAGCTTCCGGCGCCTGGCCTGGCGGGTGTTCGCCGAGGTGGGCGGGGCGGCCCGCCCGCACATCGGCGACGCGGGCAAGCGCATGCTGCTCGCCCGCATCCTGGCGCGCCGCCGCGGCGAGCTGCGCCTCTTCGGCCGCGCCGCCGGGCGGTACGGCTTCTCCGGCACCCTGGCGGGCGCGCTCTCCGAACTCAAGGCCTACCTGGTCACCCCCGAGGCCCTGGAGCGGACCGGCTGCATGCTGCCCGGCACCGTCGAGACCGACTCCCTGCAGGCGAAGCTCAAGGACTTGCGCATCCTCTACGCCGACTTTGAGCACGAACTCGCCGGCAAGTACGTCGACCCGGACGACTACCTGACCCTGCTCGCCGCCCGGCTCGGGGAGAGCCGCAGCGGCTTGAGCGGCGCCGAGGTGTGGGTGGACGGGTTCGCCGGGTTCACGCCGCAGGAATACGCGGTGCTGGCGGCGCTCCTCAAAACGGCCGCCCGGGTGAACGTGGCGCTCTGCCTGGACCCCCGTTCGAGGCGGCGCGAGGACCGGGAGCTCTTTCAGGTGACCCGGGGCACCCGGGCACGCCTCGCCGAGCTGGCCCGCAAAAGCGGGGTGAAGCTCGCCCAGCCGGTGGAACTGGCCGCCGCTCCCCCAGCCCGCTTCCGGGCGAACGCCGCCCTCGTCCACCTGGAGCGGGAGTTCTTCCGGCGGCCCACCCAGAAGTTCGCCGGCGCGCCGTTCGAGGGGACTGTGCCGGTCCCCCTTTTGAATCTGCGCCTGGTCGCGGCCGCGAGCCGCCGGGCCGAGGTCGAAGGGGCGGCCCGGGAGATCCTGCGCCTGTGCCGGGAGCGGGGCTGGCACTGGCGGGATGTCTCGCTGGTCGTCCGCAATCTGGCCGATTACCACGAACTCGTGGCCACGGTGTTCGCCGACTACGGCATCCCGTGCTTCATCGACCGCAAGCGCCCGGTGCGCCACCACCCGCTGGTGGAGCTCATCCGCTCGGCCCTGGAGACGGTGACCGGGAACTGGGCCTACGACCCGGTGTTCCGGTACCTGAAGACCGACCTGGTGCCGGTCTTCCGCGCCGACGTCGACCTTCTGGAGAACTACGTCCTGGCCCACGGCATCCGGGGGGGAGCGAAGTGGGCGGACGAAGCCGACTGGCATTACGAACGCCCGCACGCCCTCGGCGGGGATATCCCGGCCGAGGGCGACCGGTACTTGCGGCGGAAGGTGAACCGGGTCCGGCGTCAGGCGGCGCGCCACCTGTTGGATTTCCAGCGCTGCGTGCTTTTGGCCGCGACGGCGCGCGACTTCACCGCCGCCCTGTACGACCTCCTGACCGCCCTGGGCGTCCCGCGGCGCATCGAGGCGTGGAGCCGCGAAGCCGAGGCCGAGGGGCGGCTTGAGGCCGCCCGCGAGCACCGGCAGCTCTGGGCCGGAGTGATCGGGCTTTTTGACCAGATGGTGGATGCGCTCGGCGACGAGGCGCTGACCGCCGAGGAGTTCGGGCGGGTGCTCGACTCCGGGATGGACGGGCTGCAGCTCGCCCTGATCCCGCCGGCGCTCGACCAGGTGCTGGTGGGCTCTCTGGAGCGCTCACGCAATCCGGACGTCCGGGCGGCGTTCGTGCTCGGGGTGTCCGAGAGCGTTTTACCGGGCCGCCACCACGACACCGGGCTTTTCACCGGCCGGGAGCGGGAGGCGCTGCTCGCCGCCGGCCTGGAGGTGGCGCCCGACACCCGCCGCAAAGTCTACGAGGAGCAATACCTGGTGTACATCGCCCTGACCCGCGCGAGCGAGTACCTCTGGGTGAGCTACCCTCTGGCCGACGAGGAAGGGGGGGGCTTAGCCCCGTCCAGTGTCATTCCCCGGCTCCGGGAGCTTTTCCCCGGGCTCGGGGAAGAGACGCTGGCCCTGGAACCCGATGGGAGCGCACCCGGGGCGGACCTTCCCTACGTCACGGCGCCCGGCCGCACCCTGGGCTTTCTGGTCGCCCGCCTCCGGGACTGGAAAGCGGGCGTGCCGGTGGACCCGGTGTGGTGGTCGGTGTTCAACTGGTTCGCGGACGACGGTGGTGGCCGGCGGGAGCGGTGTGCGGCGGTGCTCGCCGGCCTTTTCTTCGAGAACCGGGAACCGCCGCTGGACCCCGACTTGGCCCGGGCGCTCTACGGCGGGGCACCTGCTCAGGGTCCTCGCGCGGAGCACGCAAGCGAGGCACCCACGCAGGACACCCGCGCGGAGCACGCAAGCGAGGCACCCACGCAGGACACCCATGCGGAGCACCCACCTCAGTGGGTCGGGCCGGATCAGCTGGTGGTGAGCGTGTCCCGGCTGGAGAAATTCCGGGGCTGCCCGTTCGCCCACTTCGCCCGCTACGCGCTCCGCCTCAAGGAACGGGAGGTCTGCCGGCTGGAGGCGCTGGACATCGGGCAGTTCTTCCACGAGGTCTTGCGCACGTTCGACGTCCGGCTGCAGGAGAGCGGCGGGGAGTGGCACGCGCTGGAGAGCGCGGAGTGTGGGCGGCTGGCGTCCGAGGTGGTGGAGGAGCTGGCGCCCCGGCTGCAAAGCGAGATCCTTCTAAGTACGTCGCGCAGGCGGTTTTTGACCGGCAAGCTCGAGCGCGTGGTGCAGCGCACGGCCGGGGTGATGGCCGCCCACGCCCGCCAAAGCGCCTTCCGGCCGGTGGCGGTGGAAGTGCCGTTTGGGCCGGGCCAGGCGGTGCCGGGGCCGTCCTACCCGCTCCCCGGCGGCGGCCGGGTCGAATTGGCCGGGCGGGTCGACCGGGTGGACGTGGCGCAGACGCAAGAGGCCGCCTACCTGCGGGTGATCGACTACAAGGCCGGGCCCCGGAGCCTGGCGCTCGACGACGTGTACTACGGCTTGAACCTGCAGCTCCTGGTGTACCTGGACGCCTGCCTGTCCGGCGCGCCGGCGTTGGCGGGGCGGGAGTGCCTGCCGGCGGGGGCGTTTTACTTCCGGGTGCAAAACCCGCTTCTGAGGGGCGGGAAGCCGCTGCCGGCGGCGGACGCCGCGGCGCAGCTCCTGAAGGCCTTCCGGATGCAGGGGCTGGTGCTGGGCGACCCGGCGCTCCTGCGCCTGATGGACGGCGCCATCGCGGGCGAGTCGCTGATCGTGCCCGCCGGGTTGAACAAAGACGGAACGGTGAAAAAGAAGGCGGCGGTGGTGAGCGCGGCGCAGTTCGAACGGCTCCTGGAGCACGTACGCCGGGTGATCGTGGAAACGGCGGCCCAGATCCAGGGCGGCGCGGTGGACATCGCCCCGTACCGCAAGGGCGAGTCTTTGGCCTGCCGGTACTGCGCTTTCAAGCCGCTCTGCGCGTTCGACCCCCTGCTGGCGTCGAACCGCTACCGGCTGCTCCGTGACTTGCCGCGTGCCGAGATGTGGCGCCTGCTGGGATTGGCCGGGGAGGGGGAAACGGCCGATGAGTGAGCGGAACTGGACGAAGTCGCAAAGGGAGGCCATCGATTGCCGCCAGGTCAACCTACTGGTGGCGGCGGGCGCCGGCTCGGGGAAGACGGCGGTGCTGGTGGAGCGGGTGATCCGGCGCATCTCGGACCCGGACGCGCCGGTGGACGTCGACCGGTTGCTGGTGGTCACCTTCACGAACGCCGCCGCCGCCCAGATGCGCAAGCGGGTGGCCGAGGCGCTGGAGCGGGAGCTGGAGAGAAACCCGGGGACGGCGCTCCTGGGGCACCACCTGCGGCTCTTGCCCCAGGCGGACATCACCACCATCCACTCGTTCTGCGCCGAGCTGCTGCGCCGGTATTACCACCTGATCGACCTCGACCCAGAGTTTCGGGTGGCCGATGAGACCGAGGCCGCGATTTTGCGGCAGGAGACCTTGGACGAGTTCTTCGAGGCGCAGTACCAGGGGATCGCTGACGACCCCGACCTGGAGTTTCTGGTGGAGGCGTACGGGGGCGAGCGGGATGACTTGCATTTGCAAAATTTGGTGCTGGGCCTGCACCGCTTCGCGCGTTCGAACCCCTGGCCCCGGGTCTGGCTCGAGCGGGCGGCCGCCTTCGGGACGACGCTGGCCGGCCTGGACGGGGACGGGCCGCTGGCGCGGGGCCTGCGGGAGCTGGTGGCCTCCGCCCTCGAGGCCGCGCTGTTTGAACTGCGGGCCGCCCTGGAGGCGGCTCTTGCCCCGGGCGGACCGGCGGCCTACGCTGACGCCCTGGCCGCGGAGGTCGAAGGGGTGGAAGGGTTGGCGGCCCTGGTGGGCGGGAACTGGGAGGCCCTGCGCGCCGCCTTTTTGGGGTATGCGTTCACGCCCAGGCTGCCCGCAGCCCGCGGCCCCGTGGACGAAGTGTTGAAGGAGCTTTGCACCGGCGGCCGCAAGAAAGCCAAGGGGCGCGTCGACGGCCTCAAAGAGGCGTTCTTCGAGCGCGAACCTGGGGAACTCCTAGAGGAGATGGCGGCGCTCGGCCCGGCGATGTGCCGGCTGGCGCAGCTCACGGCCGATTTCGGGGAGGCGTACCGCACCGCCAAGCTGGCGCGCAACCTCGTGGACTTTGCCGACCTGGAGCATTACGCCCAGCAGATCCTGCTCGGCCCCGGCTCGACCCCGGAGGCGCCCATGCCGTCCCCGGTGGCGGCGGGGCTCCGGGAGTACTACGTCGAGGTGCTGGTGGACGAGTACCAGGACATCAACGCCGTCCAGGAATTGATCCTGCGCCTGGTGTCGCGACAGGACGACGCGGCGCCGAACCTCTTCATGGTCGGGGACGTGAAGCAGAGCATCTACCGGTTCCGGCTGGCCGAACCGGCGCTCTTTCTGGAGAAGTACCGGACGTTTGAGACGGCCGAGGGCCGGGGCACCCACGCGGGGCACCCACAGTCGGGGCAACCAGGCGGGGCACCCAGGGGTACCCGCGTCAACGGGTCAGTGGGCCGGGTCGGGTCGGGCAACCGGCGGGTCGACTTAAGCGCCAACTTCCGGAGCCGCGCGCCGATCCTGCATGCCGTGAACGCGGTGTTCCGGCGGATCATGACCCCGGCGGTCGGGGAGTTGGCCTACGACGCGGCGGCCGAGTTGGTCCCGGGCGACCGGGGCACCCACGCTAGCCGGGGAACCCACGCTAGTGGGTCGGCCCAGATCGATCCGGGTCACCCGCGTGAGTGGGCCGGCCCGCCGGTGGAGGTGCACCTGGTCGGGGCACCCGCGTTAGGCGGGGCACCCGCGTTAGTGGGTCGGGAGGCCGCCGGCGCGGCGGGGGCGGAGAGTGAGGCGGAGGCGGAGGACGCTGCCGGGGGTTGCGAAGGCGGCGCTCCGGAAGAGTATGCGGACGACGAGGACCTGGGCACCGTGCAGCGCGAAGCGCGGCTGACGGCCGGGATCATCCGGCGCCTGGGGGCGGGCGGCGGCGGGGATGAGCACGGGGTGCCGTACCGGGACATCGTGGTGCTGATGCGCGCCGTGACCGGCAAAGCCGGCATCTACCTCGAGGAGTTCCGGCGCTTGAACATCCCGGCCTACGCGAAGGTCGGCACGGGCTACTTCGAGGCCGTGGAAGTGGAGACCGTGCTCTCTCTCTTGAAAGTGATCGACAACCCGCACCAGGACATCCCGCTGGCCGCGGTGCTGCGCTCGCCACTGGTGGGGCTCGGGGCGGCGGAGTTGGCCCGCATCCGCCTCGCGGACCAACAGGGCGATTTCCTGCAGGCGGTGATGGCGGCGGCCGGCGCGCCCGGCCCCCTGGGCGAGGTTCTGACCGCCTTTCTGGCGCGTCTGGACAAATGGCGCTCCCAGGCGCGGCGCGGGTCGCCGGCCGACCTGATCTGGGATGTGTACCGCACCACGGGCTACTACGACTATGCCGGGGGGCTGCCGGGCGGGGCCGGGCGTCAGGCCAACCTGCGGGCGCTGTACGACCGGGCCCGCCAGTACGAAGCGACCTCCTTCCGGGGGCTGTTCCGCTTCCTGCGCTTCATCGAACTGCTCCGGGAAGGGGACCGGGACCTGGGACCGGCACCGGCTCTAGCCGAGAGCGAGAACGTGGTCCGGATTATGAGCATCCACCAGGCCAAGGGGCTGGAGTTTCCGGTGGTGATCCTGTCCGGACTGGGCCGGCGGTTCTACATGCCCGACTTGAACGGGGAGATGCTGCCGCACAAGGACCTCGGGCTGGGGCCGTACTTCGTCGACCCGGCGGCCCGGGTCAGTCGTCCGACTGCGGCGTGGCGCGTGGTGCGCGCGTGTTTGCGCCGGGAACAGCTGGCCGAGGAGATGCGCATCCTGTACGTGGCGATGACCAGGGCCCGGGAGCGGCTGATCCTGACTGGCTCGGCGGCCCGGCTGGAGCAGGCGGTGCGCCGCTGGAGCCGCGCGGCCGGGGGCGGCGGGGCGGTCCTGCCCGCGCCGGTGCTGGCCGAGGCCGCCAGTTGGCTGGACTGGGTGATGCCGGTCCTGACGGTGCATCCGGACGGTGAACCGCTGCGCCGCCTGGCGTCCGGCTGCCGGCCGGTGGTGGAGGTGCCGGGGGACCAGTCCCGGTGGGAGGTGCACCTGCACGGGCCGGAGAGCCTTGGGGCACCCGTGCGGGGCACCCACGCGGGGCACCCAGGGATACCCGCGCGGGGCACCCACGTCAGTGGGTCGGGTCAGTGGGCCGGGCCGGGCCGGGCGGCGGCCGGGGCGGACCCCGGGACGGCGGCGGTGCTGGAAAGCGTGCGCCGGATCGAGCCGGTACCGGTGCCCGCCGCGGGCGGCGGCCTGGACGAGGCGGTGCGGGCGGCGCTTTCCTGGAGCTACCCCGCGCCGACCCTGGCGCTGTACGGCGCCAAGGTGGCGGCCACCGAGGTCAAGCGCCGGTTCGCGGCGGCCGAGGCCGGGGAGGAGGCAGCGCCGGCCGCCTTCCCGCACCGTGCGCCGCCCGCCCGCCCCGCATTTCTGGAGGCGGCGCAGGGGCTCTCGCCGGCGGCGTTCGGGCGAGCGATGCACCTAGTGCTGCAGCACCTGGACCTGGGCGGGGACTTGAGCGCGGACGGCATCCGCGCGCAGGCGGCCCGGCTGGCGGCGCGGGAACTGCTGACGGAGGCCGAGGCCCGGGCGGTCGAGGCCGAGAAGCTCGCCGGGCTGTTCGCGGGCGGGCTGGGGCGACGGCTCGCCGGGGCGCTGTGGGTGCGTCGGGAGTGGCTGTTCTGCCTGGCCGTGCCGGCGAAAGAGGTCTATCCAGAGCTGGAGGGCTGGCCGGAGGAGCGGGTGATGGTCCAGGGGATCATCGACTGCCTGTTCGCCGAACCGGGCGGCCTGGTGCTGGTGGACTACAAGACCGGCCGGGTGGAGCCGGGCGGCGAGGCCGTGCTCGTGGAACGCTACCGCGGGCAGATGGCGCTGTATGCCCGGGCCGTGGAGACGATTCTGGGACAGCGGGTCAAAGAACGCCACCTTTTTTTGTTAATGACCGGTTCCACCCTGATTATCCAATAATATGCATAATCGGTTCCCTTCCGAAGAACACTAAACCGGAGTTCAAGTAAAGGGGGTGACATTTCAGTGCCTGACGAAATCAAATGCACGGTCACCGAGTGCGAATACAACCAGAACGTGAAGTGCGACGCCCCGATGATCCAGGTGGACCGCAACCACGCAAGCAACGCGAAGTCCTCGGACGAGACCAAATGTGAAACCTTCAAGCGCAAAAGGTAACGCGGAAAGACCGGTCCCCCCAAAGACCGGTTTTTCCAACAACATGGGAGCGGTCACCCCCAGAACCCGACAAAAACACCCCTTGTTCCCGGGAGGAGATTGCGGCGCCGGCGCCGTATCCGGAACGAGGGATTGCATTGCCGCCTCCAAGCACGTTTTCCGGGAGGAGATTGCGGCGCTGGCGCCGTATAGCGGGGTGTCCGTGCATTTTGGTGGATTTCGGGGGAGCCTGAGGCCTGTGAAACTGATTATTGACGCGGACGCCTGCCCGCGCGGGGCGCTGGAGGTGTGCCGGCGGCTGGGCCGCGCTTTCGGCGTGCCGGTCTGGACCGTGGCCGGCTTCAACCACCGGATCGAGTCGGACCGGCACATCGTGGTGGGGGACGCGCCTGAGGAGGCCGACATTGCGGTGGTGAACGCGACGCGGGCGGGCGACGTGGTGGTGACCCAGGACTGGGGCCTCGCGGCGTTGGTTTTGGGCCGCAAGGCGGAGGCCGTGTCTCCGGACGGGCGGGTGTACCGCCCCGAGGCGATGGCCTTTCTGCTGGAGGAGCGGGCGTTGAAATCCCGCTTCCGGCGGGGAGGCGGGCGCACCAAGGGGCCGCGCCGCCGCACGCCCGCCGACGACCGGCGCCTGGAAGCCGCCCTGACCAGAATGCTGCGTGCCGGAAAGGCCCGGACGTAGCGAGCCAAGGTCTTTCAGCCAACAAGTGGCAGCGTTTTTGTGGAACTCCAGGGGCGCTAAGGTTGTCTGTTAAGTTAAACCCCGCCGTGGCCGAGTCCGGCCTGCAGTAACAAAACAGTGGTCGAGGTAGACAAATGCTTAGCAGCGCTGAGGAATTCAAAGTACTGGTATACAACTCCAGAAACCTCGTGGCGACACTGCGCCTGGAAGAGCAGGAGATCAGCCCCATGCAAAGGGCCAGGCTCATGTTCCAGTTGCGCCTGGCCTACAATCTCACGCTCAAACAGTGCCCCGACAAGCGGCTGGCCCGGGAACTGAAGGGGATCATTCAAGAGTGCGAGGAACTGCTCAGTTCCTAGGGAGGCTGCTGCAAAACCGCGCCTGGCAAAGAAGAGGTGTGAAGTGAGAGGTTAGAAGCTTGATGCCTGATAGAATTCGCAAAACGAATTCTACCGGAATTCTCGCCTCGCACTTCCCGCATCTCACTTCTCAACGTCCGGCTTCGCCTTTCGCGCCATGCTTGTTTTTCGCAGCCTCCTGCCTTGTGTTCTGCCTTTTGGCTCTTTCACGCTTCCTTAGAGCGTTTCGGCGATCTCCCTCATCTGCAGCGCCGAAAGCTGCCCCCACATCCGAAATGCAACTTCGCCCTCAATCCACTGGATGCCGGACCATTCTTCCCCACGGACGACGATTCTGCCGGGGAACCCGTTTACGGTCACCCGCTCGGAAACGCCGTCCAGTACGGGCGGTTCATCAAGGGCGTGGCCGTTTTGCTGCTGCTCGATGCGCAGATACTTGCCTTCCGGGTGCTCGTAGTACAGGATCACCTTGCCGGTCTCCACGCTGTGCGCCTCATAGGTGATATCGGCCAGCCGGAAATGTTCCGGCAGCAGCCGGGGGAACCTCACCGGGTAGGGCGCCGCCGCTTTTACCTCGTCGATGGTGAGGCCGTGCCGGACGGCAGGCTCCCCAGCGAAGGTCCGGATGTCCCTATCGGGCGGCGCGTCCTGGGTTTCGACCGGCTCGCCTCCCGCGGGCGTCTCCGGAAGAGCCACCTTCATCGGGCCCGCTTCCGGCGTTGGCATTCCGGGCGCGGGACCGGCCATTTGGCCGCCGCCGGTGCTGAAGAGTTCAGCCCCCCCATTTCCGTCCGGCGCGGTCGAAACCGAACGTTCCCTTTCCTCGGCAGTGCCTTTCGCCACCACCTCGGCCATTTCGGCCGGAGGGGCTTTTTGCGTCAGGGCAGCCGGGGTAAACAACCGGCCGGCAATACCCGTCAGTTGCTCGGAAAAGGCCAGGGGTGCCACCAGGATGGCCAGCATCAGGCAATAGGCGGCCAAGCCCAGCCTGGAGAAGGACCAGGGACCCAGGTTCACCCAGCCTGAACGGCGGGGCTGAGCGTCCAGATGCCGGCGAAGGCGCTGCCACTGCTCGTCAGGCCGGGACTTGGGGGCCGAGGCCATACGGTGTTGGACCGCATTGCGCATCAATTCGTCCCAACCGTCTTCACTCCATTTACCGGACACCTGGCTCACCTCCTTCCGGTTCCGGTTCGGCGAATCCGGACTCCCGGAGCACGCTCTCCAGCACCGCGCGGGCTTTCCGGAGCCGGGTCTTGACCGTGCCCTCCGGAATATTCAGGGTTTCGGCAATCCTCTTGGTGGTCATTTCTAACTGGTACTTGAGCAGGATCACGTCTTGGTATTCGGCGGCCAAGCCGTCGATCGCGGCGCTGATTACCGCGTGTTCCTCCCGGGCCACCACTTGGAATTCCGGCAACTCCTCCCGGGAGGCGGGCAGATGGACGTCCTCCTCAGGAGACCACGCCTGCCGGCGCCGGCGTCTTAACTCGTCGCGGGCCTGGTTTACGACGATTCGGATCAGCCACGATTCGACCCGGGAAGGGTCCTTCAACTGCTCAATCTTATCATAAGCTTTCAGAAAAGTATTTTGGACCACGTCCTCTGCCAGCATATGATCGTGCGTGACAAAGTAAGCCGACTTGTAAACCGTCTCGCGGAACCGGTTGAACAGTTCCTCGAGGGTCTGGATGTCGCGCGCCACCAGTCTTCGTTTCAGCAGTTCAAACGCCACTTGCCTATTCACCCGAGATTGTTTCGTGGTGGGACGCGCAAAATCCTGTTTTTGACGCGGCGGCGGCGACAATTGCGCGCTGGTCGAGGCTTTCGGGCGCTGGCGTTCCTTCTCAAGAGTGCCTTTACAGTTCAAGACGTTGTCGGGCCGTTTTTGGTTCTAGCCTAGAGGGAGTATTGGAACGGCAGGTTTTGGTACCGGCCGGAGTCTTTGGCTCCGGCTTATCTGATGGCAAACAATGGCCGGAGTTTTGACCGCCGGTTCGATGCATAATATTCGGTAAACAGACAGAAGAGGAGAGGAGCATTTTGATCGGCAGTGACCTGGTACGGGGAATGATCAAGCTCTACCTGAACGGGCACCTGTCTTACGACGAGATTTCGGGTTGGGCGGCCAACAAGCACCGGAATACGGAGTTCGTTGCCGACGCCGGGGATGCGGACAGCGATGTCTTGTTCGACGTGTTGTCTCAGATGATGGAAGGCAAAGACGGAGGCCGTCGCCTGGATACCGAGGATTTCGAGGACTTTCTGGAGCGGCTTGACCACGAGCGTGACTGGAGCGTTTCTAACTGAAACGGGGACGGTGCCCGATGCCCGTCCCCGGCTCTCATTACGGCTACCTCGTGATGTGGGCCGCCAGGTCCAACGTCCGGCAAGCGTAACCCCATTCGTTGTCATACCAGGACACCACTTTGACCAACTGATCGACGGTGGCCGTCAACAGCCCGTCCACAACGGAGGAGTGGGTATTTCTGATGATGTCGCAGGAAACCACCGGGTCCTCGATGAAATCCAGGATCCCCTGCAGGGGCGGCGTCTTAGCGGCATCGCGCAGGACGGCGTTGACCTCTTCGGCGGTGACCGGGGTCTCCACCTGGAAAACGGCGTCCAGCACCGAGACCACCGGAACGGGCACCCGGAACGACAGTCCCTCGAAATGCCCCTTATACTCGGGGAGGACCAGGCCGACGGCCTTGGCGGCGCCGGTGGTGGTGGGCACGATGGAAAGGGCGGCCGCCCGGGCCCGCCGCAGGTCCGAGTGCGCCGAGTCCAACAGCCGCTGGTCGTTGGTGTAGGCGTGGACGGTTGAAACCATAGACGAACGGACCCTGAAGTGCGACCCCAGGACCTTGGCGATCGGGGCCAGGCAATTGGTGGTGCAGGAAGCGCCGGACACCACCGTATCCGTGGCCGGATCGTAATCCTGCTCGTTCACCCCCATCACGATGGTCCGTCCCGGACCTTTGAGCGGGGCGGTGACCACGACCCGGGACGCCCCGCCGACCAGGTGCCGCCCGGCCTCCTGGACACTGCGGAACCTTCCGGTGGACTCGATTACCACGTCTACGCCGCACTCTCCCCAGGGCAGCTCCTCGGGCGCGGACTTGCTGAAAACCACCGTTTCCTCGTCGTCCACCCAGATCCGGTCGCCGTCGACCCGGAGCTGCGCTTTCAGGTTGCCGTGCGCCGAGTCGAATTTGAGCAGGTGGGCCAGGGTCTTGATATCCCCCAAGTCGTTAACGGCCACCACCTGGACGCCGGGGCGCCGGTGGGCGATCCGGAAGATACAACGCCCGATGCGCCCAAACCCACTGATACCGATTCGCAAGGTCATTCGCCCGCTACCCCCTCATAAACATATTTCGCTATCGATGGGGATCCGACACTGTTAAAGAAATTGTAACACTGAATCGGAAATGAGACCACCGTCTTTGGTTTTGTATTTCGCCAAATTTTGATGACCAAATTCAAACACCGCCTCGCGGGCGTCCTGCAAAGAATTGACAACGGCGGGTTCGTAAGAGAATAATTAAGGGGTGAGAATTAGACCCGGCCATTAGAGAAACAGGAGGCGTGCGCTGGTATGGTGGAAATCGCCCAACTCAGTGACAGTGGCCAGAAAGTATTTGCAGCCCGCTACGCGGCCAAGGACGGACAGGGCCGGGTGACCGAGACCTTTGAACAAGCGGTTTACCGTCTGGCGCGGGTAGGCGCCCTGGCCGAGAAACCGGAAGAGCGGGCCGCCTGGGAAGGAAAGTTCGCCGCTTCCATCGGCGGCCTGCTTTTTGTCCCCTCGACGCCCATCTGGGCAAACATCGGGAAAACCGACCGCCCCTGGCAGCCGGGGGCCTGCTTCGTGCTGGCCGTCGACGATTCCCTGGAGTCCATGTACCAGACCCTCAAGGACACGGCGATGGTATTTAAGTCCGGCGGCGGGGTGGGCTACAATTTCAGCGCCATCCGCCCGCGGGGGGCGATGGTGCGGTCCACCAAGGGACAGGCTTCGGGCGTGGTGGAATTGATCCGCCTCTACGACGCCTCCTCCGGCATGGTCATGCAGGGCGGCGTCCGCCGGGGCGCCTCCATGGGCATTTTGAACATCGACCACCCCGAGATCGTGCACTTTATCAACAGCAAGCGCGGTGGGGACATCACCCACTTCAACCTCTCGGTGGGAGTGACCGGCGCGTTCATGGAGGCCCTGGAGCGGGACGAGGAGTGGCCGCTGGTGTTCAACGGCGAGGTGCGCCAGACGGTGCGGGCCCGGGAACTCTGGGACCTGATCACCGAGTCTGCGCACGCCTGCGGGGACCCCGGGATTATCTACCTGGACCGCCTGCAGCGGGACAACCCGGTCCCGGCAAAGGAAATCAACGCCACCAACCCGTGCGGAGAGCAACCACTTTTTCCCGGCGAATCTTGCCTGCTGGGCAGCGTGAATTTCGCCCGGATGCTGAAGCCGGGACGGGACGGGCACGTGGTGGACTGGGAGCTGTTGCGCGACACGGTGCGGCTGGGGGTCCGTTTCCTGGACAACCTCATCGACACGGCCGAGTACCCGCTGGAGTTCATCGCCGAAGCCACCCGGGCCACCCGCAAGGTGGGCCTGGGGTACACCGGCCTGCACGACCTCCTGATCAAGACGGGCCTGGCCTACGACTCGGAAGACGGCCGCCTCTTTGCGAGCACCGTGTTCAAGGCGGTGCAGGACGCGGCGCTCGCCTACTCCCGCGACCTGGCTGACGAGCGGGGCTGTTTCCCGGAGTGGGAGCACAGCGTGTTCCACCCCCGCGAGAAGCGGCGCAACGCAGCCTGCATTACCGTCGCGCCCACCGGGAGCGTGACCACGATCGCCGGTTGCGAGGGCTACGGCATCGAGCCCATTTTTGCGGTGGCCTACACGAAGGACACCGATGTAGCCGGTTCGTTCGAGGTGTTCTCGCCTTTGTTCCTGGAGGCCTGTGAAAAGCACGGGGTGGCCCACGAGGTGATGTCCGAGGTGGCCCGCCGCGGCGGCTGCCAGGGGGTGGAGGGGGTGCCCGCCATTCTCGCCCGGATCTTCAAGGGGGCGCAGGAAATCAGCCCGCGCGACCACATCCTGATGCAGGCCGAAGTGCAGAAATACGTGTGCAATGCAGTTTCGAAAACAATCAACTTGCCGAATTCGGCCACCATTTACGACATCGAAACCTGCTACCGGCAAGCCTATGAACTGGGGCTCAAGGGCATCACCGTGTTCCGGGACGGCTGCAAGCAGGGTGTGGTGACGGTGGGGCGGAAGAAGCAGGAGCCCGCGCCGGGCGAGTTGGGCCGGGGCGAGATTATGCCCCGGCCGGAGAACGCCCAGGGGGTCACGCACCGGCTGGACTCCGGGTGCGGCAAGATCTACCTGACCGTGAACTACCACCCCGCGACCGGCGAGATCCTGGAGACGTTTATCACCACCGGTTCGGACGGGGGCTGCCTGATCTACACTGAAGCCACTTCGCGCCTGATCAGCCTGGCGATCAGGGCCGGAATAGGGTTGGAGGAGATCATCGGGCAGCTCCAGAGCACGCACGCCTGCCCGTCATATCAACTGGCCCGCGGCCGGGGCCGGCAGCTCTCTCCGGGCAAGTCCTGCGCCTCGGCCATCGCCCATAAACTGGTCGAGATCCAGGCGGAATTGGCCCGCCGCTGCAACGGGGGCGAGACTCCCGCCGCACGGCCAGCCGGCAATCCGGTCCCGGAAGACCAACCGGACCGCTGCGAGGTCTGCGGGCTCCGGATGAACCGGGCCGAGGGCTGCTACGTGTGCCCGCACTGCGGGTTCGCCAAGTGCTAGCTTCCAAAATAGTGGTTGGTGGTTGGTGCGGGGCGCTTTCCCGAACGGG
>DBEH01000020.1:0-47057 GCA_002294005.1 Firmicutes bacterium UBA911 | reverse complement strand
GAACGGGGCCGGGGCGCTTTCTCAAAAGCCTAGGGGAATTTTAGCAAAGAACCGGGGTAGCCGGTTCTTTGCTTTTTCGTCCACCCGCCATTATTTGCCTAATTACGACCCTCTCTTTTTCCAAACAATAAGGGTTAAAGGGGGGTGGAAAGATGCCGATGGTGGACAAGTACAAGAAGCTTTGGCCGATCGGGGCGGTGATCCTGGTGCTGGTGGTCGGAGGCGCGATTTTCGCCTGGACCCAGATGCGGACGCCGCGAATCCCGCCCGAGATCGCCCGGGGGGAGCGCCAGGTGCCGGTGCTCCGGGTTTACGATGTCGAAGCCAAGCAACTCCGGGACATGGACTTTGAGGACTACGTCGCCGGAGTGCTGGCCGGAGAGATGCGCAACGACTGGCCGGAAGAAGCCCTGGCCGCGCAGGCCATCCTGGCCCGGACCTTCGCGCTGAAGTTCATCGCCGAAAAGGACTCAAGGTATGAGGGCGCGCACATCTCCACCGACATCGAGGAAGCCCAGGCCTGGAACGCCGCCGAAGTCAACGACCGGATCCGCCGGGCGGTGGCGGAAACCCGGGGCGAGGTGGCCGTGCACCGCAACCGGCTCATCAACGCCTGGTTTCACGCCCACGCGGGCGGGGAGACGGCCACGGCCCGGGAGGGTTTGAACTGGAAGGGGCGCGAGCCGCCCTATATCCAGTCCACAGACTCGCCTGATTCCGACCAGGCGCCGCCCGGCGACGCCAACTGGACGGCAACGTTCTCCAAAGCGCAGGTGGCTCAGGCGGTCCGCACCCTCGGGCAGGAACCGGGGACGGTAGACCGGGTTGAGGTGGTCAGCCGGGGGCCCTCAAACCGGGCAACCCGCCTCCGGGTCGGCCGCGCGAAGGTGCCGGGAGCCGATTTCCGGATCGCCATCGGGAGCACCGAACTCAAGTCCATGCGTCTCGAGTCGATTCAGATGGCGGGCGACCAGGTCACCTTCCGGGGTTCCGGCTACGGGCACGGGGTCGGCATGAGCCAGTGGGGGGCGTTTGAGATGGCCAACCGGGGCACACCGGCCAGAGACATCGTCCAGTACTACTTCAACGGCATCAGGATCGAGAAACTTTGGGACTAGGCGCTGGGGGAGAGGGAGCGGAAAACGCGCACTCTCCCCCAGTCCGCCTCAGACCCCCATCATCCGCGCACTCAGCAACATTTGCGCCGTCCCGGCGCTGACAAGCCACCTTTTGGGCCCAAAAACATAACATGGCTATTAGGATGCGTTTGGTTCGGGGTAAGATGTTTACCCTGGGCTAAGCGGCAAACCGGAGGAGGCGGCAGTCAAAAAGTGAGTGACGCGCGGCAGATCACGCTCAGCCGGCTGGGTGTCAGGCGCAAAGGGATAATCAAACAGGTTTTGGGTGGGCCCTGGTGTCAGCGGCTGCTGGATCTGGGACTGGTTCCGGACACCCCGGTCGAAGTCCTGCGGCGGGCACCCATGTCCGGTCCGGTGGCGTACAGGGTACGGGGTTTTTGCATCGCCCTGAGGAGTTCGGAAGCCGACCAGATCCTGGTGGAAGAGGTGAAATGACTGTGCGCGGTTCTCAAGCCCGGGAGGGAGCGCCCGACGCCGGACGGCGGCACTGTTCGCTGACCATTGCCCTGGCCGGAAACCCCAATGTCGGCAAAAGCACGCTGTTCAACGAACTAACCGGCTTGCGGCAGTACGTGGGCAATTGGCCCGGCAAAACGGTGGCCCGGGCCGAGGGCTACCGGAGACACCGGAACGAGTGTCTCCGGCTGGTCGATTTGCCGGGCACCTACAGCCTCCTGTCGACCTCGCCGGATGAAGTCATCGCCCGGGAGTGCCTGTTGAGCGGTGAAGCCGACGCGGTGATCGCCGTGGTGGACGCCACCAACCTGGAACGGACGCTGTACCTCGTGCTGCAGTGCCTGGAGATTCACGACCGGGTGCTGGTAGCCGTCAACATGATCGACGCCGCCGAACAAGGCGGGCTGGCAATCGACACCGCCGGACTTTCGCGGCTTCTGGGAGTGCCGGTCGTGGCCATCGCCGCGGCCCGGCGCAGGGGCTTGGAGGAACTGCTGCTCCGGGTGGTCGATCTGGCCCGTGGCGGCCACCCGCCGCCCAGAAGGGATTTCTACGGACCGGCGGTTGAAGAAGCGTTCCAGCGGACCGAGAGGGCGCTCGCCGCCTGCGGCCTGCCCGGTGAGGCGGGGGACGGTCCTCCGCGGCGCTGGCTGGCCGGACGATTGCTGAAGGGGAACGCCGATGCGCTTGACGGGCTGGATCCGGTGCGGCGGGAAGAATTGCGGCGCGAAACGGACTTGATCAGGGCCGCGTATCAGGGGGACCTGGGCACCGACCTGGCTCGGGAACGGTATGAGTTTGTCCACCGGGCCGCCCGGGAGGTCATCCGGAGAGACGGACGCCAACGGCCGGATTTGACGCAGCGGGTCGACGAGATCGTGACCCACCGGTGGTTCTCCTTCCCGGTGATGCTGGCGGCTCTGGGCGTGATCCTCAGTACCACCATGTTTGGGGCCGAACCGCTGAGTGCGGCGCTGGAAGCGCTCTTCGTGTGGTTGGCTGGTGCGGCGGCTGCGTTTATGATCACGGTAAACGCTCCTTATTGGATCGCCGGGCCGCTCGTGGACGGGGTGATTGTCGGCGTTGGCGCGGTTGTTGCGGTGATGCTGCCCACGATGGCCATTTTTTTCGTTTTGTTCGCCCTGCTCGAGGACAGCGGGTTCATTCCCCGCATTGCGTTCAACATGGACCGGCCGATGCAGGCCGTGGGTTCACAAGGCAAACACTGCCTGACCTGCATGATGGGCTACGGCTGCAACATCCCGGGGGTGATGTCCACCCGCATCCTGGAGGGGAATCACCGCTTGATGGCCGTAATCACCAACAGCCTGATCCCGTGCAACGGGCGCATTGGAGTCATGCTACCCCTGGCTTTGCTGTTTTTCGGGGCCTCCGGCATCCTGGTGGTGGGCGCCCTCTTCGTGATCAGCATGGGCACGGTAATGGCGAGTACGTTTTTGCTGAGCCGCACGGTATTAAAAGGATCTTCTCCGACCTTCGCGATGGAGCTTCCGCCGTACCGGAAGCCGCAGTTCGGCCGGGTCATAATGCGCACCGTTCGTGAACGGGTGCTGCACGTGCTGGTGCGGGCCGCTTCCATAGCCGCGCCGGTTACGGTCCTGATCTGGTTCGCGGGCAATTACCCGGCCGGAGCAGGTTTTGAGCACACCCTGGCCGGGCGCTCGGGCGCCGTATTGGAACCGGCCGGCCGCTTCCTGGGCCTGGACGGAGGCATCTTGACCGCCATCCTGTTCGCGGTCCCGGCCAAGGAAATTGTGATCGGAACGCTGGCCATCACGAACGGGTTGGCCGCCAATCTGTCGGGGTCGGCCCTGCTGGAAGGGGTGTTGGCCGCCAACTGGACCACCCTGACCGCTTTCAATTTCCTGCTGTTCTACATGCTCTGCCTACCCTGCGTCTATACGGGGGTGACGATTTACCGGGAGACCAAAAGCGTCCGGTGGACCGCCTGGGCGATACTGCTGCCGTTGTCCTGGGGGATACTGCTCACCTTTGCCGCCCACCGCGTGGGGATTTTCCTGGGCCTCGGCTAGGCGCTGTTCCGGGCCGGACTGCTGCCGGCCCTGCGGTTTTTCGGTTGGTTTGTTTTGGCTTCCGGCTTCTATTTTTGGGGGGTGGACGGCTTTGCTGACCTATACGATGGAGGACTACGTGGAAACCATCTACCGGCTGCAGA
Source organism: Firmicutes bacterium UBA911 (assembly GCA_002294005.1). Classification (GTDB taxonomy): domain Bacteria; phylum Bacillota; class Desulfotomaculia; order Desulfotomaculales; family Desulforudaceae; genus Desulforudis. Next base: position 43,265 of record DBEH01000020.1, on the reverse strand, counting down.
CCCGCCGCGGGTACGCCTGCGTGACGGACATCGCCGGCTACCTCGGGGTGAAGCCGCCTTCGGTGTCCCGGATGTTGGGCAAGCTGGCCCGCAAAAACCTGGTGGTGTACGAGAAATACCGGGGTGTGGTGCTTACGGACGAGGGGCTTGAGTTGGGGCGTTTTCTCCCGGAAAGGCACCTCCTGTTGACCAGGCTCTTGGAGGTGATTGGTTTGCAGGACGCCAGTGAAAAGGTGGTGGAAGGGATCGAGCACTTCATCAGCGCGGAAAACCTGCGGCGGGTCAAGTATTTCCTGGCGGTGGCGGGGCAGAATCCGGGTGTTTTCGCTGGCTCCCGCGAAGAGTGAACTCTTCGGGTTCGGGGTGTTTAACAAGCCCAGGCAGGTGTCCGTTAGGCACGCATTGAATTGTAGGTTTTGACGGGCATATTTCCGGATTGGGCTCGGAAAACTAGGGTGGTGAAGCTTCGGCCGGGGAGGAGTGGGTGTGTCGCCAGTCAGGAGATTCCCGGCACAAATGGCCATCATCAGCCGTTTCGTGACGATGGTGCTTCCCGACGTGGACCGTGAACTGGCGCAGTGGCAGGCCAGGATCAGGGGGTGCCCGCAAACGGAACTGGCCCGGCAGGCTGCCTCCAGCATCCGCCTGAAGCGTTTTCACGCGCAGGGGGGCAGCGTGTTTGCCCTTGCGGCCGGCGGATACCGGCGGGACCTGGTCCGGCTGATTGTCGCCCTGCAATCCATCAGCGACTATCTGGACAACCTCTGCGACCGGGCCGGCTGTCAGGACCGGCACGCCTTCCGTATGCTCCACGAAGCCTTTCTATGTGCCATCGACGACCAGCGCAGCGTCCCCGACTTCTACGAACGCTATCCCTTCGCCGGTGATGGCGGCTACCTGCGTTCCCTGGTGGAGGTCTGCCGCGGGGTGACGGCCAACCTGCCCGCCTACCGGTTGGTCCGGGAAGACGTGCTGCGGCTAGCCGGATTGTACTGTGACCTGCAGGTATACAAGCACACCGAACTCTGGGCGCGGGAGCCCCTGCTGACTTCCTGGTTCAACCGGCACCGCGGCCGCCATCCGGGCCTCGACTGGTGGGAATTCGCGGCCGCCACCGGCTCCACGCTGGGCATTTTCGGCCTGCTGGCGGCCGCGATGCGGCCGGAACTGGAGCGGCGGGAGGTGGACGCGCTGGTGCAGGCCTACTTTCCATACGTCTGCGGCCTGCATATCCTGCTGGACTACTTTATCGACCAGGAGGAGGACCGGCTGGGCGGGGACCTGAACTTTTGCTCTTACTACCGCGATCCCGAGCGGTGCGGCCGGCGCCTGCAACACTTTCTGGCCGAGAGCATGGAGCGGGTGTCAAAACTGGAGCGGCCCGTTTTCCACCGCACGGTGGTGAAAGGCCTTTTGGCGCTGTACCTGTCGGACCCGAAGGTGCGGCGCCAGGGGCTGGAGCCCGTTTCGGAGATGCTGTTCTCGTACGCCGGGACGGACGCCCGGCTGATGCACCGCGTGTGCCGGGGCATGCGCCGGATCGGCCTGATCTAGGAATCGGTGGCCTGCTCGGAGGCGGCCGTCAAGCCCTCCTCCTCCGCCGTTTCCCCCAGCACTTCCTCCGCGATGGCCAGCGCGATATTCCGTATGTGCTCGCTGATGCGCAGGTAGGCGTTGATCAGGTCCAGATGTATGGAACTGGTGGCCTCGGATTTCTGCACCCCGATGCGGAGACGGTGGATGTGGAACTGCCGCAGGCTCCGCTCCATGGACACGATCTTCGGCTGCAACTGCACCGCCAGCCGGGCCAGGTGGGCATTGCCGGTGACCAGCGCGGTCGCGGTTTGCTCCATCAGGTTGCATACCCGCTGGTGCATGATCGTCAGTTCTTCCCAACCCGACTCCGAAAAGTCACAGCCTCCTTGTATCTTACACTCGGCCAGGTGGGCGATGCTCTTCTCGATGATGTCGCCGGTGTGTTTAAGGTCGGTGATGATGTGCATCAAACCCATAGCCCGGCTGAACTCCTGCCGGGAAAGGGGCTGGCGCAGCGCGTTGGCCAGGTAGCTCTTGGTCGCCCGGGACAGGTTGTCGACCTTCTCCTCGGTGTAAAGGATGGTTTCCAGGAGGCCCCGGTCGTTCTTCTCAAACACCTGGTTGGCGTTCACGGTCATGTTGTGCACTAGGTCGAACACCCGGACGATCTCCCGGGTGGCCAGCCCCAGGGCCAAGGACGGGCTGGAGGTGATGAGTTCCTTGTCCAGGTACTTGGGCCGCATGTCCAGGGGGCAGGTCTCCTCGTCCGGGCGGATCCGGTTCAAAAAGGCGGCGAACTGCTCGGTGAAGGGCAGGAACAGGAACGCGATCGTCAGGTTGAAGAAGGTGTGCACGTTGGCCACCTGACCGGCGATGGAACCCGTGATGAGCACCATCAGGTGGGCGAACTGGTTCACGAACGGCAGAAACAGGAGTACACCCACCACTTTGAACAGGAGGTGGGCGATGGCCACCCGCTGGGCCTCCCTTGACGATCCGAGGCTGGAAAGCACCGCAGTGAAAGAGGTGCCGACGTTGGCCCCGAACAGGAGATAGATGGCGGCGTTTAAGGTGACTAAATCCTGCATGGCCATCAGCATGATAATCCCGACTGCGGCGGCGCTGCTGTGGATCAGGAAAGTGAAGAGTGCAGCGGCGAGCACGGCCAGGAGGGGGTACGCGCTCATGGTGGCCAGCAGGCTGACGAAGACCGGCTCGTCGCGCAGGGGGTACATCGCGTCGCCCATGATCTTCAAGCCGAGAAAAAGAAGGCCGAAGCCCAGGAGCACCTGACCGATTCTCCGGTAACGGTCGCGCTTGGTGAAGAAGATAATGGTGGCCCCAAGGCCTACTATCGGGAGGGAGATATCGGTCACCTTCAGGGCGATCAACTGGGCGGTCACCGTCGTACCGATGTCGGCGCCCAGGATTACCGGGAGGGCCTGTTTGAGCGATATCACCCCGGCGCTGGCCAGACCTACCAGGAGAACGGTGGTGGCGGTGCTGCTCTGAAAGAGGATGGTCACGGCCGCCCCGACCGAGAGACCGACGAAACGGTTTTGGGTCAGGGAACTCAAGATGTTGCGCAACCTGTGGCCGGCGATCTTCTGGAGACCCTCTCGCAGCGCAAACATGCCGTAAAGCAAAAGCCCCATGCCGCCCAACAGGCCGAAAATCACCGTGACCCACACTGCGAAACACCCTCCCTTCCCCGATGTGAAGAACAGCACAGGAGGGAACCTCAAGAAAAACGCGAGAAACCAGTGAAAGCGGGGATGCTCCCTCAAGATCCGGCCAACTGAAGGTGGCTGACCGGCAATCGCCGATTGGACACACGCCGACTATCCTAAGCATTCTATCCGTTAATTCGGGACTCGTCAACCGGCCGGTCAGTTTGCTAAAACATGTACTTGTTCACGGAGGTCAGCAGGGGGGGCTTTGATCTGAGGCCGGCAAACCAAGTATAAGTATGGGATGTGTCCGTCGAGAGATGGAAGGACGGAGCCTCAATTGATCACATGGGTCTAGGGCGGCACCCGGGGTTTCCCCCCGGGTGCCTCTGTGAGTGCGGGTAGACTTTTGCGGTTGATGATATAATCGGGCTAGACCGGGTTAGGAGCGTGAGGCCATGGACCTGATTATCAACGCTGACGATTTGGGGGTCACGGCCGGTGTGAACCAGGCGATACTGCTTTGCATGCGGCGCGGGATCGTGAGCAGTACCAGCCTGATGGTCAACCAGGACGGCACCGAGGCCGCGATCCGGTACCTGCGGAGCGGCCTGATCCCCCGGACGGGAGTGCACCTGTGCATCTCGGCGGGACGGCCGCTTCTGCCTCCGGCCCGGATTCCCTCCCTGGTTGACGAGCACGGGTTTTTTCGCCGCCCGAGCCGGTATGCCGAGCTGGAGATCAACCCGCTGGAGATTGAAAGGGAGTTTGAAGCACAAATCGAAAAGGCACTGTCCGGAGGGGTGACGGTCACCCACCTGGACACCCACCACCATATTCAGCGCCACCCGGTGGTGCTGGAGGCGCTGATCACCGTCGCCGGTCGCTACGACCTCCCGGTGCGCCACCTGGACCCGGTCATGCGGGACCGGATCCGGGAGCGGGGCCTAGCCACCCCGGACCATTTCTGCGGTGAGTGGATCGGCCGGGCGGCCTCCCGCGAAAACCTCTGCCAAATGATTCTGCAGGCCCGGGAAAACGGTCACCGACTGGTGGAACTAATGACCCATCCCGGTTTTGCCGACGCTGCCCTGCAGACCAGGAGCTCCTACGTTGGTGAACGGCAAAAGGAACTGGCTGTGCTGTGCGCCCCGGAAACCCGCGATTGGCTGGCATCCGAGGGGGTCACCCTCAGCGACTTCTCCGCTTGCCGAACCAGGCAATGATCGTTAGTGAGAGTGGCCCGCCAGTATTCCTCCGGGTCCTCGCCCATCCCCTGTGAACCCTCCTGAATGATTTCTTTTTCGGTCTCGGGCGGTGGCGATTTGGTGGGGGCTGCTCTGGAGATCGGGGGAATATTCCACGTTCTCCACGGCAGGATGAAGAAGGTATCGTGTCTAAATAATTACACAGATTGATTGGGGCGGTCTAAAAAAATTGTGACGACGCGTCATTAAAGTTTGCCGGAGATTAATGCGATAACGTTGAGAGCTGTCCCCGGTCGGTTCTTTGGCTTTCCCTGCCCCAGGATTTTGCCTTTTGGGATTGGGGGTGACAGCACAGAGATTCTTCCGTGGCGTGGCGCATGTTTGCCCAAGGAATTGACAGCAGGGGGCGGTCTGGAGTTTTGTGGCCACCAAGAAAACAAGGAGAAAGAGGGGATTTCGCGTTGTTGAAAAAGAGGAAAGCTCTAGCTTGGGTTGTGACCCTGGTGTTCATCCTGGGGCTGGTTGTGGCGGCCGGCTGCGGCGGCGGACAAACCACGCCGGCGCCCGCACCCCAAGCCGAGGAGAAACTCCGGCCGGCGTCAATGACGATCGGCGCCGCGTCGATCGGCGGCACCTACTACCTCTACGCTGGCGGCTGGAGCCAAGTCATTGAGAAAGTCACGGGGATTCCGACCGCCGTGGAAGCGACCGGCGGCCCGAACGACAACATGCATCTGGTGCATAACGGCGACCTGGAACTCGGCATGGTGACCATGGGCCCGGCCTTTGAAGGCTGGAACGGCGAAGGCGACTGGACGCAAGGCATCAAGATGACCAATGTGCGGGCCCTCTTCCCGATGTACACCACTTACTCCCAGTGGTGGGCCTTCAAGGGCGCCGGCATCAACTCCATCAACGATCTGGCCGGCAAGACGGTCGGCGTAGGCCCGGCCGGCGGCACCGCCGGCACTTATCATCCGCGCATCCTGGAAGCCCTGGGCATCAACGCCACCGTGCGGCACGCCGGCATCAGCGACCTGGTGGCCCAGCACCAGGACGGGCAACTGGACGCCAACAGCTTCGCGGCCGGCATTCCCGTTTCCAGCGTGATGGAGGCGGCGGCGCAGAAGGAATTGGTGTTCTTCGGCGTTGACGGCGAGGCCCGGGATAAGATCTGTGCCCAGTGGCCCTTCTGGAGTCCGTCGGTGATCCCGGCGGGCGCCTACGACTTTCTGACCGAAGACGTGGAGACCATCGAAATGTGGAACGTGGCGGTCGGCCACAAGGACCTGCCTGATGACCTGGTCTACGAGATCGTCAAGGGCGTTTTCGAGAACCAGGATATGATGGTCACGGCGCACGCGGCCGCCAAGGAAACGCTGGCGGAAAACGTGGCGAAGAACACCTGGATGCCGATGCATCCGGGGGCGATCAAGTACTTCGAGGAGATCGGCCTCACCCTTCCGGCGGAGGTCTACCCGCCGGAATACCAGAAGTAAAGACACCCGGGGCGGGTCCTTTGGCGATCCGTTGGCGGGTGAACACTCTTCCGGAAGTTACTACCGGGACACGGAGCAGGGCGGAGGGCTCTTGCCCGCCGCGAGGCGGGCAAGAGCCCCTTAACTGAAATCCCAATCAGGGAAAGGAGCCACACATGACCCAGGGTAAAGAGCACGAAACGGCTGATCCGGAGCGGCAGCCCGGTTCGGCCCAGATCACGGACCAAATCGACTTCGATAAGATGGACGCCGTCGACTCGTCCGGACACCGCCAGTTGGGCGGGTGGCTCGCCAGGTTCGTAGCGGTCTGGGCCATCTTCACCGCCGCATTTCACCTCATCGTCCTGGTGTTCCACCCGATAGACCCGTGGCTGTTCCGGAACTACCACCTGGTATTGCTCGGGGTCCTGGGTTTCATTCTCATTCCGGGCTGGGGCCGGAACAGGGACCGGGTGCACTGGTCCGACTGGGTATGCGTGGCGGCGCTTTTGGTATGCGGCTGGTACATCGTCCACAATTTTGAGGCCCTGCTCTGGCGCGCCGGGGTGGTTCCCACCCAGACGGACTTTTACATCGCCCTGGCCGGCGTGATCCTGGTTCTGGAGCTGGTGCGGCGGGCCAGCGGCTGGGCGCTGCCCATCCTGTGCAGCGTGTTCATCGCTTACGGCTTCCTGGGACCGTACCTGCCCGGTATGCTCACCCACCGCGGGTATTCCATGGAGCGTTTTTTCACCTATATCTACGGCCTCGACGGCGTGTTCAGCGTTCCCCTGGCCATCTCCTCGAAGTACATCATCTTGTTTATTATTTTCGGCGCCTTTCTCCAGGTGTCCGGGGTGGGCCGGTACTTCGTGAAGTGGGCTTTTTCAGTCAGCGGGCGCGCGCGCGGCGGGCCGGCCAAGGTGGCCGTTATCGCCAGCGCCCTGATGGGCACCATGAACGGCACCTCGGCGGGCAACGCCGTGGCCACCGGCAGTTTCACCATCCCGCTCATGCGCAAGGTTGGGTATTCGCCCAAGTTCGCCGCCGCCACCGAGGCGGTGGCCTCCACCGGGGGGCAGATCATGCCCCCGGTGATGGGCGCCGGGATCTTCATCATGGCGGAAATAACGGGCATACCCCTCCAGCAGCTCATAATCGCCGGGATTATACCGGCGGTGCTCTACTTCATCTCGGTGTACTTCATGGTCGACCTGGAGGCGGTGAAGCGCAAGCTGGTCGGCTTTCCCAGGCACATGCTGCCATCGTTCCGCTCGGTGATGAAGCAGGGTTACCTGTTCCTGCCGGTGCTGGTCCTGTTTGTGATGCTCTTGATGGGCTGGTCGGTGGTGATGGCCGGTTTCTGGGCCATCGTCAGCAGCTTTGCGGTGAGTTGGCTCAGCCGGTCTACGGCCATGGGACCGTCCAAGGTCTTAAAGGCGCTGGAGACCGGCGCCAAGAACGCCGTGCAGTTGATGGCGGTGTGCGCGGGGGCGGGCATCATTATGGGGGTGATCGCCCTCACCGGGGTCGGCATGAAGTTCGCGTCGGTCATCCTGGGAATCGCCGACACGAACCAGTTCCTGGCGCTGGTCTTTGCGATGGGAATCGCCATTGTCCTGGGGATGGGCCTGCCGACTACGGCCGCCTACGCGGTGGCCGCTTCGGTGGTGGCCCCCGGACTGATTCAGATCGGCATCACGCCCCTGGTGGCGCACTTCTTTATCTTCTATTTCGCCTGTGTCTCGGCGATCACGCCGCCGGTGGCGCTGGCGGCCTACGCCGCGTCCGGCATCAGCGGTTCGGACCCGATGCGCACCTCGCTGACCTCGTTCCGGCTGGGCATTGCCGCGTACATTGTGCCGTTCATGTTCTTCTACGCCCCGGAGATCCTGACCCTCGACCATATACCCAAGGTGGTCCTGCACTCGGTCACCGCCCTGTTCGGCGTCATCGCCCTCGCCTGTGCGGTGCAGCGCTTCTACTTCGGCCGCCTGAGCGTGCCGCTGGCGGCGGTGATGTTCGCGACGGCGGTCAGCCTGGTGATGCCGAACCCGTACCTGAGCGGCGCGGGCTTTGCCGTGCTGGCCGGCCTCTTCTTCTACCAGGGGTTCTGGCGGCGGAGGGACCAGGCGCCGGGCGCACCGGCGGCGGCGGGGTAAAAAGGATTGGCCAAGCCGGGGGCCGGCCGCAGGCTGGTCCCCCGGGTAATAATAAATCTGCGTTATAAATACCCGCGTAAAGAAGGAAGTACTAGTGCGCACCCTGGACTGCAAAACGGTCGTTGAAGTGACCTCCCGCCTCTGCCGGGAAGCAAACTGCGTGCTCGAACCGGACGTGGTCGCCGCCCTGGAAATGGCCCGCCAGGAAGAAGTCTCGCCCACCGGAAGGGACGTCTTGGGACAGCTCCTCGAAAATGCCCGGATTGCGGCCCGCGAGGAGATCCCCATCTGCCAGGACACCGGGATCGCCGTGGTCTTTGTGGAGGTCGGCCAGGACGTGCGGATTGCGGGCGGCAGCCTGGAGGCGGCCGTGGTCCAAGGCGTGAGGAAGGGCTATGAGCAGGGTTACCTGCGCAAATCGGTGGTGGCCGGCCCGCTCGACCGGGTCAACACGGGCGACAACACCCCGCCGGTCATCCACTGGCGGGTGGTTCCCGGTGATTGCCTGAAGATCTCGGTGATGCCCAAGGGCGCCGGCAGTGAAAACATGAGCGCCCTGAAAATGCTCAAACCGGCCGAAGGGCTGGACGGGGTGAAGCGGTTCATCCTGGAGACGGTGTCGTCGGCCGGGCCCAATCCCTGCCCCCCGCTGGTGGTGGGGGTGGGTCTCGGGGGAACCCTGGAGAAGGCGGCTTTGCTGGCCAAGGAGGCGCTCCTGCGCCCGGTGGGGACGAAAAACCTCGTTGGCGAGCTGGCCGGGCTGGAGGAGAGCCTGCGCGTTTCGCTGAACGGGCTGGGCATCGGCCCGGTGGGACTGGGGGGCCGCGTCACGGTCCTGGCCGTCCATATTCTGACCTACCCCACCCACATCGCCATGCTGCCGGTGGCGGTGAACCTGAACTGTCACGCAGTACGGCACAAGACGGCCGTGCTCTAGTGCCGGTTTGCGGGACGGCCGTCCCGGTGAGGAGGCTTTTTAAGTGTCCGCTCCCAGACGCATCATTCTCCCCTTGACCGATGAACTGGTGGCCGAGTTGCGGGCCGGTGACCGGGTGCTCTTAAACGGCACGCTGTTGACGGCGCGGGACGCGGCCCATAAAAACCTGGTGGCGCTCATTGCGCAGGGTGCCCCGTTGCCCGTGGATTTGTACGGCCAGGTGGTGTACTACGTCGGACCGTCGCCGGCCCCTCCGGGCCGGGTGATCGGCGCCTGCGGTCCCACCACTTCCGGGCGCGTGGATTCCTACACGCCCGCCCTGCTGGCCCGGGGCCTGAAAGGCATGATCGGCAAAGGCTTTCGTTCGCCGGAGGTGATCACCGCCTTGAAGGAGTACCGTGCGGTCTACTTCGGAGCGGTGGGCGGCGCCGGCGCCCTGCTTTCCAAATGCGTGCGGGCGGCGCGGGTGGCCGCCTATCCGGAACTGGGGCCGGAGGCCATGCACGAGCTGGTCGTCGCGGACTTTCCGGCCGTCGTGATCAACGACATCTACGGCGGTGACCTGTACCGCGAGGGACGCCGGCAATACGCGGTCAACGATGGAGGCGGGGTTTTATGCGGACAGGCTTGACGCTGGTTGCGGGGCTTTTTAGACCCGGGACTGCTAGACGAGAGGTGGCCTTGAAATGACCGGGACCGGGATTGAAGTGACCTTGAAAGTCAGGGAGATCAGCGGGCAAAATCCGTTCCTTTGCATGCAGTGCGGGCTGTGCAGCGCCGGCTGCACCGGAAAAGGGACGATGGACATGCTGCCCAGGCAGGTAATGCGCCTGCTCCAATTCGGCAGCGGGAAGTTGTTGGACGAGCGGTCGATGTGGATCTGCACCACCTGTTTGACTTGCACGGCCAGGTGCCCCCGGGGCATCGACGTCGCCCGGGTGATGGAGGCCTTGCGAGCGCTCAATCAGCGCCGGGGTGTCAGTGTTCTGGCGCCGGCAGACCTGGGGGCGGAAATCCTCGCCGATGTTCCCCAAATGGCCTTGACCAGCGCATTTCGCAAACTGAGTGCCTAAGGGGGCGGCAATGAGTATTCCGTATTTTCCGGGCTGTACCTTGCACGTGAAAGCCAAGGCGCTGGACGATTCCACCCGGGCGGCGCTGGCGGTCCTGGGGCTTGAGTTGTCCGGGTTGCCGGAGTGGACCTGCTGCGGGACGGTATTCCCGCTGGCCCGGAACAACTACATCGGCATGGTGGCCTCCGCTCGCATTCTGGCCAACGCCGCCAAGCAAGGAGACGGCCGGCTGGTGACGGTGTGTTCGTTTTGCTACCACGTGCTGAAGCGGGTCAATCACGCGGTCAGGAACAGCGATGAAGCCAGGACCAAGCTCAATGATTATCTGGAGGAGGACTATGACGGTCAACTCCGTGTGCTGCACCCCCTGGAGCTGCTGCGCGACGAGGTTGGGTTCGGGGCGTTGCGCAACCGGGTCGGCGCGGGGCTGAAAGGCACGCGCGTGGCGTGTTACTACGGCTGTATGCTCTCGCGGCCCGCAGCGGAGATGGATTTCGGCGACCCGGAGGATCCCGCCGTAATGGAGAAGTTCGTGGCCGCGCTGGGTGGCGAACCGGCTGACTTTTCCTGGAAAACAAAATGCTGCGGTTCATACCAGGTGCTGAACGAACAGGGGTTGGTCGCCGGCCGGGTGAAAGACATTTTCCAGGCCGCTGCGGCGGGTGGCGCCCAGGTGATCATCACCAGTTGCCCGCTGTGCCAATATAACCTCGAAGCCCACAGTGAAGCCGACAACCACTCCAGAATCCCGGTCCTTTATTTTGCGCAGCTTTTAGGGATCGCGCTGGAGATACCCATAAACAAACTGGGGTTGGCCGGCCGGTATGCCGACCCCGAGGCGCTGCTGCAGGGAGCACGTAGATAGAACAGGAGGCCGGAACATGACCGGGGAGTCGACGATGGTCAGCATCTACATCATGGGGAAACAGTACGAAGTGCCCGATGGTGTCACCATTATGAAAGCCATGGAGTTTGCCGGTTACCGGTTTATCCGGGGTTGCGGCTGCCGGGGCGGGTTTTGCGGCGCTTGCGGCACCGTCTACCGGACACCCGGCAATTTCCGCCTGAAAGTGGGACTAGCCTGTGCCACCATGGTGGAGGCAGGGATGCACCTCGCCCAGATACCGTTTTATCCCGCCAACAGGGCGGCCTACGATCTGCAGGCGCTGGCGCCCACCCTGGGCACTTTGCGGCAACACTACCCGGAGATGACGCGCTGTCTGGGCTGCAACCAGTGCACCCGGATCTGCCCCCAGGGCCTGCCGGTAATGGACTATATCGCCGCCGCCCAGTGCGGGGACCTCGAAAAGACGGCGCACCAGTCTTTCGACTGCATTATGTGCGGCCTGTGCGCTTCGCGGTGCCCGGCCGAAATCGTACAGTACAACGTCGGGATTTTGGCGCGCCGGCTTTTCGGCCGCCATATCGCTCCCCCGGCCCGGCACCTGGCGCAGCGGGTGCAAGACATTGAAGCCGGGAAGTTCGATGATGAGTTGGAGAGGCTGATGCGCATGGGCCGGGAAGAGCTGCAAAAGCGGTACTACGCCCGGGATATCGAATAAAGGAAGGTTTGCGCGCATGTACACGCCCGAAATGCTCGGTTTGGTCAAAACCGTGGAGCAGTCCAGGGAGAGGCGCCTGAAGGAGACGTTCCCCCGGTTGACGGCCGAAGAGAAAACGAATATCCTGCGGTCTTACCACCCGGACTACATGGAAGGCTCCATGCGGCCGGTGATGGTCGGACCCAATGCCGGGGACAGCATGCCCCACGCGCACGCCGATCTTCTGGAAAGCCGCTCGCTGGCGGATGTCGACGGCCTGCCGCTGGACAAGGTCGACTATGACGTCGATGTACTGGTCATCGGCGGCGGCGGCGCCGGCACTGCCGCGGCCCTGCTGGCGGCCGAAGAGGGCGCCGGCGTGCTCTTGGCCACCAAATTGCGCCACGGCGACGCCAACACCATGATGGCCGAGGGGGGAATTCAGGCCGCCGACAAGGAAAACGACTCGCCGGCCATTCACTATCTGGACGCCATGGGGGGCGGCGGTTTCACCAACATCCCCGAACTGGTGCGGGCCCTGGTCGCCGACGCGCCGCGGTGCATTCAATGGCTGGAAAGCCTGGGCTGCATGTTCAGCAAAGACCCCGACGGCACAATGAACAGCAACCACGGCGGCGGCACGTCGCGCAAACGCATGCATTTTGCGCACGACTACACCGGTGCGGAAATAATGCGTACTTTGAGGGACGAGGCGCGCAACCGGGGCATCAGGGTCGTGGAGTTCTCGCCCGCGGTGGAGTTGTTGACCGATGAGCTTGGTCAGTGCGCCGGAGCCGTGCTCTATAACCTGGAAACCGGGCAGTACCTGATCGTCCGGGCCAAAACCGCGGTCATCGCCACCGGCGGTTCGGGGCGCCTGCACATCAATGACTCTCCCACCACCAACCACTACGGGGCTACGGCGGACGGGCTGGTGATCGCCTACCGCGCCGGGGCCCGGCTGGTGTTCCTGGACGCCACGCAGTTCCATCCCACGGGAGTGGCCTTTCCGGAACAAATCGTGGGCCAGTTGGTTACGGAAAAGGTGCGCGGCCTGGGGGCCCAACTGGTCAATATCGACGGGGAACAGTTCATCTACCCCCTGGAAACCAGGGACGCGGTGTCTTCGGCCATTATCAGGGAATGCCGGGAACGCCGGAAGGGGATCGGTGTTCCCAGCGGTTACGGGGTATGGCTTGATTCACCCATGATTGAAACCATCCACGGCAAAGGGACCATTGAAAAAGAGCTGCCGGCCATGTTCAGGCAGTACATCCGGTTCGGCATCAATATGGCTGAGTTGCCGATTATCGTTTACCCGACCCTGCACTATCAGAACGGCGGGATTCTGATAAACGACAAAGCGGAATCCGGGGTGCCCAACCTGTATGTCGCCGGGGAAGCGTCCGGCGGGGTGCACGGCCGCAACCGCCTGATGGGCAACTCGTTGCTGGACATCATTGTCTTCGGCCGGCGGGCGGGCAAAAACGCCGCCGAGAAAGCGAAGTCCGTCAGGCTGGGGAGTTTGACCCTGGAACATACGAAGCGGTTCAATGAGGAATTGAGGCAACTGGGATTAGGCCGGCGGGTCGCGCCGATACTGCTCCCGGACTACCGGGGCAAAATCAGCGGGTAGCGGGACGAGCCCTGTAAGCCGCGCAAAGGCATCCGGGCATAGCGTTCATCCGGGAGGGAGATCGCCTGAAAGCGCCCTGGTGTCGTCGATGAGAGCGGCACCGCAAAAGCAACGAAGAACCCGCCGTCAGCGGGTTCGGTATGTAGTAGCCAGTGTTTTAGGTGTGGCATTCGGTGTGGTGTCGGAGGGGGGACTTGAACCCCCACGGGAGTACCCCACACGCCCCTCAAACGTGCGCGTCTGCCATTCCGCCACTCCGACGTTTTGTGCGCTAGTAACAGTTTAGATGCCGGGAGGCGGTTTGTCAAGGCGGGCTCCGGCCGCGCCAGCCGCGACGCTCCGGCCGCGGCCGGAGCGTCGCGGGATGCAGAATAGAAAAAGTTAACTGCAAAGATTCAGGGCCCAATCCGGTCCGGTGCCCAAGCTCCTTCCGTATATTATTAGCAAAACTCCGGCTTTGGCGGCGGCTGTCGCCGGTATTGCAGCAATAAGTTAGCGGGAAAACCAAAGATTTGGCATTGCATTTACCCCAAAGGACTGTTAATTTGGGAACAACCGGAACGAGTTGAAAAGGAGTGCGAGGCATGACGGCCATTGTGTATGCCCGTCGGACCAAACCCTCAACGGAGTTTTCTTTGGACTCCCAGATCGTTGAATGCAAAGACTACGCGCTGAGGGTAGGCTGCACGGAAGTGGAGGTCTTCACCGATGAGGGCCTGTCAGGTTGGACTTTGGATCGTCCGGGCCTTCAGGCGGCCTTGGCCCGGATTGAGGAAGGCGGCGTATCGTATTTCATTTTTTTTGAGCTGGATTGTCTGGCCCGAAGACTCCGGGACCAGATGCTCTTGATCAAGACCCTGGAAGATATGGGACTGCAGGTCGCAGGGGTCCGGACGCCCATTCCCCATCCCGTTTCGCTGATTTGTCTCCCGCAGGGCTATCAGAGCGGCTATAAAATAAACTAGCAGCGCACGTATTTTTGGAATCCGTAACGGGCACAATCAGGTTATAAGGGTGCGATAACCGAAGGCAAGTAAAGACTATGCATTTAGTTCTCCAAAGCCTGAAGTTCATCGCACCCTTGTTTTTTGTGTTATAGTGGCGGGGAGACCTGAACCCGGACCGGAGGGGGAACTTGCGGGAGTTTCTGCGGGAAGTCTACGAACGGCTGTACGCGCACTTCGGGCGGCGGCGCTGGTGGTCGGCGGACTCGGCCTTTGAGGTGATTGTGGGCGCCATCCTGACGCAGCAGGTGTCCTGGAAGAACGTAGAAAAGGCGATTGCCAACCTGAGGGCTGGTAACGCCCTGTCGGCAGGGGCGATTCTGGCCCTTCCGCATGCGGAGCTGGGTCTTTTGATCCGGCCTACCCGCTATTACAACCAGAAGGCACAGCGGTTGAAAGATGTCTGCCTGCTGATCAACGAGGAGTCCGGCGGGGACACCGGGCGGTTTCTCCAACAGGAGCCCGGATCCTTGCGGCGGCGGCTACTGGCGGTGCGGGGCATCGGGAAGGAGACCGCCGACTCCATCCTGCTTTACGCTGCGGGCCGTCCGGTGTTCGTGATCGACCACTACACGCACCGGATTCTGCAGCGCCTGGGGCGGACCCACGGCCGCGAACCCTATGATGAATTGCAGCGCTTGTTCGAGGCCCATCTGCCGCGCGACCCGGCGCTTTTCAACGAGTACCACGCGCTGCTCGTGGCGCACGGACACCACCTCTGCCTTAAAACCGCCCCGCGCTGTCCGGAGTGCCCGCTGTCGGGCCTTTGCGCCCACGCCTCCCAAACTGGGGGGGCGGCCGGCTGAAAACCGGACAAAGATTAGTGTGTCTTAAGCCTCATAGCATGGCAATGCATCGCGGGCGGGGAGATGAATCCCTGGCTGGTGGAGACCGTGCGCGAGATCGGAATCGGCGGTGGTTGGCGCTAAAGGAATTCAGCGCCGGAACCAGAATAAACCCTTGGCGAAGCTTTTTTCAGTCCAGATAGCCGGCAGTAAGTTCTTGCGAGGTGATCCCTGCTTGGTGCGTAGGATTGGGGTGTTGATGGGCGGCCTGTCGGCGGAGCGGGAGGTCTCGCTGAGAAGCGGCCGGGCGGTTTGCGCCGCCCTGGAATCCAGGGGATACGAAGTGGTGCCGATCGACGCGGACCGGGACGTGGCCCGGACGATAAGGGAGACCGGGATTGAGCTGGCCTTTATCGCCCTGCACGGCCCGCTGGGTGAGGACGGGGTCGTCCAGGGGCTCCTGGAATTACTGGGTATTCCCTACACCGGTTCGGGGGTTTTGGCCAGCGCCCTGGCGATGGACAAAATCGTGACCAAGAAGATGCTGGCTCACGCCGGGCTGCCGGTGCCGGAATTCCGGGAAGTGGAGGCGGGAGACGCCGGAGGCGTCCGGGCGGCGGTCGCTGAACTGGGCCTGCCCGTGGTGGTCAAGCCGCCCGCACAGGGCTCCTCGCTCGGGGTGTACATCGTCGACCGGGAAGAGGACGTCGGCCTGCGTATCGCGGGCGCCGCCGCCTACGGGGGGCCGCGTGTTCTGGTAGAGAAGTTCATCGCCGGCCCGGAACTGACCGCGGCGGTGCTCGGCAATCGTGAGCCGTGGGTGCTGCCCCTGATTGAAATCGTTTCGGCAACGGGGAAATACGACTATGAGTCCAAATACACCCCGGGCTTGAGCGAGCACCTGATCCCGCCGCGCGTGCCCCGGGAGGTCCAGGAACGGGTGTCGGACTTGGCGTTGAGAGCCTACCTGGCCCTCGGTTGCCGGGGATTTGCCCGGGTGGACCTGATCGTGCCGGGCGACGAGGCGTACATTCTAGAGGTCAACACCATACCGGGCCTGACCGACGTCAGTTTGTTCCCCGACGCCGCGCGGGCGGCGGGAATGTCGTTCGCCGACCTCGTTGAGCGCTTGGTGCTGCTGGCCCAGGAAAGATAAGCCGCTGACAGGAGGAGATTAAAATCGACAGAGAAAAGTTTTGCCGGGCCATCGACCACACCATGCTGAGGGCCGACGCCGTTCAGGACGACGTGCGCAGCTTGTGCCGCGAAGCGCGCGAGTTCGGTTTCGGAGCGGTGTGCGTGAATCCTTGCTTTGTGTCCCTGGCCGCCCGGGAGTTGGACGGGTCCGGGATCAAGGTGTGCACCGTGATCGGGTTCCCGCTGGGCGCAAACGCCATTGAAACCAAGGTGACCGAAGCCCGCCTGGCGGCCGCCGACGGTGCCCGGGAGATCGACCTCGTGCTGAACATCGGCGCCTTGAAGGAGGGTGACTCCAAATACCTGATGTCCGAAGCCGATAAGGTCATCGAGGGCGCGCGGGATTTGGACCGGGAAATCGCAGTCAAACTCATCGCGGAAACCGGATTTCTAAACGAGGACCAGAAGCTGCTGGCCTGTTGGGTGGCCACGGGGTCGGGTGCGGACTACATCAAAAACGGCACCGGCTATGGGCCTACCGGAGCCCGACTGGACGATATCGGTTTCCTGAGAAAATCTGTCGGTCCTCATTTCGGCGTCAAGGCCGCCGGGGGCATCCGGGACCTGAAGACGGCGCTGGCGTTCCTGGAAGCCGGAGCCGACCGTTTGGGGACAAGCGCCGGCAGGCGGATAATGCGGGATTGGCTGACCGGCTGACCGTTGTCGAAATATTAAGCTTCCCCCCGGTCTTTGTTGTAATTAATATGTCATTAATGGAAGGATAAGGAAAGAAGAGTGGCGAAAAGTATTGTGCAAAACGGGGGAAGGGGCTTTGCGGAATGCGTTGGGTATTGGTAAGAAATCCGTGGACGCGGGCCAAGAAAGGCATCCGGCGTGTCAACGTTTGGTACCAGTCCAGCCGGGCGCTGCGGCGCCTGGGTGCGGAGCAGACGGCGGCGCACCTGCTTGAGCGGGCACTGGAGGCCCAGCCGGACCGAGGGGAATTGCACCTGGACGCCGCCCTTTACTGCTTGAAGTCCGGACAGTTGGAAAAGGCGGCTTGGCACTGCCGGCGGGCCAACCTGCTGAGTGACGAGAACTTCATCCAGTGGCCGGAACGCGCCTGCCGGGAGGACGACGGGGCCGTGATCGGGGACCGTTTGGTGGCTCTCGGGGCGCTGGGGAACTGGTATTTTCACACCGGTGACTTCGACAAGGCGGTTGATTTTTACTCCCGGGCGCTCAGCGGGGGCCGGATCGACGCCACGGTGCTGAACAACAAGGGTCTTTGCCTGCTCCAACTGGGCCGGAACCAGGAGGCGTTGCCCTTGTTTCAACAGGCCCTGGCCCAAAGAGCGACGCCCGAGATTCTGGTGAACTGCGGGTTGGTTTTAAACCGCTTGAAACGCTATGCGGAAGCCTTGAGTTGCTACGAGAGGGCACAGCGCAAAAACCACTCTTCTTTGGAGCTGTTGATTAACAAGGGATACACGTTGTTCCACCTGAAGCGCTACGACGAGGCCGTTCTTTGCTTCGAGTTGACCCAAGCCATAACCCCTCAAGATACCGTTGTTTTGAACAACCTGGCGGCCTGCTACCTGAAGGCGGGCTGGTTTGACGCCGCCGCCGCCTCCTACCGTACGGCGCTCGAGAGCGCACCGCACGATGCGGCCTTGCACAACAATTACGGGCTTTGCCTGGAGCGGCAGCAGCAGTATGCGGAGGCGCTGAATCATTACGAGCGCGCTCTCGCCTTGGACGAAAAGGAGCGGGAGACCTTTCTGGCAAACAAGGCCCAGTGCCTGGTCCGGCTCGGCCGCCATGAAGAGGCCGCCGTCATTTGCGAATCGCTGCTGCAGGGCGCTCCCGAGAATCGTCTTTACTGGGGCCTCAAGGGAGACGTGCTCGCCGCCGCGGGCGCCGAAGACGAGGCGGTCGATTACTACAACCGGGCCCTCGGGCTTACCGGTTAGCAAAACCTCCTTAGAGACAATGAGCAAATCCCTTGCGGGAAAACCGTGTCTGATGTACCTGACCTGACGCCCTCCGGGGCGTTTCTTTATTGGCGGCTTTTTCTCTGGAAGGAGTATCCGTGAAGAGGGGCGAACCTAAAATAACGGTTTGCGCCGCTTGCCATACTAGTCTTCACGGGGGGAATGTGGATGTTTGAACTGCGCGTCCGTGCGTCCTTTGCCGCCGCCCACCGCCTGCACGAGTATCCGGACCGGTGCCGGCGGCTGCACGGCCACACCTGGGAAGTGGAGGCCGTGGTGTCCGGCCCGGAACTGAACGCCGCCGGGATGCTGGTGGATTTCACGCTGCTCAAGAACGAACTGCGGCAGGTGGTGGGAGCCCTGGACCATTGCTACCTTAATGAGCTGGCGGCATTCGGGCCCGACCGGCCGGAGAAGAACCCGACGGCCGAGAACATCGCCCGTTACATATTCACCGAGTTGAAGGCTCGTCTGGCCGGTATCGGGCCGGCCGGGGTCCTGACCGCGGTCACGGTCTGGGAGTCGGCCAAGGCGGCCGCCACCTACCGGGAGGTGTGAACTGGATGAAGGGGATCGTGTTGCTGTCCGGAGGCGTGGACTCGGCCGTATGTCTGGCCTTCGGCGTGCGCAGCCTGGAAATTGCCCTCTGCCTGACGGCCGATTACGGCCAACTGGCGGCCGGGCGGGAAATCGCCGCCGCCGCGGCCTTGTCGGCGCACTACGGGATTCGGCACCAGGTGGTTGAACTTCCGTTTCTTAGGGACATCGACTGCTCGGCGCTTACGGGGCGAGCCGGACTTCCGGAACCCGACGAGGTGGAACTGGACGACCCGGTGCGGTCCGCCGAAACAGCCCGGCAGGTTTGGGTCCCCAACCGTAACGGCCTGCTGGTGAACGTGGCGGCGTGCTACGCTGAGGCTTTGGGCTGTGAACGGATTGTCGCCGGGTTCAATCGTGAGGAGGCCCGGAACTTTCCGGACAATTCCCCGCAGTTTCTGGACGCCGTCAACCACTCCCTGGCTTACTCCACGCTGTCCGGAATCCGGGTCACCAGCTACACCCAGCAGCTCGACAAGGTGGAGATCGTCGCTCTGGGACAGCGCCTGGGGTTGCCTTGGTCTTATGTCTGGAGCTGCTACCGCGGCGGGGCGGAAGCCTGCGGCGTGTGCGAAAGCTGCCGGCGCCTGGAACGGGCCAAGAGGAGCGCCAGCGAGGTGAGGGTGTAAATGCAGTTCTTGATACACAAGCAGGCACTGGAGTACGACGGCAGCCAGTTGTCGTCACTCTGGGCGCTGCGCGGCTTCAATCTGCAAGGAGACAGCATTGTCACTTTCCGAGGCCCGTGCCGGGTTGAGCCCGACGCCCTGGTGGACGTCCGGGACCGTCTTGACCGGGCACCGATCTACAGTCCGGACATGCTGCACTTTATCGTGGAGCATTTCGACCTGGACCTGGAGAAAACGGTCTGCCGCCAGCGGCTGCTGATGGTGATCATCAAGGACCTGGTGGGCGAGATGACCGGTGTGTTGTTGCGCCGGCTGGGTGACGACCTCTATGCCGCAAACCGGAAACTCTCCGTTTCCATCGCCACCCTGACGCCGGTGAGCACCATGATTCACGCCGGGCTCAACGTCTACACCACGGGGGTGCCGGTGCCCGCCGTGGGGTTGGGCGAACTCGGACTGGACGGGGATGCGGTCTGGTCGCTGGCCCAGCGGGCCAGTTACGGTTACGCCGATGAGATGAGGAGTTGTATTTTGGCGCGGTGCAAGGTGCGTGGCGTTCCATGAGCATGGCGGCTCCCATAACGGAGGTTTTCACCTCGGTTCAGGGTGAGGGCCCTTACGTGGGCTGCCGGCACATGTTTGTGCGCTTTACCGGCTGCAACCTTGAATGCGCGTACTGCGACTCCCCGGCTCCGGCCGGGCGCCGGTGCCGGGTGGAAAACACACCGGGCCGGAGGGTCTTCACCTGGCATCAAAACCCGGTCACGGTGGAAACGCTGCTCGGCTGGACCAGCCGGGCGGCTGGTCCCCGCTACCACGCCCTGGCACTGACCGGGGGGGAACCGCTGCTGCACGACGGCTTTCTGGAGGCCTTCCTGGCACGGTTTTGCGAACTTGGGGGCCGGTGTTACCTGGAAACGAACGGCACCTTGCCGGAAGCTATGGAACGGCTGACCCGGCTGGTGGACATCGTGGCCATGGACGTCAAACTGCCGAGCGTGACCGGCTTTCCCTTTCGGTTGGCGGAACACCGGCGGTTCCTGGAGGCGATCGGCCCCGCACACGTTTTCGTAAAGGCGGTGGTGGGCTCCGAGACCACCACCGCCGAGTTGGACGCGGTTTGCGGACTGTTGTCGGCGGGTGCCCGGCCGGTCATGCTGGTGCTGCAGCCGGTGACCCCTTTCGCCGGCGTACGCCCGGCCCCGCCGGAGCGCCTGCTGGAGATGCAGGAGCGGTGTTTGGACCGGCTTCCGGAAGTGCGGGTCATTCCCCAGGTGCACCGTACGCTGGAAGTTCTTTGAGTAATTAAGCGTTTTGAGGAGGCGCGCCGGTGGATTTGGAGAAGATCGAACAGGCCGTGGCCATGATTATCGAAGCGGTCGGGGAGGACCCGAAGCGGGAGGGACTCCGGGACACCCCGCGCCGGGTGGCCCGAATGTACGCCGAGGTGTTTTCGGGGCTTTCCACCGACCCGGCGGAAGTCCTGGAGCGTTTCTTCACCGAAAACCACGAGGAATTGGTCCTGGTAAAGGACATCCCGCTGTTCTCAGTCTGTGAGCACCACCTCCTGCCGGTGGTGGGCAAGGCCCACGTGGCTTACATACCCCGCCGGGGTCTGATCACGGGTTTGTCGAAACTGGCCCGGGTGGTGGACGGCTACGCACGCCGGCCGCAGTTGCAGGAACGTTTGACCGCGCAGGTCGCCGATGCTATAATGAGAAGGCTTGAGCCCCACGGGGTCCTGGTGGTGATCGAGGCCGAACACATGTGCATGACCATGCGCGGGGTGAACAAACCCGGTGCCCAGACGGTGACGTCCGCGGTGCGGGGTATTTTTGAACGCAACGCCAAAACGCGGACGGAGGCGCTGACCCTGATCAAAGGACGCTAGAGCGGAGGAGAATGCGCCGTGAAGGAAGGCGGGTCCGCAGGAAAACTGGAGTTGATCAGTGCCCGGGCTTTTGAGCCGTACGACCAGATGTACCGCGTGGTGGACTTTCTGAATAAATCACTGAAGGACCGTGATCTGGTTTTCGGCCTCTCGAAGGACGAGGACGGAAAGATGGTCGTTGCGATCTATAAGACTTAGACGGGAGAGTGGGTATGCGGATACTGCTAACCAACGACGACGGAATCTTCGCGCCCGGTCTGGAGGCGCTGCGCAACGCACTGTCAGACCTTGCCGAAACCGTGTACATCATCGCTCCGGACCGTGAGCGGAGCGCCACCGGCCACTCCATTACCGTGCACCGGCCGATCCGGGTACGGGATGCCTGTCATGTCGACGGCAACTGCTGCGGTTGGATTGTCGACGGTACACCAGCCGACTGCGTCAAACTGGCCATGGACTCGCTCCTGCCTGAGACCCCCGACCTGGTGATTTCCGGCATCAACCTCGGCCCGAACCTGGGTACGGACGTACTTTATTCCGGCACTGTTTCGGCGGCCATGGAGGGACTGATCAACGGGGTGCCGTCCCTGGCCATTTCCCTGGCCAGTCACCGGGAAGCGGATTTTGAGGAAGCCGCCTCCTTCGCCCGCCGCCTTTTGCCGTTTTTGTTTCAGCACCGGGAGATGTTCGCCGCCAACACCCTGTTGAACATCAACGTGCCCGCCGGAAAGCCGGCCGGTGTCAAGCTGACCCGCCTGGGGAACCTGCGCTACGCCGACGCCGTCGACCGGCGGGTTGACCCGCGGGGACGGTACTACTACTGGATGGCCGGGAAACCGTTCAGTCCGGACGGTTACGATCCCGACACCGACATGGGGGCCGTGAAGGACCAGTACATTTCCATCACCCCGGTGAAGATCGACCTCACCGACTACGAAGCCCTGGAGGCCCTCAAAAAGTGGCCGGTTGACTGGAACGGCAGTTAGTTAGTGCCAGCGGCCGGGCCTGCGTTCCAGGAGGTCGCGGGCGAGGTAGCGGAGCCTGGTGCGCTCCTCGCGCGCCAGCGCACCGGTTAGAATCACCACCGCCGTGTACGCCGCCAGCCCGCCCGATATGGCCAGCAAAGTGCCGGAGACACTATCCGGCGCCGGGTTGACCCATTGGATCACCGCGACCATCGCCAGAGCGCCGAGCGAAGTTTTCCCTAAGCTGTTCAGGTAGTCCGGACGGTAGCCGGTAAGCCGGTGGATGTCGCGAAGGTTCAACAACGCCATGACCGCCAGATGGGCGGCCAGAGCCAGGGCGGCGCCGTTTGCCGCCAGGCCCGGCATCGCCGTCAGGTAGTAGACTCCGGCGATTTTGAGCACCGAGGCGACCAAGAGATTGACCAGCGGCTGCATTGCCTTGCCCAACCCCTGCAGGATGCCGGTGGTGGCCTGGATGATGTACAGGAACGGTCCGCCGACCGCCAGGAACTGCAGGATCACTCCCGCTTCGGGATAGTCGAACAGCAGGCCGCAGATGTGCCGGGGCAAGGTCAGAAAGAGCACGGCGCTCGGGATGCCGATCAGCAGGGTGAGGCGGAGGGCCGAGCCGACCCGGTTGAGCAGCAGGGTCGAATCTCCCTGGGCGTGGGCGTTGGAGATAGCGGGCAGGAGGGCGGTAGCCAGCGAGATTGTGAGGATTCCGGGTGTGAACAGGAGGGTCTGGGCCATCCCGGCCAGCTTGCCGTAGGCGGCGGTGGCCTCGGCGGTCGAGAGGCCGGCCGCGGCCAGGCGCTTGGGGATCATCACCGCGTCAATCGACAAAAGGGCGGTGGAGAACACCCGGGAAACGGTGACCGGTCCGGCAACGCTCAAGATCCGGCGGGAGGTGACCCTCAGGGGTTCAAAGGACGCCGCCGTCCGGGTGCCGCCGGCCACCGCCGGCCGGCGGGTGAGGAAGATCAGGAGCATGAGCAAGAAGCCGGACAACTCCCCCAGGACCACCCCGGCGGAGGCGCCGGCCGTGGCCCAGGCGATGCCCTGGGGCATAAGCAGGTAGGCCAGGGCCACGCCACTGACCACGCGCACCGACTGCTCCACCGCCTGGGTGAGGGCCGTGGGCGACATTTGCTGCAAACCCTGGAAAAAGCCCCGGAAGGCTGAACACACCACCACGATTAGTATCCCGGGGGTGAGCACCTTGAAAGCCAAGTGGACGTCCGGATTGTCGAACACCATCGTCAAGAGCGGCGTACCGAAGAGGAACAGCATGACCGACAGAACCAGCGCGGAGCCGAAGACGTAGCCCAGGGAGATTTGGAGAATCCGGTAGGCGTGGGCGAGGTTGCCGCGGCCGGATTCCTCGGCGACCAGCTTGGCGATGGCCACCGGTATCCCCGCGCTGGCCACCACCAGAAAAAGGACGTATACCGGATAGATCATGCTGAAAAGCCCGATGCCTTCAGCCTTCAGCAGGCGGACCATCAAGATCTGGTAGATGAACCCGAGTATGCGGTTGTAAAGGCTGGAAGCGGTGAGGACCAGCGTCCCCTGGGCCACCGACTGCTTTTCGGACATCGCTCTACGCCCCTTGATTGTGCCGGTTAATGTTTATGTGGGGTGGGCCGAGCCTATGTGAAGCCTGGAAAAGTTGGGCGCGCCACAAGGAATTCACCGGATGGCGGTAGAACTAAACACTGTTTTGCGGTCTTTGAACAGTGAGAATAGAAGCATTTCTTCCAGGAAATCATAATATTGACAAGAGGGGGCTGTTGCGTGAAGAATTACGAGGCCGGAAGGATTCGGAACGTGGGCCTGATTGCCCACGGCGGAGCGGGAAAGACTTCCCTGGTGGAGGCAATGCTCTTTAATACCGGCGTCACCACTCGCATTGGGCGCGTAGAGGACGGTACCACGGCAGGGGATTATCACTCGGAGGAAATCAAGCGGGGGATGACCGTCCACACCAGCATCATCCCCGTGGAGTACAGCGGGGTTAAGCTCAACGTACTGGATACACCCGGGTTTTTGGACTTTGTCGGTGACGTGAAGGCCGCGCTGCGGGTGGTCGACGGGGCGCTGGTCGTGGTCAGCGCCGTGGACGGCGTTGAGGTGATGACCGAGATCACCTGGGATATCGCCGCTGAACGGGGGCTGCCCCGCATGGTGTTCATCAACAAGCTGGACCGGGAAAACGCCAACTTCTTTAAGGTCTTGGACGAACTGAAAGAGAAATTCGAGGCCCGTTTCGTGCCGTTCCAGCTCCCCATCGGCAGCGCCGAAACCTTCGAGGGCGTGGTCGACATCGTGGACGGCAAGGCCTTCAAATACGCCAACGGAAAGCCCGAGGAAACGCCGGTGCCCGAGAACCTGGAACCGGTGGTGGATGAGTACCGGGAGCAGTTGATCGAGGCCGCCGCCGAGGCGAACGACGACTATATCACCAAGTACCTGGAGGGCGAAGCACTCACCCCCGAAGAAGTGAATCTGGGATTGGCTGAGGCGTTCAGAGCCGGCAAGCTGGTGCCGGTATTCACCGGGTCGGCGGTCAGGAACATCGGGGTGGACCTGATCACAGCCGCGGCGGCCCGGTACTTCGCGCCTCCCGCGTTGGAAACCGGCAAGCAACTGGCCGCACTGGTCTTCAAGACGCTGACCGACCCCTACGTCGGGCGGATGAACTTTGTCCGGGTGTATTCGGGAGAACTGAAGAGCGACAGTAGCGTATTCAACGCCGCCGAGGAGAAGACCGAAAAGATCGGACAGGTGTTGTATGTGCGGGGCAAAAACCAGCAGGGCGCGGAGACCGTGCCGGCTGGCGATATCTGCGTATTGGTGAAGCTTCAGGAAACGGGTACGGGCGACACCCTTACCACCAAGGATAACCCGCTGGTCCTGGAAGGGATCGACTTCCCCTCCCCGATGCTGTCCCTGGCCATCAGCCCGAAGAGCAAAGGTGACGAGGACAAACTCTCCACGGCGCTGGCCCGGATCGTTGAAGAGGAACCGACGGTCCGGATCAAGAAAAACGCTGAAACGAAGCAGACCGTCATCACCGGGATGGGCGAAGCCCAACTGGACATCATCGTCGACCGGTTCAAACGGAAGTACGGGCTGGACGTGGTGCTCGACCCGCTGCGGATCCCCTACCGGGAGACCATCCGCCACGAAACCAAGGTCGAAGGGAAATACAAGAAACAGACGGGCGGCCGCGGGCAGTACGGGCACGTTTGGGTCCGCCTGGAACCCCTGACCGACGGCACCGACTTTGTTTTCGACGAAGAGGTGTTCGGCGGTTCGGTGCCCAACGGGTTCTTCCCGGCGGTGGAAAAAGGCATCCGGGAAGCAATGCAGGAGGGCGTGGTGGCCGGTTACCCGACCACCGGGATCAAGGCGGTGCTGTGTGACGGCTCCTACCACCCGGTGGACTCCTCGGAAATGGCGTTCAAGATCGCGGCTTCAATGGCTTTCAAGAAGGGTGTGCTGCAGGCCCAGCCGGTGCTCCTGGAACCGATCATGGAGGTGGAGGTGACGGCGCCGGAGGGGTTCATGGGGGACATTATCAGTGACCTGAACGGGAAGCGCGGCCGCATCCTGGGGATGGAGCCGGAAGGGAAGCGGACCAGGATCCGGGCCACCGTGCCGTTGGGCGAGCTGGCGCGTTACGCCGTCGACCTGAAGGCCATGACCCAGGGCCGGGCGTCTTTCACCATGCAGTTCGGTTCCTACGAGGAAATGCCCGCCCACCTCGCGGAAAAGGTGATCAAGCAGGAAAGGCAAGCCGCCGAAAACAAGTAGGGGGCCAAACAAGCTCCGAATCCTAGTCCGATAGGGCGGCAAAAGCCCTCTGGCGGTCGTAGTACGGCAGTTTTCAGGGACTGGGATTATCGTTGTCACCGGTTCGGGGTTTGGCATTGAACCAGGCGTGACCGCAGCGCCGGCAACGGGTCTTTTTTTTGCCGGGGTCGGCCACCCGCAGGATAAGCACCACCGCGACCGCAATCATCGCCATTCCGGCCAGCGGGTCGACGAAGATCATAATGTAGATTCCGAACCAGAGCAGCATAACAAGGGCAATCGCCAGCGTGTAGCCCGTGCGGGCCACATGTTCCGAACCGCACCGCGGGCATTTCTGGGTTTCCTCATCTGGATGGGACAACTAATCCACCCCTTTGCCGACAAGTGGGGACAAACCCCCTCCGGGATCCGTACCTGAAATCTGCAAAACATGTTACGGTATTCGTTTGTTACTGTCCAGAACTTGCCGGATTCAACTGGCATTGTTACTGGACCGAGGATTGGGAATGGCAAAAGGCCCTTAACGAGCTATTGTCAAAGATAAATGACATCAACGATTTTTTATGTTCTTGCCCACATAATGGAAACTGAATGGCGGCGAAGAAGAATCCTCACTACCGTGTGGATACCACCAGCCTGGGCGACGCCTGGGTAAGTAACCGCAGTACGTACCTCAAGATGGAATCGTGAGAGCAACCGACAAGATACGCAATATCTTGTTTAATCACTTCGGCCGTTTCGGTATGCTGCCACAGTATTTCAATGAAACGGACCAGTATGTCCGGGTCTTTAGCTTCGCAGATGAAGCTTACCTGTGCCGCAAGGATTGAGATTATCGAAATGGAGAAGCAGAAAGCGGACTATCTTATCTGTGTAAGGTGTAATCGTCCGGTTTGTGTCTACGAAAAAGACTACTTACTCTTTGAGAAAATGCACTGGATTTGCTTTCACTTTGAATTTGAGCATGGCGATTACGACCCCGATGAGCCCTGCCAGGACCCTAGCTGTCCGTGGAACAGGATCTCAGATGCAGGCGATGATTAATTAATTGGAGACCAACTCCCAACTCCTTGAGGACGCAGGTTAAATGCCCGACAAATGACCGGTTATGGGTTTCTTCCAAGAGATCGTGGACACCCGCCTTTTGGAGAGCATGCCAGAACCAAGGAAACATGGGCATACGGCCGAGCGGGTGGGCAAACACGGCCCATCAAAAAACGAACAACCCGGCGTTTTGGCCGGGTGCTTTAACGGATGGCCCTTTCCTCCTGAGTGGAAAGGCGATTGTCCAGGCGTTTAATGTCGTCCCAAACTGCACTTAGTTCTTTCTTGATGGTAGTGACATCCTTCTGGATTTTATTAACGTCTGTCCTTAACTCCTGCAGGCCTGTTTTTAACTCCTGCTGGCCTGCTCTTAACTCCTGCTGGCCTGCTCTTAACTCCTGCTGGCCTGCTCTTAACTCCTGTAGTTCCTGGCGGACAGGCTTTAATTCTTCCTGCACGATGGACCGGAGCTCCTGGCGGACAGGCTTTAATTCTTCCTGTACGATGGACCGGACCTCCTGCCGGACGGACTGCATTTCCTCTTTGATTATGCCCCGCAGCATGGCAGCTAATTCGTTATCATTGGACATCGGCAACGCCTTCCTCTTTGTCGGTGACGTACTCTAGCAAGTCCCGGGGCTGGCCATCTGTTTACGGCTCTCATAATGAAAAACCCCTAGGGTTGAAATCTTCAAAAGTAATGGCGGGGGAGGCAGGAATCGAACCCACAACCTTCGGTTTTGGAGACCGCTGTTCTGCCTATTGAACTACTCCCCCGCGCAATCCTGATTATAAGCAGCAGGGATGAAAATGTCAAGCAAACCGCCGCCGGCGCGGGCGGTTTTCAGGTGCTTCCAGGCTGGTTTTCGGTCCGGTATACGATGCCGGTAACTAAACATACTAAGAGGCAACAAGAACAAGGGAGGGCGTACCATGCGTCAACGCTTTGTGCTGAGTGTTTTAGTCTCCCTGACCGTGTTGCTCGTGCTTGCCGGTTCTGCCGCCGCGGCGGTAAAGGCCTCCGGGCAAGGTCCGGAAACGGAGGCCGAATCGGCGGTGCTGTTGGAGCCGGTGTCCGGCCGGATACTGCATGAAAAAGAACCTAACAAGGAACTGCCCATCGCCAGCGTGACCAAAATCATGACCATGCTGCTGGCCGTCGAGGCTCTGGACAGCGGCAAGGCTAAACTCGACGACATCATTGTCACCAGCGAACATGCGGCGGGAATGGGCGGTGCTCAGATCTACCTGGCGCCGCAGGAGGAAATGAGTTTCCGTGAACTGCTCATCAGCGTGGCCACCGGTTCGGCCAACGACGCCAGTGTCGCCATCGCGGAGCACATCGCCGGGAGCGAAGAGGCGTTTGTGCAGATGATGAACGAACGGGCGGCGGAACTGGGGGCAAAACACACGCATTACGTCAATCCGACGGGCTTGCCGGCCGAGGGGCATTACTCTTCCGCCCACGACCAGGCGGTGATCCTCTGGGAGGCAATGAAACACCCGGTGTTCCGTGAAGTATCGGCCATCAAGGAATACGACCTGCGTGGGGGAGAATTCAAGCTTTGGAATACCAACAAGCTCCTGTGGTGGTATCCGGGGGCCGATGCCGGCAAGACCGGTTGGACCAACGAAGCCAAGTACTGCATGGCGTCCAGCGTCAAAAAGGACAACCTCCGTTTGATTGCCGTGGTGCTGGCGGTGCCGGAAACAAAAGGCCATTTTCGAGAGTCCGTCAAGCTTTACAACTGGGGCTTCGCCAGGTTTGAGGCGGTGGTCCTGGCCAGGGAAGGCGAATTGATCCAGGCGCTGCCCGTGGACAAAGGGGTTCACACCGCCGTTGACCTGATCGTGCCGCACGAAGTTTGCACGGTGGTGCCCCGGGGAGAAAAAGGAGGCGTTGACTTTCGCGGGGAGCTGCCCGCGCGCCTGACGGCCCCCTTGCGACAGGGCGAAGCTCTGGGCGCCTACGTGGTGTTGCAAAACGGCAAGGAAGTGCTGCGGGTGGGCGTAGTGCCGGCGAAGGACGTGCCCGAGGCTTCATTCGTGCAGCAGTTCTTGCGGATGACCGGGAGGATTTGCGGCTGAGTTCGGCCCGGGAGATTTTCCGCCCAAGCTGGAAACTTTTAGCAGGAAATCCGCATCAGCCCGGCGAAGGGGTCCAGCAGCACGTGGGCGGGGAGGAGTCCGTTTTGCTTACCGTTGACCACCGCGGGAATACCCTGATCGCCCGCCTCTCGGGTGAACTGGACCTCCAGGTCGCCGACGAACTCCGGACCAGGTTGGACCGGGCGCTAGACGAAAGGGTCACGGCCAACCTGGTTTTTAACCTTGAGGCGGTCTCATTCGTGGACAGTTCGTGTTTTGGGGTGATTCTCGGCCGGTATAAGAGGATTTCCGGCGGCAGCGGGGAAATGGTTTTTGTTTCCACACCTCCGGGAGTCCGGCGGGTGCTGGAGTTGTCCGGCCTTTTGCGGATCGGGCGGGAGTATGCCACCGAGGAGGAAGCCCTGGCCGAGATGGGGTAGAGGAGGACGGTCGGCTTGGATTATCACAATTTCTTGCGTTTCGAGTTCTACAGCCTTCCGGTGAACGTGGGGCTGGCCCGGGTGACGGTGGCGGCCTTTGCCGCACAGCTCAACTATACAGTCAGTGAACTGGATGACATCAAGGGTGCGGTGTCCGAAGCGGTTTCCAACGCCATCATCCATGGTTATCAAGGGGCGCCGGACCAGTTGGTCAGAGTGACCGCCGTGGTCCGGGGGGATGAGCTGGAGATCGTCGTTGAAGACGGCGGCAAAGGGATCGGGAACCTGGCAGAAGCCCTGCGCCCCGGCTATACGAGCGGGGTGGAGCGCCTTGGCCTGGGTTTTTCCTTCATCCGGTCGCTTATGGATACTCTTGACGTGCAGACGGTGCCCGGCCGCGGCACCAAGGTGCTGATGACCAAGCGGGCCGGATTGCCCGGTGGCCATGCGCACGCGAATTGACCTCCGTATCCCCAACCACCCCCTGCTTAAGGACCGGGAGACCCGCCGCCTGTTGCGGCTGTCCCAGCAAGGCGACGTGTTGGCTCGGGAAACACTGGTCAACGCCAACCTGAAGCTGGTCTGCAACGTTATCAGGCGCTTCGAGGGGCGGGGCTGCGATCCGGACGACCTGTTCCAGATCGGCTACATCGGTCTCATGAAGGCGATTGACAAGTTCGACCTGCGCTTCAAAGTGAAGTTCTCCACCTATGCCGTGCCCATGATCATCGGGGAGATCCGGCGTTTTTTGCGGGACGACACCCCGCTGCGCGTCAGCCGTTCTTTGAAGGAGCTGGCCTGGAAAGCACAGTCGGCGCGCGAACAGCTTCAGGCGCGGCTGGACCGCGACCCCACTATCGGCGAGCTGGCCGAGGAACTGGGCCTCCCCCGCGAGGAACTGGTGGGCGCGCTGGAGGCGGCCCAGTCCCCAACCTCGTTGTACGAAGTTCTGCACCAGGACGAGGGAGATCCGATCCACGTTATGGACCAGGTCCAGAACAAGGAGGAAAACGAGGGCGCCTGGGTGGAGCGAATCGCGCTGCATGAACTCCTGGACGGCCTGCCGGAGCGGGACCGGCGGATCGTGGTCTGGCGCTTTTTCGAGGACAAAACCCAGGCGGAAGTGGCGCGCAGCCTGGGGCTTTCCCAGGTGCAGGTGTCCCGCTTGGAAAGGGAAGCCCTGAAGAAACTGAAAAACATGGCCGGAGCCGAGCTTTGAGCCGCGGGAATAATCTCGGCGGGGCACCGGCATAATAAACCTGGTTTTAGGGCTCACCGCATCTATCGGACGAGGAGGAACAAAGAGCATGCAGGTGAAAGTGGCGGAGTTGGTGGCCCAGTCCAAGAAGAGCTGGGATGACGCGGTACTCAGCGCGGTAGGGGAAGCCGCCCAAAGGATCGGCAACATCACCGGGGTCGAGGTGGTGAACATGACCGCAGACGTGCAGGACGGCCGGGTGGTCGAATACAAGGCCGACCTGAAGGTCGCCTACGTGGAATAGTCCCGGTAAGGACCGGCAAGCTTTAAACAGGCGGGGTGTCAGGGTTTTGGACGTTGACTTCACCAAGCCGGCCGGGATCCAGCGCAAGCAGTACCGGGACTTTACCGACCAGATCAATCCCAAACCCAATGTCCTGGTGAACGCAATCTGGGCGTTCGTGGTCGGGGGGATCATCTGCACCGTCGGTCAGGGCTTTTTGAATGCGTTTTTGGCGGCTGGGCTGCCCGTGCTGGAGTCCGGAGCTATGACGGCGGTAGTGCTGATTTTCATCGCCGCCTTCCTGACCGGGTTGGGGGTGTTCGACGATATCGCGAAATACGCCGGTGCGGGAGTGATCGTGCCGATCACCGGTTTTGCGAACGCGATGGTGGCGCCGGCCATGGAAGCCCGGAACGAAGGGCTGGTCCTTGGGGTGGGTGCGCGGCTTTTCACCATCGCCGGTCCGGTCCTGGTATTTGGAATTGTGGCGGCCTGGCTGACCGGGCTCCTTTATTTCTTGTTCAGATGACGGAGGATACGTATGCCGGCCGCCAAGAAGCAAGGACTGCAGACGCTCGTTTTCCAAAACCCCCCGGTGATCGTGGCCGCCGGTACCGTCGTGGGCGGCAAGGAGGCCCAGGGGCCGCTCGGGAAAACCTTTGACCTGGCCATTGACGATCCCTATTGCGGGGAGAAGTCCTGGGAGCACGCCGAGCGCCGGATGCTCGAGGATGCGGCGAAGACCGCCCTGAAAAAAGCAGGCCTTGGCACGCAGGGAATTGACTTCTTCCTGGCCGGAGATCTGGAGAACCAGATCCTGGCCTCTTCTTTTGCGGCCCGCAGCCTGGGCATCCCCCACCTGGGGCTTTTTGGCGCCTGCTCCACCTTTTACGAAGGGTTGATTATCGGCGCCGTGCTCATCGACGGCGGCTTTGCGGAGAAAGTGCTGGTGGCCGCGTCTTCCCACTGCTGCACCGCCGAAAAGCAGTTCCGGTTCCCGACCGAACAGGGGGTGCAGCGTTCCCTGGCGCAGAGCTGGACGGTTACCGGCGCGGGCGCCGTTATCCTGGCGTCCCAAGGGGCTGGTCCGGTCATCACCCACGCCACCGTCGGAAAGGTGATTGACCTGGGTCAGAGTGATCCCACCAACTTTGGGGCGGTAATGGCCCCCGCCGCCGCCGATACCATCGTCCGGCACTTTCAGGACACCGGGCGGCCGCCGGAGTTCTACGACCTGGTGGTCACCGGGGACCTGGGGATCTACGGCCGGGAACTGGCCCAGGGGCTGATCGGGGACCACGGCTACCGGGTGGAGGGCCGGTATACCGATTGCGGAATACTGATCTACGACCACGACACGCAGGACACCCACGCCGGGGGCAGCGGTTGCGCCTGTTCGGCGGTGGTCACCGGGGGTTATCTGCTGCAGCAGCTTCAGGCCGGGAAACTCCAGCGCTTCTTGGGCGTGGGCACCGGCGCGCTGCTGAACGTCGACTCCCCCAAACAGGGAGAAACCATTCCGGGAATCGGCCACGGGGTGGTAATTGAGAGACGGTAAGGAAGGGGCGGCGGCCCGGTGATTTTCCTGACGGCCTTCATAGTAGGTGGCCTCATCTGCGTGGTGGGCCAACTGCTGATGGACCTGACCAACTACAAGGTGACTCTGGCACACATCCTGGTGGGGTTTGTGACCACGGGCGCCGTCCTCTCGGCGCTGGGTCTCTACCAGCCGCTGGTCGAACTGGCGGGCGCGGGGGCGCTGGTGCCGCTCACCGGTTTTGGGCACATCCTCGCGCAGGGGGCCATCAGAGGGGTCGAGACGGACGGGTTGCTGGGGGTGTTCGCCGGGGGGGTGGAGGCGGCCGCCGCCGGCGTTACCGCCGCCGTGGTTTTCGGCTACTTCTTTGCGATCGTGTTCAAACCCAAGGGTTAGACAATCCGCGGCCGGTCTTGAGCTCAGCACCATTCGTTGTGCCCCAGTGCTCCACATCATCTGCCTGCCAGCGGCTATTTCGCTTTTCAACCAAACCAGCCGGAATGTTTCAAAATTTCGAGACCACGAAGGGCGCGTGAAGTTCGCCCTTGCAGAAGCTTGTCAGAGTCAGTAAAATGAAAATGAGTTTTTTTGAGAGGAGAGGAGCTTTAGTGACCCAGACCAAGATCCTGTTGTCGGAAGCCGAGATCCCGGAGGCCTGGTACAATATTCAGGCCGACCTCCCCAACCCGGTGCCACCGCCGCTGCACCCAGGCACCAGGCAACCGATCGGGCCGGAGGACCTGGCCCCCATTTTCCCGATGGAACTAATCAAGCAGGAAGTTTCCACCGACAAATGGATCCCGATCCCAGACGAGATTAGGGACATTTACCGTCTCTGGCGGCCCACCCCGCTGATTCGCGCCCTGCGCCTGGAGAAGGCGCTCGGCACGCCGGCACGCATCTACTTCAAATACGAGGGCTACAGTCCGGCGGGCAGCCACAAGCTGAACACCGCGGCGCCGCAGGCCTACTACAACAAGCAGGCGGGGGTGAAAAGGCTGGCCACCGAAACGGGTGCCGGGCAGTGGGGCAGTGCGCTCGCCATGGCCTGCCGGTTCTTTGGGCTGGAGTGCACCGTGTATATGGTGAAGGTCAGCTACGGGCAGAAACCCTACCGCCGTTCGCTGATGCAGATCTTCGGCAGCGAAGTCATCCCGAGCCCCAGTGACCGGACCAATACGGGCCGGGCGGCGCTGGCGGCCAATCCGGACTCCCCGGGCAGCCTGGGGTTGGCGATCAGCGAAGCGGTGGAAGACGCCGCCAAGCGCGCCGATACCAACTACGCGTTGGGAAGCGTTTTGAACCACGTGCTGCTGCACCAGACGGTCATCGGTCTGGAGACCAGGACCCAGCTGGCCAAGGCCGGCGAGCAAGCCGACATCGCCATCGGCTGCTGCGGCGGCGGAAGCAACTTCTCCGGCTTCGCCTTTCCGTTCGTGGAGCAGATCATCAAGGGTGAGGCCGCGCCACGGTTGCTGGCCGTGGAACCCACGGCCTGTCCGACGCTGACCCGGGGCAAGCTGGCCTACGACTTCGGGGACGTGGCCGGATTGACGCCCCTGATTCATATGTACACCCTGGGCAAGGACTTCATGCCCCCCGGCATTCACGCCGGCGGCTTGCGCTACCACGGGGACGCCCCGCTGCTTTGTCAGGCGGTCCGGGACGGTTTCATCCACCCGGTGGCCTACGGCCAGAAGCAGGTGTTCGAGAGCGCGGTGTTGTTCGCGCAGACCGAGGGCGTCGTTCCGGCGCCGGAATCGGCACACGCCGTGGCGTGCGCGGTGGATGAAGCGATTGCCTGCCGGGAAGCCGGCGAGGCCAAGACGATCGTATTTTGCCTGAGCGGGCACGGTTACCTGGACCTGGCCGCCTACGACAATTTCCTGGCCGGGGAGCTGCAGGACTACCCCCTGCCGGAGGCCGAGCTGCAGCACTCCCTCGCCAGGCTGCCCCAGGTATAGGAATTTTTTTCGGGCCGGGAGGCGGATATGAGACTGCACGGCACCATGCAGGTCAACGAAAAAGGTCGCCTGGAAATCGGGGGCTGCGACACCGTCGATTTGGCCCGGGTTTTCGGGACGCCCCTTTACGTGCTGGATGAAGCGCTGTTTAGAGAAAACTGCCGTTCGTACCGGCTGGCCTTTGCCGGGGGCAACGGCGGGGTGCTCTATGCGGGGAAGGCCCTCCTGACCCTTGCCGTTTGCCGGTTGGTCGAGGAAGAAGGGTTGGGCTTGGACGTCGTCTCCGGCGGCGAGCTCTACACCGCCGCCAAGGCTGGTTTCCCGATGAACCGGGTCTATTTTCACGGCAACAACAAGACGGCCGACGAGGTGCGGGCGGCGCTGCGCGCCGGCGTGCACCGGTTCGTGTGTGACAGTATCGACGAACTTGACCTTCTGGGCCGCTTGGCGGCGGAGCAAGGCCGGGAATGCAGCCTTTTGCTGCGCCTGACCCCCGGGATTGAGGCCCATACCCATGATTACATCCGAACCGGTCAGATCGACTCGAAGTTCGGCTTGGCCATTCCGGACGGTCAGGCACTGGAAGCGGTCCGCCGTTGCCTGGAGCATCCGGCCTTGCGGCTGCGCGGCTTGCACTGCCACATCGGCTCGCAGATTTTCGAACTGGAACCGTACGCCGACGCCGCCCGGATCCTGTTGGCCTTCGCCGGCCGGGTGCGGGACGTGACGGGCTGGGTGATTGAAGAGCTTGACCTGGGTGGCGGTCTGGGGATCTACTATGGTCCGGGGGATGACCCGCCCGCCGTGCCCGACCTGGCTAAAACCATTCTGGGAGCGGTGGCGCAGGCGGCGGGGAGCGAAAACCTGCCCATTCCCAGGGTACTGGTCGAGCCCGGGCGGTCCATCTCCGGCCCGGCGGGCACAACGTTGTACACCGTGGGCACGGTCAAAGAGATTCCGGATATCCGGACCTATGTGGCGGTGGACGGCGGGATGGGAGACAACCCCCGCCCGGCTCTGTACGGAGCAAGGTACGAGGCGTGCCTGGCCAACCGGATGGACGAACTCGTTCACACCGCCGGCGTCTCACTGGCCGGCCGCTACTGCGAGTCGGGGGACGTGTTGATCCGGCAGGCGCACCTGCCGCCGGTGCGGGTCGGCGACCTGGTCGCCGTGAGTTGCACCGGGGCTTACACCTACTCGATGGCGGGCAACTACAACCGGTTTCCCCGCCCGGCAATGGTTCTGGTCCGGGACGGGAGCGCCGAGTTGATTGTGCGCCGGGAAAGCTACGCCGACCTAATCCGAAACGATGTTCTGCCGGCGCGGTTTCGCCCCAGAAAGGCGTAGCGGCCGGCATTCGGTGAACGGAACAGGGTTAAGGGGTGGGGCGTCCGGCGCGGGCGCCCCTGGCCTAATGTCGCCCGGGGAGTTTCCAAGTGCGGGGTGAACGGTGATTCGATGAAAGTGATCACAACCCACACCAATACTGATTTCGACGGTCTGGCCGCGATGGTGGCCGCGCAGAAGTTGCATCCGGGCGCCGAACTGGTGCTCCCGGGCAAAATGGCCCAGAACGTCGAGGAGTTTGTCGCGCTCCACACAGACATCCTTGAACTCCGGAAACCGAGCGAAATCAAGCTTTCCGACGTGAACTTCCTGATCGTGGTGGACACCATGCAACCCAACCGTCTGGGACGCCTGGCGGAGATTCTGAAGAACCCCAGGCTCCGGATTCATGTCTACGACCATCACCCCCGGGTGGAAGGCGACCTGAAGGGTGAATTGGAGATCGTTGAGCCGGTGGGCGCCACGACCACGTTGCTGGTCGAGGAGCTCAAGCGCCGCGGGGTTCCGGTCTCGCCCTACGAGGCCACGGTGCTGGCGCTTGGTATTTACGGCGACACAGGGTGTTTGATTTTCTCCAGCACCACCGACCGGGACGCGGAGGCGGTCGCTTTCTTGCTGGCCCAGGGAGCGAATCTGGGCGTGGTGGCCAATTTCCTGGGGCGCCCCCTGACCAACGAGCAGAAAAACCTGCTGCGGGACCTCTTGATTTCGGCGGAGAGGCACTTTGTCAACGGGGCCCGGATTCTGGTGGCGCGTACACGGGTCAATGAATTCGTCGGCGGCCTGGCGCTCTTGACGCATAAACTGGCCGAGCTTGAACAGTTGGACGCCGTTTTTTGCGCGGTCGCCATGGAGGACCGGACCCACATTGTGGGGCGCAGCGCGCTTCCGGAGGTGAACGTGCGGGACATTCTGGCCCACTTCGGTGGCGGCGGGCACCACGCGGCCGCCTCGGCCACCGTAAAGAGCACCGACGTGGAGACGATCACGGCGGAACTCCTGCAGGTGGTGGGAGAATTGGTGGTGCCGCCGCTTTTGGCCGGGGACATCATGACTTCGCCGGTGAAAAGCGTGCCCCCCGGCATCACGGTCTCCGAGGCCAACCAGATCATGTTGCGCTACGGACACCGCGGGATGCCGGTGGTGTCGGACGGCGCTCTGGTCGGGGTCATCTCCCGGCGGGACGTGGAGAAGGCCCAGCGGCACAACCTGGGTCACGCACCGGTCAAGGGTTACATGAGCAAAAACGTGGTCACCGTTTCACGGGATACCCCGGTTACCGAAGTGCAGGCCGTAATGATCGAGAACAATATCGGCCGGCTGCCGGTTGTGGATAACGGGCACCTGATCGGGATCGTTTCCCGGACCGACATCCTAAAGACGCTGCACCCCCAATTCAAACCGCGGTTTTCCACTTTGTACGTAAAGACCCGCGTCCCGTCCTACTACCGGGACGCGGCAGCGGCCGACCTGATCCGGCGCCACCTCAAACCCGAACAGGCCGATCTTCTGACGGTCGCCGGTGAGGTTGGTTCGGCCACCGGTTGCGCCGTCTACCTGACTGGAGAAACGGTCAGGGATGTGTTTCTGGGTTCCCCGGGACAAAATCTGGAGCTGGTGGTGGAGGGTAACGGGCCGGCCTTTGCCGAAGCACTGGCCCGGAAGGCCGGGGGGCGGCTCGGCGCTGACGACCGGTCGGGGTATACAATCGCCTGTAACGGGCGGAAAGTGGCCATCGTGGCCTTGCGGACCGGGTTTTTTGAGCATGGTTCGGAACTGCCCAATAGCAAAGTATCCGCCCTGCGGCACGAACTCTACCGGCGGGATTTCACGGTGAATGCCCTGGCCGTCGGGGTGAACCCCGACCGCTTCGGTGAAGTGATCGATTATTTCGGCTGCCGTGACGATCTGCACCACGGGGTGGTCCGCGCCTTACACAACCACAGTTTCGAGGAGGACCCGGTGCGTCTTTTGCAAGCGGTCCGCCTGGAGCAGCGGTTTGGTTTCAATATCGAACGGGAGACGCTGAAGCTGATCCGGGAAGCGGTGAGCGACAAGCTTTTGTCCCAGGCTCCGCCCGACCGGATCTGGGCCGAGTTCCGGCGTTTGCTGAAGGAGCCGCGGGTTCCGGCCATATTGGCCCGCCTGAGCCAACTCAATCTCTGGCCGTCGTTGTTTCCGGACATCCTGTACTGGGAAGTCCAACCGATGATCTCGGGAATACCCAAGGCCCTTGGCAGTCTTGGTTCCTGGAAAGTGCCCCAGCCGGCCGAACCCTGGCTGTGCTACTTGATCGCCATCCTGCACTGGCAGAACCTGGTCGTTGTTGACGAGCTCTGCCGGTCGTACCAGTTGCGCAGGGGTCAGACCGACAAAATCCTGTACACGATCGCCGGCTGGCGGTCCGCGGTATCCAGGCTGTCGGCCGCCGAAGCGCCTGAGGCCCGGACTGCGGCTTTGAAGCTCGTGAACCTGCCGCGCGAGGGCTACCCGATCGTGCTGCTCATGCTGGAGAAGAAGGCCTGGAAAGAACGGTTCCGGGAAGCCCTGGCCGCACTGTACAAACATAAACCGGTGATCACGGGCAAGGATATTAGGGACTTAGGTTACCAGGAACAAACCGGCATGAAGAGGATCAGGGAAGCGGTGTGGCGGGCCAAATTGCGCGGTGAGGTGACCTCCCGGGAAGGGGAAATGAACCTGGCCCGGGAGACAATGATGGATTGGGGGGATCGCTCGTAATGTTCGGGGCCAATCCCGTGATTGCCGTTCTCGTCATCGTGATCGGTGTGGTCTTTCACGAAGTCGCGCACGGCTGGATGGCCAAGAGGCTCGGTGACAGGACGGCCGAGCGTGCCGGGCGCCTGACGCTCAACCCAATCCCCCACCTGGACCTGGTCGGGTCGATCATCCTCCCGGCGGCGCTGGTGCTCCTAAACGCCGGCGTGGTCTTCGGCTGGGCGAAACCGGTGCCGGTGAACCCGTACAACTTCCGGGGCGACATCAAGCGGGGGATGATGCTGGTTTCGTTTGCCGGACCGGGTTCCAACCTGCTGCTCGCGGCCGCTGGCGCGGTGCTCCTTGGTCTGCTGATGGGACTGCAGGGGATCGCGGCCATGACGCAAACGCTCTTTGGCAATTTTCTCTACTCCCTGATTTTGATCAACCTGGTGCTGGCTTTCCTGAACCTGCTGCCGGTTCCGCCGCTTGACGGCTCCAAGATCCTGGCCGGAATCTTGCCGGGGCGGCAGGAATGGCTCTACAGCCTGGAAAAATACGGCTTCGCGGTTTTGATCGTGCTGCTGGTCACCGGTGCCATCGGCATCTACCTGACGGCGGTGGTGATGCCCGCATTTCAATTTCTGTTAAGGTTTGCGGCCGATATCGCGCGCTTCTTCGGAAGCTGACCGGGCCTCAGTCTAGTGGAAGAAGGATGAAAGAATTGCGAATTCTGAGCGGGATGCGTCCCAGCGGCCGGCTGCACATCGGTCACTTGAGCGTGCTCTCCAACTGGCTGCGGCTGCAGGAAGAACACGAGTGCTTCTTTTTTGTGGCCGACTGGCACGCCCTGACCACCGCTTTTGACGATCCGGGCTCCATCGAGGAAAACACCCGGGAGATGCTGGCCGACTGGTTGGCGGTGGGGATTGACCCGGAGCGAAGCACCGTCTTCATCCAGTCCCGGCTCCTTGAGCACGCTGAACTGCACCTCTTGCTTTCGATGATCACCCCCCTATCCTGGCTGGAGCGGGTGCCGACGTACAAGGACCAGGTCCAGCAACTGGCGGCGAAGGGAAAGGACATCACCACGTACGGCTTTTTGGGCTACCCGCTGTTGCAGACGGCGGACATCCTGATGTACCGGGCCGACGCGGTGCCGGTCGGACAGGACCAACTGCCGCACCTGGAGCTGTCGCGCGAAGTGGCCCGCCGTTTTAATCACTTGTACGGGAACGTCTTTCCCGAACCGCAGGCGTTGGTGGCGGAGGAGTCCTTGCTCCCGGGCGTGGACGGCCGGAAGATGAGCAAGAGCTACGAGAATGAAATC
Source organism: Firmicutes bacterium UBA911 (assembly GCA_002294005.1). Classification (GTDB taxonomy): domain Bacteria; phylum Bacillota; class Desulfotomaculia; order Desulfotomaculales; family Desulforudaceae; genus Desulforudis. The sequence continues at coordinate 3,254 of DBEH01000020.1, read as the reverse complement.
GGCCTGAGTGCCGTTCCGGAAGTGATTGAGAAACGTGTGCGGATGATGATCACCGACCCGGCGCGCATCCGCAAGAACGATCCCGGCCACCCGGAGGTTTGCGACGTATACACCTACCAGGAACTCTACAACCGCGACCTGGTCGCCGAAATAGCCGCGTCCTGCCGGGCGGGCACCGTGGGGTGCGTGGCCTGCAAGCTCCAGCTCGCCGGGAGTCTCACCGCATACCTGAAGCCGGTCCGGGAGCGGCGGGAGGCGCTTTTAGCCCAACCCGGGGTGATCGACGCCGTGATCGAACGTGGTACCGAAAAGGCCCGGGCGGCCGCCGGGGAGACCATGCGCCTGGTACGCCGGGCGCTGGGCCTCTGACCCGCCCAGAATTGAAGATTAATTGACGGGCGTAAGAGAAGTGGCCTCGGGACAACCCTCGGGGCCACTTGGTTCACGTCAGCACTAAACTCCGTTCGCTAATCGCCCGGGATGTTTTTCCGCATCAGGAGCTTGCTATACTCGTTCAGCAGAACGTCCAGATTCCGGCTTGCTTCGAACACGTATACAGTATGAACCTGAACGGGCTGTAAGCCGTTGATATGTGCGGGATGGGGATGTATACAGTGGCCTCGAACCTCGGCAGTCACAATGGTTTGGAGTGTAGCCTTAACCCGTGTCGGACTCGACAAACATAGCCATAATCTGCGGCGCAATGCGCGCGGTCCCATAACCCCATGCGGGAGATAAACAGGATGAGAGGAGAAGCAAAAATGAATCCTCCATTAACAATAGTACTATTTGTGTTATTTTGGTGTTGGCCGATATCGCTTCTGATATCATTTATAGGATTGATAAAGGAGCGGTCGGAATGGCTGATATTGGGTGCAATACTGTATTTGCCCATGGCACTATACCTAAGTGCTACGCCTAAATTTAAAGGATATCCACTCCTATTTCCTCTGTTTTTAGTGGGTGCGTCCGTTGCTCTGAAGAAGGATAAAAACGGGTCTTGCCTGGCTATTATTTCTAGCAGTATTTGTATTTACTATCTGGGTGTGGGCGGTCTTTTTGCGGGTACTTTGACATCGAGTTGATTCGAAAAGAAACCGAGAAAATGAGTAACATGGCTTTGAGTGATGTTGAAAAAACTTCATTGGAGATACTGCTGAATGGATTTGAGGAATATCATCGAATGATCATAGGTTAGACAACCGGCGGGGATGCTTACTCGCCCTTTACCAAATACCCCCAGTTCATATTTCGTCCCTGTGGACACGGGCATAAGGGGCCGGATATTTTTTCGGCGCTTTCCGGGAAAACTGCAAGAAATGGCAGCAGGGATAAAAACCGGCAAGCCGGAGGCGAACCCTTGAATGACAGCCATCATTGTGACCGGCGCCGTGGTCTTGGTCTTGGTCCTGGTACCTTTGTCACGGATCAGGGTGCACTTAAGGTTTAAGCGCCGCGGTGAGGACGACCGGATCAGCGTGGTGGTGGCCTGGCTGAAGTACCTCCGTTACTCGCTCGATGTGGCCCTGGTGGACCTGCTGGTGCGGAGCCATCCCGGGATACGGTTCGGAACAAATGCAAGCCGGCCCGAAACGGTGCCTACGGGAGACCCCGAAGAGACGACCGTTTCTTTCGGCTCCTTGTTCGCGGTCTACAAAAAATATGGGGACTACCTGTTCGCCCTCCTTTATCTGGCCGGGCGGACCCAGATCAGGCGTTTTCGCTGGTACACCGAGATCGGTACCGGGGAAGTCCACCATACCGGGGTGGCCGTCGGTGTGGCTTGGGCCGCCAAAGGTATGCTGGTGAGCGGGCTTTACGCTTTTTGCGCGCCGGCCGCGAAGCCGGAGTTGGCGGTGTTCCCAGACTACGAGCACCGCCGGTTCCGTACTTCCCTGGACTGCATATTTGACGTGCGCATCGGCCATATTATGATGACAGGCCTTAAAGTTTTATGGCGCAGCAGGGGGGAAAGGACATGGCAATGGAACCGCACCCCATCGAAGGACTTATGAGGACCGCGATGGAGAGCATAAAAGAAATGATCGACGCGAACGTCATGGTCGGTGATCCGGTGGAAACACCGGATGGAACGGTGGTGATCCCTGTTTCCCGGGTCGCTCTGGGATTCGCCGCCGGTGGCGCTGAGTTCGAGGTCGACAAGGGTGAAGAGGAGACCGTGTTCCCGTTCGGCGGCGGCAGCGGTGCGGGTGTGTCCGTGCAGCCGGTGGGTTTTCTGATCATCGGCAAGGACCAGGTGCGCCTGATCCCGGTGGACGCCAACGTAATCGCCGACCGCCTGATCGATTTGGCGCCGCAGGTGCTGGACAAGATCGACGCCCTGATCAAGCGTTCGGATCAGAAGAAAGAGCAACCGCCCCCGTAGAGCAAGTCCGGCTGTGTGGCCCGCTTGTAAACACAGGCCGGCTTGCAGGCCGGTGGTCCTGTACGACGCCTGGGATCCGTCCTTGGCCCGCTCGTTAACACGGGTTGACTATTTTTGCCCCCGCGGTAAGGGGAAACCCGCCAAGCCCGCGTACGGACGGGTTCTACCCTTTTCGCGCCCGTCATAGTAATTCGTTAGTTGACAAGGGAGGGGGGAGAGCATGGTCAACTACGTGTGGCTTGCGCTGATGCTGTTGGGGATTCTGGCGGCGGGCCTAAACGGCCGGATCGAGATAGTGACCGACGCGGCTCTGGAAGGGGCACAGTTGGCGGTCAAGACGGCTTTCGGGCTGATCGCGATTATGGCCTTCTGGCTGGGGGTCATGAGAATCGCCGAACAAGCCGGGCTGGTGCGGGTACTGGCTTTCCTGGTCCGGCCGCTGGTCCGCGTCCTTTTTCCGAGCGTGCCCAGGGACCATCCGGCCGTAGGGGCGATTGTGATGAACCTAAGCGCGAACATCCTGGGACTGGGCAACGCCGCCACGCCGATGGGGCTGATCGCGATGAAGGAACTGCAAAGACTGAATCCGTATCCGGACCGGGCTTCGGACGCGATGTGCACTTTTCTGGCCCTGAACACCGCCTGCCTGACGCTGATTCCTACAACGGTCATCGGGATCCGGGCGCTGTACGGCTCGGCGGAACCGGCCGCGGTGGTGGGCACCACCATTTTCGCCACGGCTTGCGGCATGACGGCCGCTATCCTGGCCGACCGTTTCTTCGTGAGTGTAAGGTTAAGTAGGGGACTGGGGGTCGGGGGTAGAAGTGAGACCTCAAGCGGCTTCCCACGAGGGGAGCCCTCCCGGCAA
>DBEH01000057.1:6818-9550 GCA_002294005.1 Firmicutes bacterium UBA911 | reverse complement strand
GCATGGCGATGGGAACATCCTCCTCCAGTATTGGTTTGTTATGGTAACTTACCAATTCTCGCTGAGGAGCGATGTTCCTCCTTAATTTTGCTAAATTTTTTGCATGAAATTGCGGCTGTAAGGCCCGCCATTATTGGATTCTTCGGTTTTACTTACCGGATTCAAGATAATATGAGTGTATGAATACGGGTGTCAACCTGCGCACGTGCTTCAGCCCGTATCGGCGTTATTATAACATGAGTGTATGCGACCGGTTGGGCTGCGATAATACCCGGCACCGGAGGTTATAAAAATGCGCGTGGGCATTCTCACCGTGGAGCTGTTTCTGGGGGAGGCGCTTTCCCTGAAAGACAAGCGGAGGCATCTAAAAAGCCTTTTGACCCGCTTGCGGAACAGATACAATGTGTCGGCGGCCGAGGTGGACCACCAGGACAACTGGCAGCGGGCCGCGCTCGCGGTGGCGGTGGTCGGTAACCGGACCACGCACGTCGACGAGTCGCTTCAGGAAGTGCTGAACTTCATCGCCGCCCAGCCCAGCTTCGAAATCATCCATCACCGGACCGAACTGCTCTGACGCCAAACCAAGCCGCTGTCGAAGATCTTCATTGCGCAGCAGGATTTTCCCGAAGCGTGGAAACGGTGCCGGCCGGAACCTTCAGTGAGGCCGACCGCAATATCCGGACACTCGCACCCGGGAATAGTCTGCTTAAAACTTCCACCATCGACGACTTTCGCCGCCAGGCCCTTGAGTCGGGTTTGGCGGCGCACCGCCGGTCCGGTCCGGACCGGCATCCGGACCGGACAGAGCGCAAGAGCAACCAGATAAACGCAAAGCTCTTAGACAGCTACTTTGCGCCGGTGGCACGTGGTGCTGTTGGACAAACATTGAAACGGGGGAATAAAATAGAATTCGGGAGGCGACAGGCATGGCGGAGCGTAACAGCCCGGCGGTCAGGCAGTACCGGGAGGGCAACATTACGGCGGCTTTCGGTACTGACCTTTTCATCCACGGGGTAACCTTCGTGCCCAGCCTGTTGCTGAGATCGTACCGCCAGATGGGCGTGAGCGAGTCGGAAATGATGCTCCTTTTGCACTTGCTGCGCCTGCGGGTTGAAGACAAGGAATTGTGCCCGCCGGCGGCCGTTCTCGGCGAGTTTTTGTCCGGGGGGAAGGTCCAGGCGGAGCGCGACCTGGAGAGCCTGCTGGAGAAAGGCGTCATTGCCGTTACCCAGTACTTTCGCGAGGGTGACCAGAGGGTAACCGAAGGGTACGATTTCGAACCCTTGTTTGAAAGACTCTCGGAGGCCTGGGCGCGGAGCAAGGTGCACGAGATCGAACTGACCCAGAGCCTGTTGGAGAGCGGAAAGACCTGCGCCGGATTGGCGGACCGCGAACTGGGCCGGCTGTATACCGAGTTTGCGGGGGAGTTCGGGAGACCGCTGTCCCCGATTGAGGCCGAGCAGGTAGCGCGCTGGTATTCCGGGCTCGGTCCGTCCCTGGTCCGGGAGGCCCTGCGCCGGGCGGTGCTGATCGGCAAGCACAATTTCAAGTACATCGACAGCATCCTGTTGACCTGGTACAAGAACAACCTCCGCACCATCGAGCAGGTGGCGGCTTTTGAACAGGAGTTCCAGCAGCGCCGGAGCGAGCGCAAGCCCAAGAAAGCGGGCGCCGAAACCCGCAACCGGGAGAAGGAAAAGGCACTCATCAAGGGCCTGTACATGAGCTAAGGAGCCTGATAGCTTGCCGGCCTGCAACATCTGTGGCGACCGGGGCATTTACATTTCGGCCGGGGCGGCGCATACGTGCCGGTGCGTGCAAGAGCTGGCCCTGGGGAACCGGCTGAATGCGGCCCAACTCACACAGAGCTTGCGGCGGCAGACTTTCGACCGGTTTGGGTTGCACTACTACTCGTCCGAACAGGCCGACGGGGGGCGGACGTACCGTGAGACGGCTCAAATCGCCCTCAGGGCGGCGCGCGCCTTCGTGGAAAAGGCCAAGGCCGGGCCGGCCGCCGACGGGCTTCTGTTTGCCGGACGGGTGGGTACGGGGAAGACCTTTCTGGCTTGTTGCATCGCCAACGCTTTGCTGGATGCTCACGTTCAAGTCCTCTTTCTGGTGGTTCCGGACTACCTGGACCGGATCCGGTCCACCTACGACCTGGAAAGGCCCGGGTACACCGAGCTGGAGCTGACGGAGGCGGCGAAGCGGGTGCCGGTCCTGGTTCTTGACGACCTGGGCGCCCACCACTACACCGAGTGGGGCCGCCAGAAGCTTTATTCTCTGGTGAACCACCGCCTGAACCATCAGCTCCCGGTGGTGGTCACCACCAACGTGAGCCTGGAAGACCTGGAGGAATACCTGGGGGAGCGGACAACATCCCGCCTTTTCCAGTTGTGCCGCCCCTACCGTCTCCTGACCGACATCGACATCCGCATTTCCCGCCGCCTGAATCCCGAAGAAGCCGCCGTAAGGCAGAACCGGCCGAAAAAACCACCCGAAAGCACCCCTTGAAAACTCCGGCATAGGCTTGCGGCGGGGCACTACCCAGTTATATTTCGCGCGCCCACATGGATATAATTAACTGTGCAGCCGGTAAATGGCTGCATACTGGTGCATTGGGCTATGCACAATACGTCTTGCGGAAGGAGGAGACAATGAGAACAATATTATGTAAGCATCCTGGTCCTGGTTTTGGCACTGGGGGCCGTGCTTTCGCCGGCGCCGGCGCC
>DBEH01000057.1:0-6486 GCA_002294005.1 Firmicutes bacterium UBA911 | reverse complement strand
GGCGCCGGCGCCGGCGAAAGCGCACGTCTATTACACGGTGCGAAACGGGGACACACTCTACGACATCTCCCGCCAATACGGCATTTCGGTCGGTGTGCTGAGCGCCGCCAACTGCCTGCGGGGAGACCTGATCGTGCCCAACCAGGTGCTGGTAATTCCCGAGCACGTTCTCCGCTATACCGGCGGCAATATTTGCCAGGAGGAACTGGCGCTCCTGGCGCGGATCATTCACGCTGAGGCGCGGGGGGAGAGTTTTGCCGGTCAGGTGGCCGTCGGAGCGGTGGCTATGAACCGCTTGGCCAGCCCCGACTTTCCCCAAGGATCTGCGGAGCGTGATCTTCCAGCGAAATGCCAACGTCTTCCAGTTCTCGCCGGTCGGTGACGGCTCGATCGCCCTCACACCCGACGAACAGGCGTTTCGGGCGGCGAGGCAGGCCCTCAGGGGAATCGACCCCACTCAGGGGGCGTTGTTTTTCTACAACCCGAAGCTGGCCGACGACACCTGGATCAGGACACTGCCGGTGATCACAACCATCGGGAACCACGTCTTTGCCGCAAAAATTTAGGAGCGCCTGCGGGCGCTTTTTTTTTGGCATAAAAAGGACTGCCGCGGCCGGCAGCGAAAAGGCTATAAACTGTCGGTTCCAGGTGTAGGCTACTGGTAGCATAAGCGGGAAGGTGACCGGTTTGGAAAACTTATCCGCTCTTTTCAATCCGGCCTCCATAGCGATTATCGGCGCTTCCGGCAAGCCGGGCAAGATCGGCAATATCATTTTGAAGAACGTCATTGCCTCGGGTTATGGCGGGCGGATCATCCCGATCAACCCGAGGGAGCCGGAAATCGAGGGTTATACGGCCTACGCGTCGATCACCAAGGTCCCCGGCGGCGTTGAGGTGGCGGTGGTTGCCGTCCCCGCCGCCGGAGTTCTGCCGGTCGTTGAAGAGTGCGGGCGTGCCGGGGTGAAGCACCTGGTCGTGATCAGCGCCGGTTTCAAGGAAACGGGCGCTCCAGGCCTGGAGCGGGAGAAAGAGCTGACGGCGGCGGCCCGGAACTACGGCATGCGGGTGGTGGGGCCGAACTGTGTGGGCATTATGGACACGCACACCCCCCTGAATGCTTCGTTTGCCGCTGGTTTTCCGGGCCGGGGGGAAATCACCTTCATCTCCCAAAGCGGGGCGATGCTGGTGGCCATCCTGGATTGGAGCCTGATCACCGGCCTCGGCTTCAGCAAATTCATCAGCCTGGGAAACAAATCGGACCTGAACGAGGCCGATTTCGTCGACGCGGTCGCCGACGACCCCACGACCAAGGTCATCCTTGGTTACATTGAGGACGTGGCCGACGGGCTGCGTTTTCTGGAAGTGTGCCGCCGGGTCAGCCGCAAGAAGCCGATCGTGGTCCTGAAATCCGGAACCAGTCAGGCCGGGGCTCAGGCGGCTTCCTCCCATACCGGGGCGCTGGTCGGCATCGACCTGGCCTACGAGGTGGCCTTCCGCCAGGCCGGGGTGATTCGGGTGGCGACAATGGCCGAACTATTCGACTTGGCGGCGGCCTTCGCCCATCAGCCCGTTCCGAAGGGGGACCGGTTGGCCATCGTGACGAACTCCGGCGGCCCCGGGATTGTGGCCACCGACAGCGCGGAGCGGCAGGGGTTGACCATCGCGCGTTTTAACCGGTCGACCCTGGAAGCGCTGCGGGCGGAATTGCCGCGGGAGGCGAACATCTACAACCCGGTCGACGTCCTGGGAGACGCCCGGGCCGACCGCTACCGCTTTGCGTTAGAGCAGGTGCTGGCGGATGAGAGCGTCGATTCCGCCGTCGTCCTGGTCTGCCCGACCGCCACCGCCGAACCGGGGGACACCGCGAGGGCGATAGTGGAAGTCGCCCGGCGTTTTCCCGGGAAGCCCCTCTTCGGAGTATACATGGGCGGTGAAATCCTGAAAGAGGGGGTTGAAATTCTCGGCGCGGCCAGCATACCGTGTTACACCTTTCCGGAGACGGCGATCGGCGCCATGCGGGGGTTGGCCCAGTACGCCCGGTTAAGGAACGCTCCGGCCGCCGAAGCGCTGCCGAAATTCGAGGGTGTGGACCGGGAGCGGGTGGCGGAGGTTTTTCGGGCGGTGAAAGAGGACAACCGGCTGGTGCTCCTGGGCAGTGAAGGAGCGGCGGTGGTCGAGGCCTACGGTATACCGGTGTCTCCGACCAGGTTGGCCACCAGGGCCGAGGAGGCGGTCGCCGCGGCGGAGGAAATCGGTTACCCGGTGGTGCTGAAGGTGGCTTCACCGAAAATAATCCACAAGACCGACATCGGGGGAGTGCGGATGGGCCTGGACACGCCCGGTGAGGTGATGGCCGGCTTCTGGGCGGTGATGAGCAACGTGCAGCGCTCGTTGCCCAATGTGATCCCGCACGGAATCGAGGTCCAGCGCATGGCGCCCAAGGGCGCGGAGGTGATCATCGGGATGAGCCGGGATATCCACTTCGGCCCCTTGATCGCGTTCGGCCTGGGCGGCATCTACGTGAACCTGCTGGAGGACGTTTCCTTCCGGCTGGCTCACGGGCTTACCCGGGCGGAGATCGATAAGATGATCATGGAAACCAAGGCCTTTACGCTGTTGCGCGGTTACCGCGGCCAGAAACCGGCCGACATCGGCGCTCTGGCCGATATTATCGCCCGGGTGGCCCAGTTGGTCGTTGACTTCCCGGAAATCACGGAGATGGACATCAATCCGGTGTTCGCGTATGTGTCGGGAGCGCAGGCCCTGGACGTGAAAATTACCATTTCGTGAGGTGGCGAACAGTGAAGAGCCTGTACTTGATCGGTACCCCCGGAAGCGGAAAAACGGCGGTGGCCCTGGGACTGGCGCTGAGGCTGCGCCAGGAGGGGTTTAATCCCGGATATTTCAAGCCTGTTGGAAGCACGGCCGGGGTGTTGCACCCGCGTGACGAGGACGGCGTGCTGATGAAAACGGTCCTGAAAATGGTCGAGGACCTGGAGACCATAGTCCCGCTAACGGCGGGCAACTTCTATGTGTCCGGGTACGGCGAGCCCCAGGAATGCCGGGACCGGGTGTTTGCGGCGTACCGCTTGATCGCCGGCCGGTACGGCCCGGTGATTATCGACGGTGCCAGTTTTCCGTGGGTGATGGCGACTTTCGGCCTGGACGCGGTGAGCATCGCCGGCGAGGTCGGCGCCGGCATCCTGTGCACCATGCGGATCAGAAACGACTTTGATTTCGACGAGGCGGTGTTTTATAACCGCTACGTCCAGTGCAAGGGTCTCGACCTGGTGGGGAACATTTTCAACAACATTCCGAGGCCGATGCTCGCGAAGACCCAGGGGGAGTACGCCAACTTGCTGGAGTCTTCCGGTTTCCGCTGGCTCGGGGCGATTCCCCACCGGCGCGAAATTCACGCGCCGACCGTGGCCGAGTATCACGATGTTCTGGGCGGTGAGCTTCTAGTCGGCGGGGACAGACTGGAGCTTTTGGTCGAGGACGTGCTTATCGGGGCGATGACGATCGACAGCGCCCTGGATCACCTGCGGCGCGGCCTGAACAAAGCGGTGATCATCGGGGGCGACCGGGCGGACTACGCGCTCGCGGCCCTCGAGACGAGCACGTCAGTGCTGATCCTCACCGGCGGCCTGTATCCGCATCTCAATGTGATCACCAGGGCCAAGGAGAAAGGGGTGCCGGTGATCCTGGTCCACTACGACACCGTCACGACCGTTGAGCGGCTTTCGGCGGTGGCCCGGCGCATCCGGCCCGGTGACGAAAAGGCGATTGCGCTGGCGCGGGAGAACATTGAGCTGTACTGCGACTGGCAGAAGATTATTGAGCTTCTGGAGGCGTAAGCCCGGTTTTGGGCCGGAAAAGAACGGAAATCCCACCCTGGAAATCGGGTGGGATTTTTTGTTTGGTCTCCCGGTATATTGGACACCCCCGGTCATACATATATATAGTGTTAATGCCCGATTATGGAAAAATATTCTTCCAATGGGATTCACCCCGGGGGGGATGCGTTAGGGTTGAGTAAAGCTCTAGACAACGGGGGCCGCCTACCTTGAAATTCAAAGGGGGGAAGCAAGGAATGGAAAGAATAGACATTTTCCGTGATATCGCCGAGCGTACCGGGGGCGACATTTACATCGGGGTGGTCGGGGGCGTGCGTACCGGCAAATCCACGTTCATCAAAAGGTTTATGGAACTCTTGGTCATTCCGAACATCAAGGACATCTACGACAAAGAACGGGCCCGCGACGAGCTGCCGCAGAGCGGTGCCGGCCGTACGGTGATGACCACCGAGCCCAAGTTTGTTCCCAACGAGGCGGTGGAGATCCTGATCGGGCAAAACGTCAGATTGCGAGTGCGCCTGGTCGACAACGTGGGTTACCGGGTGGAGGGAGCCCTGGGTTTTGAAGAAGACGAAGAGCCCAGAATGGTGACGACACCGTGGTTCGAAGAACCGATCCCGTTCATGGAGGCGGCCGAAATCGGCACGCGCAAGGTGATCACCGATCATTCCACCATCGGCCTGGTAATCACCACTGACGGGAGCATCACGGACATCCGGCGGGAAAACTACGTTGAAGCCGAGGAACGGGTCATTGACGAGTTGAAGCAGTTGAACAAGCCCTTTTTGGTGATCCTGAACACCACCAAACCGCACGCCCTGGATACGCAACACCTGGCGGGGGAGTTGCAGGCCAAATACGACGTGCCGGTACTGCCGCTCGACTGCCTGGAAATGAGCCAGGGTGACGCGGTTACCATCCTGGAGGAGATCCTGTACGAGTTTCCGGTGACCGAAGTCAGAGTCGATATCCCGCTGTGGGTGGAAGAACTGGACTCATTGCATTGGCTGCGCGAGCGGTTTGAGTCGGCCGTCCAAGAGGCCGTCCGGCGGGTAAACCGGGTCCGGGATATCCAAGAGGTGACCGACCTCCTGGCGCAGCAGGATTCCGTGGACGAAACCACCTTGCGGGACCTGAACATGGGTACCGGTTGGGCCTTGGTGGAAGTGAAGGCCCGCCCGAACCTGTTCTACGAAATCGTCACCGAGCAGACCGGATTCCAGGTCGCCGGGGAACAGGACCTGTTCCGCCTGACGAGGGACCTGGCGGTGGCCAAGCGGGAATACGACAAGGTGGCCGCGGCCCTTCACGAGGTACGGGACACCGGTTACGGCGTGGTCACACCGAGGCTGGACGAGATGAATCTCGAAGAGCCCGAGCTGATCCGCCAGGGCAACCGTTTCGGGGTGCGCTTGAAGGCCAGTGCCCCGTCGCTGCACGTGATCCGGGCCGACATCACCACCGAGATCACCCCGATTATCGGCACCGAGAAGCAGTGCGAGGAACTGGTCCGGTATATCCTGAACGAATTCGAGGACGACCCGAGGAAGATCTGGGATTCGGAAATCTTCGGCAAATCCCTGCACGATCTGGTGCGGGAGGGTATCCAGAACAAACTGCACCGGATGCCTGAAAGCGCCCAGGTGAAGCTGCAGGAGACACTGCAAAGAATAGTGAACGACGGCAGCGGCGGCCTCATCTGTATCATCATCTAAAAGTGTCTGTCCGGGAAGCGTTTGGGACCACAAGGAACCCTTCTCTTTAAAAAGAGAAGGGTTCCTACTATAAGAGCCCGCAATGGCCTGCGCTCCGGCCACCACGCATCCCTTCACGGCCCGCGGCCACCTTTCGGCGACCACGGGACCCCGCTAGCGGAACCCGTGATGGCCCTTTGCTCGACCAAAGCGCTTGCTTTAAGAGCTGCTGACAGTCTCTCGGCCATCAACAACCCTGTGCTCTGAACAAACGGAGTTGCCAGCAAGCACTTTGGTCTTAGCCTCGGACGAATGATTTCCCTTCGGGAAACCATCCGCCCTTACCTCCGGCCGATACCAAGCCACTTGACCTGATATCGACCTTCGGTTCGATCACCGCCGAACCTTTCGATCCGGCGGTGATCTCAAGCTCGGCCACTACGGACCCTTGTTTTGTAGTATAACCATCGTCCGGTTGATTATCAGTCCCGCCGCCTGCCATATTCTAGCGTTCGAAGAAATATTTTGCCCATCCCGAATAAGTCATTTAGTTGTTATTAATGGCGGACTTAACGTGCATACTTAATGAAAACAATTCTGGAGGAGGAAAAACGGATGGTTATCAGCACGCCGGCTTCGCTGACCGAGTATTTTATGCAGGTGGATCACCGCCTGCCGCCGGAAGCGGCCAGGGTACTACGGGCGCTGGGCGAGCAGGGGCGCATGAACAAAGAGGAACTCTCGCTGACTTCCCGCGTGAAACGGGCGGTGCTGGATCACATCGTGATGCAGCTCTACGCCCTCGGCCTGGTGGATGTTACCGCGGAAGGGAAGAGCAAGATCTGCAGCCTGACCAAGCTGGGCTGGGAATTCATCGATCTGAAGGAAGAGCAACTGCTCCAATAGTCGGGGCGCAGGAGCGGGCCGGGCTTGTA
>DBEH01000031.1 GCA_002294005.1 Firmicutes bacterium UBA911 | reverse complement strand
TATACCAGTCACTGGGCAAGACTGAATTGCAAAATACGTGTATCTATGCCTTTTTGAAAATCCAAGCGTGCCGAACCCGAAAAGCATTGGTATTACTGGGTTTTAGTTTTCCGGATATCTAGAAAATGACCCGCAACTGTCGAACCCCGGGAAAAGTCCCAGGATGAGCGTTCCGATGAGCTTGTCACTCTGTGGATTGACCAGCACGCCGCCCGGTCCTTTTCTTTCGCTGGTTTGTCACGAAAGATATCTCCTTGAGTTTATTGTGGGCGGGAACCGGCAACGAAGACCGATCCCAGGAGGAGAAGCGCGGCGAATGTAGAAAGCAGTCTTACTGTTGAAAAAGGAGTAGGTCGAGCCCCTGCGGAAGGAGGTCCCTATGAGGAATACCACCAGTGCTCCCGACTACTTTGTCTTTGTGGCCGCGCCGGTTCAGTCGGACAAAGGCCGGATTTCCGGCTACGAAATCTTTAAGATCCTCAGCGAGGAACTGGTATGGTACACCACTGCTTCGACCCCGTACCGGAACCGGATCAAGGGCGGCGACCGGATCTTGTTTTACTTGGGAGGCAGGCCGGGAGGCGGCCGTTTTGTTGCTCAGGGCCTGTGTTCCGGCCCGGTTGGCCCGCTCTCGGCGGAGGACGAGGCTTTTCTGGCCGAGAGGGGCATCACCCGTTTTACCGGCCGGATCCCGCTTCTGCTCGTGATCTACTGGCTGGACGAAGTTCCTTTAAAACCGCTGGTGTCCGAACTCGCCTTCATTAAAGACAAAAGGCATTATGGCCTGTACCTGCGGCCGGGGATCGTTCAGGTCGGCCAGGATGACTTTGACCTGATCGTCGCGCAAAGCGTCGACTAGCAGGGCCCGGCCGGATATCGGGATCCGGGGGCGGTGGCGTTTGCAATGTGGCCCTGCCTTAGCTAGAATTGCCTTGGTGCTAAATGTTGGCGAACGGAGGCGTAAACGCTTGAAGAGGGTGGTCAGCGTCAGCCTGGGCTCGTCTAAACGGAATAAGACCGTACAGGTGGAACTTCTGGGTGAGGAGTTTGAAATCAGCCGCGTCGGAACCGACGGGGACTTCCGGAAGGCTTATGCCACACTGCGCGAATTGGACGGCAAGGTCGATGCCATCGGATTGGGGGGCATCGACGTTTTTTTGTTCATCCGTGACCGCCGGTACGCCATCCGCGACGGCTTGAAACTGATGAACGCCGTGCGGCGGACGCCGGTGGTCGACGGCAGCAGTTTGAAGCGGACGCTGGAGCGCGAGGTGGTCCTCCACCTGTCCCGAAAGACCGACCTGATTCTCCCGGGCACCCCGGTGCTGATGGTCAGCGCGGCCGACCGCTTCGGCATGGCCCAGGCGTTCGTGGACGCCGGCTGCCGCACCGTCTTCGGGGACTTGATCTTCGTCCTCGGCATCCCCTACCCGATCCGTACCGCAGACCTGCTGGAGAAGCTGGCCCGGGTGATCCTCCCGGTGGCGACCAGATTGCCCTTCCAACTGCTCTACCCGACCGGAAAGAAACAGGATCTGATTAATGAATCCAAAAGCCGCCGCTTTGCGTCATATTATCAGGAGGCCCGGGTGGTGGCCGGCGATTTTCACCTGATCCGGCGCTATCTGCCGCCCACCCTGGACGGGAAAGTCATCGTGACGAACACGACCACCGGCGCGGACGTGGAACTGCTGCGGGAGCGCGGGGCTTCCCACCTGGTCACGACCACCCCCGAGTACGAGGGCCGCTCCTTTGGGACGAATGTCCTGGAGGGTGTGTTCGTGGCCCTGATCGGCAAGCCGTGGGACCAGATCCGCAACGAAGAATACCTGGAACTCCTGCGGCGGCTGGACTTCAAGCCCAGGATCGTCGAGTTGAATTAAGGTCCCGGTGCTTAGAGGCCTAACAGGTCGTACATCTCACGGTCCACCCGGTTGTCGTGGCGCAGGTTATGGTCCTTGCGGAACTGGACCACCGCTTTCTGGAGGCCGGAGCCGAAAATGCCGTCGATGGGGCCGTCGTAATACCCGTGCTTTTGCATCAGGCGCTGCATTTCCAGCACCCCGGATTCGCGGTCCCCGTGGACCAGAGTGGGACGGTGCGTGGGGCCCATGATGTTGCCCACGATGTGCACCGGCGTGCCCTCTTCAACCCACGGAAAGAGTTCCTCGATGTGCCGGTTGAACATCCGGATGCAGCCGTGGCTGGCCCGGGTGCCGATGGAGTGGGGCTTGTTGGTGCCGTGAATGCCGTAGATGCCCCAGTCGACGTTCAGTCCCAACCACCGGGTGCCGAAACCAGTGCCCCAGTTCTTCGCCTTGCGCCGGATGCTCCAGTTGCCCACCGGGGTAGGGGTTTCGCTCTTACCGACGGCGCACGGGAACTGCCTGTACGGGTGGCCGTTTTCGATCACGGTCAGGGTGCGTTTCTGGACGTCGATGATGATTTCCACCTCGCCGGTGGGCGGGGGCAGCGGTTCGCCGGTCTTCACCGGGGTGGACATCAGGGCGATCAGGTACCAGGTTTCGGCGTTGACCACCCCGCTGGGTTCGATTCCGTTTGCCTCTTGCAGGCTTCTGACCGCTTCGGCGGTAACCGGGCCGTACGCGCCGCTTACCGGTCCCCGGAACAGACCGGCGGCCTGAAGTTGTTCCTGAAGTTCACGGACGTCATCGCCCTCCAGGAGTCCGGCGCTGGCCACGTAGAGCGGGCGCTGGTGCTCGCAATTCAGCGGGCAAACCAGGTGGAACTCCCCGCCTTCAGCCGGACCGGCGGTCAGAGAAAAGGCCAGAAACAGAAAAAGCGCTTTCCACCACATGCTTTACAATGCTCCTTTTCAACTATTCTGGGGTTGACCGCGGGCCTTTTATGCAGACGAGCCCAAATCGGCGGCACGCCGCCGCCGGCAACATCCGACTTTGTCGCCGGCATTGCTTCTTGAGTGCAGGCAGAATATGACGTTTTTCCTAAATAGCAGGATATTGGCAGAATAATGTCGAATAATCGTTCAGCCTACAACAAAGGAGTCGACAGAATGCTCAAGCGGCTGGTCTTAGTGTCCGTCTTCCTGCTCCTGATTGCCGGCTTGGCCGGGAAGGGTGCAGAGGCAAGCCAGGTGGCGGTCGTCACGAGCCCGACGGTGAATTTGCGGGACGGTGCGGGGACGAGTCACCCG
>DBEH01000032.1:12608-13231 GCA_002294005.1 Firmicutes bacterium UBA911 | reverse complement strand
ACGCCTGGCGCAAAGCATTGCCCGTTACCTGGGATCGGAAGAGACACTCCGCTTCGAAAGCAGCCGCGGCCATGGCGAAGAATTTCGGTTTGAAACTTCCAGGCCTCTGGGCGGGGCCTGGGTGCTGCAGGAACTAGGGAAACAGTTGGCCGTGGACAAGGTTTTAAAGAAACTCCTCAAAGAACGCAAGTTCCAAAGCCCGGTGGAACGGGCTGTCTTCGCGATGGTGGCCAACCGGGCTTTGGCCCCGATGAGCAAGCGCGCCGTGGAAGAGTGGGTTGCGCAGGATGTATTCCTATTTCGAGATCGAGACTGAAGATGACGAAGGTTTGAGGCGCCGGGGTCATACCAAGGACTCCCGGCCGGACCTTCCCCAGGCGGTGATCGGCTTGGCGGTGACCAGAGACGGCATTCCGGTGCGCTGTTGGGTCTGGCCGGGCAACACCGCCGATATGTCGGTTGTCCAGGAGGTCAAGAACGACCTCGTCGGCTGGGAGCTCGGCCGGGTAATCACCGTCTTGGACCGCGGCATGGCTTCCGAGGAAAACCTGCGTCACCTCCAAAGAGCCGGCGGCCACTACATTGCCGGGGAACGCATGCGGGCCGGCAAGAACATGGTGGAA
>DBEH01000032.1:6936-12268 GCA_002294005.1 Firmicutes bacterium UBA911 | reverse complement strand
GTTGGCTCTGCTCTTGATTCGGGTGGCCGAGAACAAAACAGAACACACTTGGAACAGTATCCGCACACACCTGGAGCGGATGCACGCAGGCGAATTTGTGTTCCCATCGGGACGCGTACTCCGGCGCACCGAAACCACACCAATTCAAAAGCAATTGTTCAAGGCGTTGAAAGTCCCGGAACCCCCCGAAAATACTGCACATCACCCCTTTTAAGCAGGCTCTGAACTTAGATAAACACCTATAATTTCCCTATCCCCCCGAAACCCTTGGGGGAAGCCTTGTTGCGCCGCTGGTTTGTCTAGCAACTGTCGAACCCCGGGTAAAGTTCAGTGTGGTTGCGGTCGAAAAAAGAGCAGTACATACTCAAAATGCAAACTTACGCACTCAAAACGGCCCGGTGAAGGTGGTAAAACGGTGCAATCGTCACGCGAGATCGGTTTGTTTCAAGAGTTGGTTGACCTTATTGATGTTCAGCGACTGCAAGCGGATTTCTCGGCGGCCACCGGCCTGGCCACCTCCATCCTTGGTCCGGGCGGGCAGGTGCTGACCAAATCCGGCTGGACCGATCTTTGCACCGTGTTTCACCGCGAATCCCCTGCCGCGGCCGCGCGTTGCCGGGAAAGCGACCGCCGAATTCTGGCAGAGGCGGCCCACTTGCCTGCCAATGGGTACGGCAAGCAGGGCGAGGTGATTCAGGTCTGCGCCAACGGCCTGGTCATGGCGGCCACTCCGATTGTCGTCGCCGGGCGCCGCCTCGCCACGATCACCCTGAGCCAGGTGTTCTTCGAACCCCCCGTCGAGGATTATTTCCGGTCCCAGGCCCGCCGGTTCGGCCTCGAGGAAGGGCCCTACCTGGAGGCGGTCCGCCGCATCCGGGTCCTGCCGAAGGAGGAGTTCCTGCTCCAACTCCGTTTCATCGGCGCCCTCTCCGGGCTGGTTTCGAATCTGGGTCAGCGCCACTGGGAGCAGAAAGCGCTGGATGAAAAACTGCGGCGGGAGCAGGCGCAACTGCAGGCCATCTTCCAGGGCTCGGGCGGCGGCATGCGGATCATCGGCACCGACTATCGCATCGTCGAGCAGAACCAGGAGATGGAACGGCTCTCCGGCGTGCCCGGGCGCGAGGCCGTCGGGCAAAAGTGTTTCCAGTCCTTTCGTCACGCCGACTGTGGCGCCGCGGACTGCACCCTGCACCGGATTATGGCGGGCGAGGAGCGCGTGCGGCTCGAGGTCGAAAAAACGCGGCCCGACGGCCGAAGAGTCGACGTCAGCCTGATCGCCACCCCGCTCAAAAATCCGTCCGGCGAGATCACCGGCGTCATTGAGAGCTTCCAGGACATCACCGAACGCAAGCACGGCCAAAAGGCCTTGCAGGAGAGCCATGAGGAACTCGAGACGGCCAACGAGGAACTGATCGCGGCCAACGGGGAACTGGTCGCGGTCAACGAGGAACTGGTCGCGGTCAACGAGGAACTGGTTGCGGTCGAGGAAGAACTCCGGCAACAGATGGCGGCGCTGGAGCAGAGCCGGGAAGCCCTGGAGGCCGCCAACAGGCGGCTGGCGGACATCATCGAATTTCTCCCCGACGCCACCTTCGTGGTGAATCGGAAAAGGAAGGTGGTGGCCTGGAACCGGGCGGTGGAGGAGCTGACCGGCGTGCGGAAGGCGGACATCATCGGCCGGGGCGAGCAAGCCTGCGCGGAAGCTTTCTACGGCGCACGCCGGCCGCTTTTGACCGAATTCATCATCGGCCGGGGGGGCCGGGACCTCGAAAAACACTATGATTACGTCGAGCGCAAAGGGAGCACCGTCTACGCCGAGGCGTTCATGCCGATGGTGAAAAACGGGCGGGGCGCCCACGTGTGGATCAAGGCTTCACCCCTCTTTGATCAGGCGGGCAAGCTGGCCGGGGCGATCGAGTCGGTCCGCGACGTTTCGGGCCTCAAGCGGGCACAGGATGAGATCAGGACCCAAGAAGCCTACTTCGAACAACTCTTCGAAAACTCGCCCCTAGCCATCGCCATGCTCGACGACCGGGACCGGATCATCGGCGCCAACCGGGGATTTCTAAACCTCTTTCAGTACTCGGCCGCGGAGGTCGCCGGCCGCCCGATCAATAGACTCATTACCCCACCAGAGCGGCCTGACGAAGGTGCCACTTTCGCCTGCTTCGTCCGGGAAGGTGAAACAGTGCAGGCGGAGACGGTGTGCCGGCGCCGGGACGGCAGCCTGGTGGAGGTGAGCGCCCTGGGTTTTCCCATTGTGCTCGACAATCAACTGGTGGGTGCGTACGCGATCTACAGCGACATCACGGCCCGCAAGCAGGCGCAAGCGGCGCTTTTGGAGAGCGAGGACCGCCTGAAAACGGTACTGGATTCCATCCAGAGCGGGGTGGTGGTCATCGATGCCCAGACGCACGAAATCGTAAGCGCGAACCGGGTGGCCGTCGAAATGATCGGCTGTCCCGCCGAAGATATCGTCGGTTCGGTCTGCCACCAATTCATCTGCCCGGCTGAAAAGGGCGCGTGTCCGATCACGGACCTTGGACAGAATGTTGACCGTTCGGAGCGCGTCTTGCTTAGAGGAAACGGCGAAATCGTATCGATCATCAAGAACGTGACGCCGGTGTTTTTCAACGGCCGAAAGCACCTGATCGAAAGCTTCGTGGACATCACCGCGCGCAAACAAGCGGAGGAAGAGCTGAGAAAGGCCAAAGCGCTCCTGGACGGGGTGCTGGATGCCATTCCGGACGTCGTCGGGGTTCAGGACGCTGGCCACCGGATCATCCGCCTGAACCAGGCGGGTTACCGGTTGTTCAACCTGAGGCCTGAACAGGTCAAAGGGAAGAAGTGCTACGAGTTGATCGGACGCACCGACATGTGCCGGCCCTGCGCCACCGAGAAGGCCTGGCGGACCAAGCGGCTGGAACGGGTGGAGAAGTTCGTTCCCGAGCTCAGCCGGTATCTGGACTGCCGCAGCAACCCCGTGCTGGATGAGAACGGTAATATCATCATGGTCGTGGAACAGTTCTACGACGTTACCGAGCGCCGACGGATGGAGGAACGGCTACGGCACTTAAGTCTGCACGACCCGCTGACCGGACTTTACAACCGGCACTACTTCGAGCAGGAGCTGCGCCGCGCCGAGGGAACACGTCAAATTCCGATCGGCGTCATTATGTGCGACGTGGACGGGCTCAAACTGGTGAACGATACTCTGGGCCACGACGCCGGCGACGCTTTGCTTGTGGCCACGGCCGCGGTACTCAAGCGATCATTCCGTCCGGGCGACATGATCGCCCGGATCGGCGGCGACGAATTCGCCGTGCTGCTCCCCGGCAGCGACTGGAGCATTATCGAGGAGGCGGTCAATCGCATCCGGGAAGCGGCGGCGAATTACAACGCCACCAAACCCGAGATGGCTTTGAGCATTTCCGTGGGCTTTGCCGTGGCCGACGAGTCGCCGGTGAACCTGAAGAAACTCTTCCGGGAAGCGGACAACAACATGTACCGGGCCAAGCTGCACCGTAGCCGGAGTGCCCGCAGCGCCATCGTCCAGACCCTGATGAAGGCGCTGGAAGCCCGCGACTTCATCACCGAGGGACACGCCGACCGCATGCAGACTCTGGTGGTGGCCATGGCGGCGGTGCTCGAGCAAAACGAACGGAGAGTGGCCGACCTTCGGCTTTTCGCTCAGTTTCACGATCTTGGCAAGGTGGGAGTACCCGACCGCATCCTGTTCAAGGCCGGACCCCTGACTCCAGAGGAAGTCGCCGAAATGCGGCGGCACAGCGAAATCGGACACCGGATCGCCCTTTCCGCACCAGACCTGAGTCCCATCGCCGACTGGATCCTGAAGCACCACGAGTGGTGGAACGGCGGGGGTTACCCGCTCGGTCTCAAAGGGGAGGACATTCCCCTGGAGTGCCGGATTCTGGCCATCGCCGACGCTTATGACGCCATGACCAACGACCGCCCTTACCGGAAGGCAATGACGCACCGGGAAGCAATAACCGAACTGAAGACGTGCGCCGGGATTCAGTTCGATCCTTCGTTGGTCGAAGTATTTCTGAAGCTGCTCGACCGGCCGGCGGCGGCGCCCGTACCCGACCTGACCGGCCTCTGACCGCCGCCGACCCTGTTTCCATTGGCGGCGGCGCAGGCCAGAATCCGCTCCAGGACTTCGTCCCGGCGGCGGTCGACGGCCGCGAAGTCCATGGCCGGGATGTAGAAGGTCTCCAGGTGGTCGTGGGTCCGCTTGGCCTCGCCGATGTACCGCACCGCCCGGTTCAGGGCGGCGGTGAAGCGCTGCCCGGCGCTCATCAATTCCACCTCGTACTCGGCGAGCCGGCCCCGGTCCAGGAAGACGTCCAGGTCGTACGCCGCCACCCGCAGCCCGGGCACGGTGCCCGGCTGGAAGCCGACCTCCTCCACCTCCTTCAAGACCGCCGCCCTAGCCGCCGGGATCACCACCAGGTCGGCCCGGTGCGGCTCCAGGGCGCAGTGGTACACCTCGGTATCGAGCCCCCGGGCGAGGGCGGCGTGGGCCACCGTCTCCACCAGGGTGGAGCGGCCGCTGCCCGGGCGGCCTTTCAAGAGGTAGAGCTGCTTCACCTCGGTCAATAGACTGCCGATGTGGTGGACCACGCCGTCGGGGGAGACGGCCGAGCGGAAGAGGTGCCTGGCCCGCGGCTCGGCCTCGTACCGGCCGGCCCGCTCGCCCAGGATCTCCCGGATGAGTTCGCCGGTCAGCCGGTTCACCGGGGCAAAGCACATGCTCTCGGTGACGTAGCTTTCCATTTCGTCCCGGATCACTTTCGCCTCGGCCAGTTGGCTGTAGGCGGTGGCGAACAGGCGCCCCAGGCGGCGGTTCACGGCCTGGATCTCTTCCCTGGCGGCCCGGAGCTTTGCCTCGCCCCAGTAGTCGCCCAGGTGGATGATTTCTGAGACCGCGCCCGGGTGCACCGGGTCGACCACGTGCGGGGCGGTGCCGTCCAGCAGCGCCGTCCCGGCGGCCGGGATGACGACCCCGTCGAGCGAGCCGTTGTCCGAAGAGCAGTGATGGTGCTCGATGTCAAACCCGCGGGAGAGGAGCTTATCCCCGATTTTGCGCATGAAGCTCGACTTCCCGACGCCCGGCCCGCCCTTGAGGATGAACACCCGGGCGGCGTCCGGGGGAACCAAGTGGTCGTAATAGGAAAAGAAACCCAGCGCGGTGTTACCCCCGGGGAACACGTGCTTAGTTCTGCCGGTGCCCAATGGATGGCCCTCCTTCTAAGTCTCAGACGTCTTTGCGCGCGCTTTATCTCCCCGCCCAGCGCCGTTGGTGAACGGG
>DBEH01000032.1:0-6603 GCA_002294005.1 Firmicutes bacterium UBA911 | reverse complement strand
TTGGTGAACGGGTGCCTTGCGTGTCGGCATACTGGCGGCGCCCGTGCTGGTCCGGTTGATGTTCCAAGACCCGATTGGTGAACGGGTGCCTTGCGTGCCGCTGGTACATTGTACGGGTGGCGCCGACCGGCAGTTACCGAAAGCCGCCGCCTGTGCCCGTGCCAATTAATTCCTGTCCGGGAGGCCCCGTGCTACCGGATGGTCACCCGGTACCCGCGCAGCCAGGCGTCGACCTGGCAGAGGTAGGCGAAGAGCTACGGGCCGGCCATCAGTTGCCCGAACCAGGTGGCGCCGGACGGGGAACCGTCCGTCCGGAGCAGTTCCCGGACGTAGGCGGTGTTGATGAGCGCAAGCAGGGGCGAGGCCGGATCGTCCAGCACCTGCTGGAGCTTCGCCCGCACCGCCTCCAGGTAGCCGGGGTGGTGGGTCTTCGGGTAGGGGCTTTTGCGCCGGTGGAGCACCTCCGGGGGAACGACGCCGTCCAGGGCCAGCCGCAGGAGGCCCTTTTCCCGCCCGCCCCACGCCTTCATGGCCCAGGGGATGTTCCACACGTACTCCACCAGGCGGTGGTCGCAAAAAGGCACCCGCACCTCCAGGCCGGCGGCCATGCTCATGCGGTCCTTGCGGTCCAAAAGCGTGGTCATAAACCACACGAGGTTCAAGTAGAACATCTCGCGCCGCCGGGACTCGGCCGGGTCCTCGCCGGGCAGGCGGGGCACCTCGGCCAGGGTTTCGGCGTACCGGGCGGCCACGTATTCCTCCGGGCAGAGCGCCCGGACCAGCTCCGGCTGCAAGAGCCGCATCCGCGCCCTGGTGGAGCGGGACCAGGGGAAGGTCCCGGCCGCAAGGTCCTCCTCCCGGTGGAACCACGGGTAGCCGCCGAACACTTCGTCGGCGCACTCGCCCGACAGCGCCACGGTGAACTCCTTCTTGATCTCGCGGCAGAACAGGTAGAGCGAGGTGTCGATGTCCGCCATGCCGGGCAGGTCGCGGGCCTGGACGGCCGGACCCAGGGTGTCCAGCAGTTCCGGGGTGTCGGCCCACACCGGATGGTGAATGGTGCCCAGCCGGTCCGAAACCAGACCCACCCAGGCGGAATCCGCGTCGGGCTGAAACCGGTTCGGGCGGAAATACCGCTCGTTGTCCATGAAATCGATGGAGTAGGTGTGCACCGGGCCCCGGCCGTTCTTCGCGAAGGTGCCGGCGGCGAAGGCGGTCAGCGCGCTGGAGTCCAGGCCGCCCGAAAGCAGCGTGCACACCGGCACGTCGGCCACCAACTGGCGCTCCACGGAATCCTGCAGCAAGGCGCGCACCGTGGCCGCGGTGGCCGCCGGATCGTCGGTGTGGGGGCGGCTCTCGAGCGCCCAGTAACGCCGGATGCGGACGCCGTTCCGGTCGAGAAAAAGGCAGTGTGCGGGCCTAAGTTCCGAGAGGCCGCGAAACACCCCGTGCCCCGGGGTGCGGGCCGGGCCGAGCGCGAACACCTCGGCCAGCCCCTCGGCGTCCACCTCCGCCCGGACGGACCGATGGGCCAGGATGGCCTTCTGCTCCGAACCGAATAGGAACGCCTTGCCCCGCACGCTGTAGAAAAGAGGCTTGACACCCATCCGGTCGCGGGCCATAAAGAGCGTCTGGGCGGATGCATTCCAAACCGCGAAGGCGAAAATGCCGTTTAAACGGGGGAGACAGTCCGCGCCCCACTCGATGTAGGCCAGCAAGAGCGCCTCGGTGTCCGAATGGCCGCGGAAAACGTGCCCGCGCGCTTCCAGGTCCCGGCGCAGTTCGGGGGTGTTGTAGAGTTCGCCGTTGTAAACCAGGACGTACTCGTGTTCCCCGCGCCGGCGGACCATGGGCTGGCTCCCTCCTTCCGGGTCCACCACGATCAGGCGCCGGTGACCGAGGGCGGCGTGCTCCGAAAGCCAGAAGCCGGAGGCGTCCGGCCCCCGGGGGGTTAGGGTCGCGGTCATTTTCGCGATCACCGGACGTTCCCGGCCGAGGTCCCGCTCCCAATCGATCCAGCCGGCGATGCCGCACATCTGCAGTGGCTCCCCTTTCTAAAAGCACAAGAAACAGCGCCACGATGAGTTCCGCTCCGAACTCTTGAACTCGTGGCGCCGTTGCCTTGAGTCATTAAAAGTTTTTCGGTTGTCTCCCCATCTTACGGGGGAGACCGGCGACTTGACATTGCCCTTGCCGGGCAATCCCTCGGGAAATAATTCCATAGATTGTATACAGGATTCATTGCCGGAGAGGCTTGACGAAGGCGGGAGCGGCGGATACAATTACGGCGTAATTACATACCGGCGATACACTGAGGTATCGAAATCAGGCCAGAGGCGCCCTTCTTTTTGGGGGCGCCTATCTATTTTCCAGGACCGGGCGGGTTGCCGGCCCCGCAACGGTTGAACGAAAGGAGGTGAGACGGCGTGAAGAAGATCGAGGCGGTAATCAGACCCGGCAAGTTCGAAGAAGTGAAGCAGGCGCTGGGGAAGTTCGGAATCAAGGGGATGACCGTCACCGACGTTTTGGGCTGCGGCCTGCAGCACGGGCAGCGGGAAATCTACCGGGGCACGGAGTTCATCAAGCTTCTGCCCAAGGTGAAGATCGAAGTCGTGGTGCAGGAGGCCGTGCTGGACCATGTGGTCGGGACGATCACCACGGTGGCCCGGACGGGCGAGGTCGGAGACGGGAAGATCTTCATCTACCCGGTCGAGACGGCGGTCAGGATCAGGACGGGTGAATCCGGTGACGCGGCCATTTAGCAGTCACCGAACTGAAAGCGGGCAACGGCGCCGTGAGCGGTGAGTCCAATTAATGGGACCACTAAATCCCCCGGGGTGCCTTGTTTTCCGGGCAGGGATCATTCCCGGGCATCTGAAAAAGGAGTTGAAGGCACGATGCGGGCACAGCGACTTAAGGGGCGTTTGCGCTGGCGGGTGATCCTGCCGTTCACGGCGGTACTGACGGCGCTTCCCGGCCTGGCCCTGGCTGGCGAAGCGGCGGCGAGCCCGGCCGACACCGGTTTCGTTTTGGTCTCGGCCGCGCTGGTGATGTTGATGATTCCCGGTCTGGCCCTGTTTTACGGCGGCATGGTTTCGAGGAAGAACGTGGTGAACACGTTGATGATGAGTTTTGCGATGCTTGGGCTGATCACCGTGGTGTGGGTGCTGTGGGGTTATTCCCTGGCGTTTGGCACCGGCACCGCCGGTCTGATCGGTTCCTTGGAGTTCCTGGGGTTTAAGGGTGTGGGGGCGGACGTCGTGTACACCCTGCCGCATACCGCCTTCGCGGTATTCCAGATGATGTTCGCGGCCCTGACGGTGGCCCTGATTTCCGGCGCTTTTGCCGAACGGATGCGATTTTCCGCCTGGGTGATTTTCGGGGTGCTCTGGGCGACCTTCGTCTACTCCCCGCTCTGCCATTGGATTTGGGGCGGCGGCTGGCTGGCTGGACTGGGGGTGTTGGACTTCGCCGGCGGAAAGGTGGTGCACATCAGCTCAGGTATCGCCGGCCTGGTCGGCTGCCTGGTGCTCGGGGCGCGCCGGGGCTTCGGGAAGCGGCCGATGCCGCCGCACCACCTGCCGATGGTGATGCTGGGGGCGGCTCTGCTCTGGTTCGGCTGGTTCGGTTTCAACGCCGGCAGCGCGCTGGAGGCGGGCGTGCGGGCTGCGAACGCCTTCGTGGTGACCCAGATCGCCGCGGCGGCGGCGGCCATGACCTGGGCCTTCGCCGATTGGCTGCGGCACGGCAAGCCGACCATTCTGGGCACGGCGTCGGGCTGCATCGCCGGCTTGGTGGCGATCACTCCGGCCGCCGGTTTCGTGACGCCCCTGGCGGCGATCGCCATCGGTTTCGGCGGCGGGCTGTTCTGCTTTGTCGCCGTGACGATGCTGAAGCACAAACTCGGCTATGACGACTCGCTGGACGTTTTCGGCATCCACGGCGTGGGCGGCACCTGGGGCGCCCTGGCGACCGGCGTCTTCGCCACCGCCTCGGTCGGCGGCGTGGACGGTCTCCTGGCCGGCAACCCGGCGCAGCTCGGCATCCAGGCGATCGGCGTGGCGGCCACCATCGTCTTCGTGGGCCTGGCCACTTTCGTCATCCTGAAGCTCGTGGGCGTTTTCGTGCCGCTGCGGGCGGGCGCGAACGCCGAGGACACCGGTCTGGACATCGCGCAGCACGGCGAGGACGGCTACAGCGACTACGTGGGCGGCGGAGTGCTGTACCGCGAACCGCCGGGAATCCCGGCGGCGGTCCGGAGCGAGGCCCCGGCCCCGTCCGGCGCGCGCTGAGCACCGAAGCGCCTGGTAAAACAGAATACCGGGGCGAGGAGGCCCCTGTCCGGACGGTGGAGTTCGCGCAGGGGCCTCCCCATTTCCGCCCGGGGTAAGGCGAGGACCTCACTAACGTCAAATGCCATCCCAGATTCTATTTCCGAGGGAGTTGCGGTTGTTGAGTTGCGGGGCACCCGAGGCCAGAAGGGAGTCCGGCTTGCCTATGGGTTTGAACACATGGCTGGGAGGACGTCAATGCAGAGTCTTCCCCAGGGTCAAGAAAACATAACCAATATTCCACGTCTTTCATATATTGCTACAGGTACGCAGCATTTTTTTCGGGGGCTTATAAGCCATTCTTTCCGGGACACCGTCCTGGACACCGTGGTTTTTAAGCCTCCAGAGAGGGGTTATTGACGTGGAGGAAATCGATATCAGAGGAAAATTGCCCAAGCCCAAGCTGACGACCAAAGACGTTAAGTCCCTGGTGGTGCTGTTCGATCGAAAAGTGCTCAAGGTTGCTGAACTGGCCATCCCCGCGCCGGTAGGGGTTGGGATTGACAAAACGACCGGCGGGCTCGACCATCCCGTACGTTTGGAACTGGTTGACGATGTGGTTCTGAAACCAACGGTTCTAAAAGGCTTGCTCATCAACCACGGTTCGGTCAAAGTCAGGCTTACTATTGAGAACCATGATCCCGATCCTTGTCCCACCAAAAAGGAGATCGTCAAACACCTCCTGCTTCCCGTACAGTCCATCCTGAAAATCAAGGGTATCAGGCCGGGTGATCACGTTCAGGAATTCCCGAAGGTTGAGTCGTTGCTGGTTTTCGGTTTTCCGGACCACACGGGTCCAGGAGTGGGAATGAAGATCAAACTGGTGGTCAAGGTAATCCTCAGGGTTCGGCTTATTGTCGCCCGGGAGGAGATCCTAACCATTCCGGTGGTGGAAAAACCGTGCCCGAAGAAAAAGGGGTCGAAAATCGAGCTGTTTTATTAGTGTTGCGTCCCCGATGGGGACGCAACACGCTTTTTAGACACACTAAGGAGGTTTTCCCAAGATGCCGTACCCCTGTCCGTCTGAAAACAAGTTTGATCAGCGCATCAAGGCCCCGCTGGTGATTGGACAGCAGTTTGTTCAGGAATCCGGTGACGTTACCGTCCGTGCCCCTGCCGGGGTGGTAATGGATCCATCGACGGGACGATTAGAACCCCCCGTCACTCTCAGCATGGTTGGAGTGCCTCAGCTTCGTGTCTTGGAAGTGTTCCCCCGCAAGGTGATTAACCAAGGGGTGGTGCCGGCTTCACTCTCCGCAAACGGCTTGGTGATCATTCAATTGCTTGAAATCCCGTTCCAGGGGGTCCTGGAGTTCCCCGGGGCGTTGCCCGGCGACATCGTGCAGAAGCACGACGTCCAGGTCGAAGGCTTCAGCATTGCGCCGGTACAGTTGCTCGACTCCGGCACGAACCTGCTCGTACTCAACCTGGTCTTGAAAGCGGTTCTCCAAATGTGCATCATTGTTGTTCGCGAAACGGTGCTGAAAGTAAACGCCGTCGAAGTGTTCTGCTAAACCCCGGACGGCGACCGGGTGCCAGGAAAATTTTTACTATTAAAGGGGCGGCGCTGTCACCTTTTGGGTTTATATGGAATAGAATGCAGCATCATCATAGTAAGGAGGAATTCCCCAATGGCGTTTGTCAATCAAATCGTGCCGTCGCAGTTCGTCAACCAACGCCTGAAATCACTGCGGGTGCTCTGTCAGGAACGCGTCAACGAATTCGGTGATCTTGCAATTCCGTTGGCTGGTGTCGATGTTGCCCTTCTGGACCAGGTCCAAGCAACAATCACCGCCGTCGGTACGCCGGTGATCCAAGTGCTTGAAGCCGTGCCGAACAAAGTCGTCAACATCGGCTATGTCCCCGTGACCTTGAGCATTGTCGTTGCCGAGATCATTAATCTGGTGGATATCACCGTGAATGTCCCCTTCCAGGGCGTCGTTGAATGCCCGGGCGTTCTGCCTGGTGACAATATCCAGAAGCACGACATCCAAGTACTAGGGGTGGTCGATACGCCCATTACGCAGTATGCGGTTGTCGGGGGAGTATTGGTACCAACCGTTGCTCTGCTTCTCAAAGCGGTTGTGGAATTGTGCATTGTGGTCGGCAGGGAAGAGATTCTCAAGATCAACGCCGCCCCCACGTTCTGCTAGGAGAGACCGCGAAAAACAAGCATGGCTTGATGCGGCGAAGCCGGGCGGCGCGGAGCGTACTGGGTGGTACGTGAGCACCGGACGGCGAGCCTGACAAAGCCAGGCGCAGTTTTGCAGCG
>DBEH01000028.1 GCA_002294005.1 Firmicutes bacterium UBA911 | reverse complement strand
AGTCCCACTTCGTGCACGGCGCTTCAATCCCTCTCCCAACAGTCCCACTTCGTGCACGGCGCTTCATTCCCCCTCCAGCCAGCGCCGCAGTTCCCGGCGCACCGCCGCGGCCGCCCGGGGCACGGCCTCCGCCACTTCCGGGATCAGGCCCATATGCCAGGCCTCGACGTGCGCCACCGTCACCCCGATGACCACCACCTCTGCCGGCAGCTCCGTGACCCCGGACTTGCGCCCGAACTCCAGGGCGTCGCGCACACCGATGTCGTGCACCGAAAGGGGGGGCGCCTCCTTGCGGGGCACTTCGTCCTCGCGCCAGCGGACCACCAGGCCGGGCTCCGTGTCCGCGGCCAGCACCGCGTCTACAATCACCGCCTTGTCGGCGCCGTACATGAGATCCAGCATCCCGAGCCCGAGTGTGCCGGCCTCGACCACGGTCACGCCCCCGGGCAGCGGCTCCTTCTCCAGCTCCCGTAGCACCTCGATCCCTACCGCGTCGTCACCGGCGAAGATATTCCCGCACCCCAGCACCACAATCTTGAGCCTCCCCATTCTCTCCCTCCCAAACAAAAAGGTGTCAGACACCTTTTTCTGTCCCCCTTTTTCCCCTGTGGATTCTTTCCCGTTAGTATTCGCCAAAAGGGGGCGGCGTCCTCCGACGGAAAGTAAAAAGCCCTTCCGGAGAGCCTCCCCGGAAGGGCTCGGAGACAGGTTCAAGGCGCCGGGCAAATACTACCGGCTCAGGGTCTTGTACAGCCCGCCCTTGCTGTCGTACACGTTCACCGTCAACGGCAGCTCGCCCAGGACGGCGTGCGTCGCGCAGCTAAAACACGGGTCGTAGGCCCGGAAGGCCATCTCCACTACGTTCAGCAGGCCACCTGAGATCTCCACCCCCGGCTTGATGACGCCCATCGCCACCTTCTTGATGGCCATCGAAATCGGGGCGTTGTTGTTGGTGGTGCCCACGATCATGTTCGCCTTCACCACGATGCCGTTCGGGTCGGTGGCGTAGTGGTGAGTCAGCGTGCCGCGCGGCGCCTCGATAATCCCGACGCCCTCCTTCGGGGTGCCGGTCGGGATGTTCCGGATGTCGGGGCTGGTGACTTCCTCGTCCTGCGCCAGCTCCAGCAGGCGCTCCGCCGCGTACATCAGCTCCACCAGGCGCGCCCAGTGGGTGGCCAGCACGGCGTGGGTCGGGCGGCCCAGGACCGAGAAGAACTTCTCGTAGGCCTCCTGCGCCAGCGGGGTGGCCATGCCGTCGCAGGCGTTGATCCGGCCCAGCGGGGCCGCCTGGTAGATGGCGGTGCCGGGGCCTTCAACCATTCCCGTCCAGCCGAACTTCTTCAGGTACGGGTACTTCAGGTAGCTGTACGGCTCGACATGCTCGGCCACGTAGTCCACGTACTCGCGCGGGCCGTACTTGAACAGCTCCTTGCCTTCGGTGTCCACCACGCGGACCTTGCCCTCGTAGAAGTTGATCTTGTTGTTCTCGTCCACGAGGCCCATGTAGTTGGTTTCGAGCCTGAAAATGTCGCCCACGATCAGGTCGACGTACCCCTGGTTCGCCAGCACCACGTCGTCAAAGAGCTTTAAGGAGAACTTGGCGAACTCCACGCAGGACTTGGCCATCTCCACGACCTGCTTGCGCTCGTCCTCGGTGAGCCCCTTGCTCACGCCGCCGGGAAGAGTCCAGGCCGGGTGGGTGGCCTTGCCGCCCATCATCGCCTGAATCTGCTGCCCGTAGGCCCGGTGCTTGATCACCTCGCCGCCGATCTCCAGGCCCACCTTGCCGATCACGCCCAGTATGTTGCGCACAGCCGGGTCGGCGTCCGGGCCCATCACGAAGTCCGGCGCCGCCAAGGCGTAAAAGTGGGCGATGTGGCTGTGGACCATATGGGCGCTGTAGTAAAGCTCACGCAGTTTCTTTGCCGCCGGTGTCGGCTCTGCACCGAACACCATATCCATGGCCTTACCCGAGGCCAAGTGATGTGCGGCCGGTCAGACGCCGCAGATGCGGCTGACGATCTGCGGGACCTGGTCGGCCGGACGGCCCTCGCAGAACTTCTCAAAACCGCGAAGCTCCGGGATCTGGAAGTAGCAGTTTTCCACGCCCCCCGCATCGTTCAGGAAGATCTCGATCTTCCCGTGGCCCTCAAGCCTGGTGATCGGATCAATGGAAATGCGTTGCATTACTTAGCCCTCCTTAACAGCGAGCCAGGCAGACCGTAGCGGTAGAACAAGCCCGCCGGATCGGCTATTTCGCTGATTATCCGGTCAGCCTCATCGGGGGAGTCGGCGTCAACCACCGAAGCCAGCGCCGAGATGTACTTGGCGCCCTGGTCGATCACCCCTTCGACCGGACCGTAGCAGCCGGTACACGGGTGGTTGGCGCTGATACACTGGTTGCTGCAGCCGGCCCGGGTCACCGGGCCCATACAGGTCAGCCCCTGCTCCAGCAGGCACTTCTCGGGATCGGTGATGATCTGGTACGGCTGGTAGAATTTCTTGACCTTCTTGTCGGTCTTGGCCCGCGTGCAGGTGTTGCACAGCGTCTGGTTCTCGCAGCCGACAAACGCGCCCTTGGGCGGCAGCGCGCCGGAAGCGATGACCCCGATGACCGCCCAGATCTGCGCCGAGGTGGGCGGGCAGCCCGGCATGTAGTAGTCGACGTCCACCACGTCGCTCAGGGATTTCACGTCTTTATAGAACTCGGGAAGATCCAGAACGCCTTCCGGCACCGCGTAGTGCGTCTGCGGATAGACCTTTTGCGGATTCTGGGTGGACTGGCTCTCGATGTACACCCGGTAAAAGATGTCGTCCTTTTGCTTAAAGTTCGCCAGCCCCGGAATGCCGCCCGAGATGGCGCAGGAACCGAAGGCCACCATCACCTTCGACTTCTTCCGGAGCAGCTTGGCGATGTGCTCACCCTCGGAGTTCCGGATGGCCCCGTGGAACAGGCACACATCGATAAACCCGTCTTCGTAGCCTTCCACGTCCGCGTACTTAAAGTCCACGGCGATGGGCCAAAACACGATATCGGCCACCGCGGCCACGTCCACGATCTTTTCGTGAATGTCGAGGGTGGCCACGTCACAGCCGCCGCACGCCGCCGCCCAGTAGGAAGCTAACTTCAGCTTGCTCATCGTCTAACCCCCCCCGCCGGCAGCCGCTTTTGGTTCGGACTTGAACGGCCCAAGCTGCCGAAGCTCTCCGGTGAATTCGGCGACCACCTTGGCGAATTTGGTGCCTTCCGCCGAGGAGATCCATTCCAACCTAACCCGTCCGTCCTCAACGCCCAGCTGGTCTAAAACCATCTTCATCAGTTGGAAGCGCCGCTGGGTCTTGTAATTGCCACTAACATAGTGGCAGTCGCCGATGTGTCAACCAGCGACCAGTACGCCGTCCGCTCCGTCGCTCAAAGCCTTGAACACGAACTGCGGGTCGACGCGCCCCGAGCACATTAACCGGATGATCCGTACGTTAGGTGGGTACTGGAGCCTGGACACGCCCGCCAGGTCCGCGCCACCGTAACTACACCAGTTGCATAAAAAGCCGATGATCTTGGGTTCAAATTTGGTTTTCGCCATTCCCGCCCCTTCTTTCCTTGCAAAGTTTCAAGAACGTGCAAGTTCACTGCTCCGCCGCGAAACTGTTTTTTCTCCCACCCCCGCAATTCATAAATTGAATCCGTTTCGAAGGCAATGCCCGTGCCAATGCTGTAACTACGGAATAGACCAACCAACTGACCAAAAAACCGACAGGACCACCCGCCTCCTGGCTGCTGACCCAACTTGTCCGAATTTATTAATATATTCTAACAAAGAGAGGCGCTCGTTTCAACGAAAATCCGGACAAATATCCCCGAATTTTACGCGGACCGCCGGCCGGCGATGGTCCGGCGCGCGTAACTGAGGATGTTTAACAGTTCGTCAAGCCGCATCAAAATCCCTGCAAAGAAATATACAATTGTACCGGTCATAATGGCGAGACCCACCCGGGCCAAGAGCGTGAGCCCGTGGGCCGGTAAAAGGCCGGCCAGAAACGCGTCCGCGGCCGTCACCGCCAGGGCCATCACCCCGGTGGCCACCAGCACTCCGCCCACGAAACGCACGAGGTTGGCCGTAACCAAGCCGCCGCGCAGGCGGCGGTGCAGGAGGGCGGTCAGGAGCACCGCGTTCAAAAGGGCGGTGACGGAGGTGGCGAGCGCCAGGCCGGCGTGGGCCATCGGCCCCACCAGCAGGAGGCTCAACCCCCCCTTTACGGTCAGCGTGCCGACGGTCACCACCACCGGGGTGCGCATGTCCTGCATGGCGAAAAAGCTGCGGCTCACGAGCATCACCAGGCAGTGCCCCACCATGCCGATCGCGAAGAAAAGGAGCGCCGCCGCGGTCATCGCCGTGGCCCGCTCGTCGAAAGCCCCGCGCTGGAAGAGGAGGGTGACGACCGGAACGCGCAGGAGCACGAGGCCCACCACCGCCGGGACGGTCAGGAGGAGGACCACCTTCACCCCGCGGCTTAGGGTGCGGGCCATCTCCGCCGGTTGCCCCTCGGCGACGTGGCGACTCAAGGTCGGAAAGATGGCCGTGGACACGGCGAGCACAAAGAGGCTCTGCGGGAGCTGGATCAGCTTGTTGGCGTAGTTTAAAGCGGCGATGCTGCCCTCGGCGAGCCCGGAGGCCAGCGCCCAGTCGATCATCAGGTACACCTGATTCACGGAGAGGCCCAGGGTGAGCGGCAGCATCAGGTACAGGACCCGTTTCACTTCGGGGTGGCGCAGGTTGATTTCGAAGTGGTACCGGAAACCCGCCCGCCGCAGGACGGGAATTTGGATCAGGGCCATGGCGGCCGCGCCGCCGACCACGCCGGCGGCCAGGCCGTACACCCCGTAGTAGTTTCCCAGGAACAAGGCCCCGGAGATAATCACGACGTTCATCATCGCCGGGGCGAAGGCCGGCACTCCGAATACGTTGTTCGCGTTCAGCATGCCGGTAAAGAGGCCGGCCAAACTGAAGAACACGATGGACGGCATCATGATCATCATCAGTTGAACCGACAGCCGGAAGGTTTCGGGGGCGAAGCCCTTCCCGAGCAGGCCGACGATGGCCGGGGCCAGGATCATGCCGATTACGGCGCCGATTACCGTGAACAGGATCAGCGCGTTCGTGATCAGGCTGCAAAGCCGCCAGGCCTCTTCACGGCAGCCCCGGGTGACGTGCTCGGTGAACACCGGGACAATCACGGTGGCCAGCGCGATGCCGGCGACGGCGTAAAAGATGTTGGGGATGGTGTACGCCACAAAGTAAGCGTCCGTGGCGTGCGTGGCGCCAAACTGGTGGGCGATGACCGCCTCCCGCCCGAGGCCGAGCACCCGGGAGAGAGCCAGCATAACCATGACCAAAATGGTGGCGCGCGCAACCACTTGACCCGTTGACATCACACGACCTCGACTTCATGGCCGGCCGGCCGATGCCCGTCCGGCACACCCTGATCCGACGCAAGACAGATAGATTGTAGCACACAAATCAAAAAGGGGGGCAGTCCCCCTTTTTGTCGCACTGTTTTACCCCATCAGAAGGTGAGTGTAAGGTTTAAG
>DBEH01000049.1:72873-121751 GCA_002294005.1 Firmicutes bacterium UBA911 | reverse complement strand
TACTTAAACCTTACACTCACTCGCCGCACGCATGACGGAATCCGGGCATTGTTCCACCGGCGGCCGTTAACTTGGAAAGCCTGATATTCTCCCCTACTATGTTCATCCCTGGATCCTAACGCGTTGCCCCGAATTCTGAATTTTTCCCTAAGACGCCTTGCCCGCCCAAATCTGCGGCCCCGGTTTACCGGCAAAGAACCGGTCGTTGACCCACCGGGCCCACTTCGGGGCCTTGTTGAACATATAGATCCCGGCAAAGGCGGTGAACAGGATGTAGACGCCGCTGAAGGCACGCAACTGCGGCGGCGCCAGGGCGGCGATAATGGCGGAGAATTCTCCCCTCTGCCCCAGGGACAGGCCGGCGCGGACAGACGCCCGCGGGCTCAGGCCGTAAATCCTGCCGCCGTAAAAGCCCACCAGCACCTTGGCGACCAGGGACCAGACGGTCAGCACGGCCAACAGTCCGGCCATGGGAATGCTCTCGGCGAGGGGGATGGTGGTGCCGAACCAAAAAAAGAAGAACGGCAGGGTGACGTGGCGCACCGGCACAACCAGGTGCTCCAGTTCCTTGGACCGCCCCGTTTCCGACAGCATCACCCCGGCCAGGAAGGCGCCCAGCACTTCGGACAGGCCAAGCCACACGGCCAGTCCCGCGTAGGCGAAGGCGATACCGATAGTGAGCAGGGGCATGAAGTCCGCTTCCAGGTAGCGTTCCACGAAGGCGCTGAGTCTGCGGAAACCATACAGGGCGATCAGAATCGCCCCCCCGGTAACGGCCAGGATTTTCACCAGCAAGACTCCCACGTTCAGGAAGGAAATCTCCGCCCCCGAGTACACACCGGCGAGAAAGGACACCAGGACCGGCGCCACCAGGTCTTCAAAGATCAGCAGCGCCAGGATGAATTCGGCTTCGGGACTCGCCAGCCGCTTCTTTTCCTCCAGCATTTTGAGGGTGATGGAGGAGCTGGTGGCGTAGGCCACCGCCCCGATCAGGAGGGCGGTGACCAGGTTTAAGCCGAAAAGGAGGGCGATCAACAGGCCGACCCCCAGGTTCAGGACGAGGTCCGGCAACCCGGCCGGCCATACCCGGATGGAAATGTCCTTCATCCGCTGCAGCGGGAACTGCAGGCCGAGGATGAAGAACAGCAGCACGATGCCGATTTCGGCGAGGTAGTGCAGCGTTGCGCCGTCTTTCCCCAGCCATCCGGCGAGCGCGATACCCAGGAGAATAAACCCCAGGACCGAAGGCAACTTCAGCTTGCGGGAAGCGAAACCAAGAGCAAAAAAAAGGACCAGCGTCACGCCCCCGGCCAGCAAAAAGGGCCAACTTTCGGGCATAAGCTATCCCACCTGACCCTTGCACATAGACTCCAGTGCCTTGATCTGTTCCCTCTTCCCCACCGCCATGATGACGTCTCCGGGAAGCAGCAACTCCTGGATGTCCGGGCTGCCGATCATCCGGTCCTGGCGCTGGATGGCGACGATGGTCGCCCCCGTGAGGGTCCTGACCCGGGCTTCCTTGATATTCTTGTTGGCGACCGCGCAGCCGGGCTTCACCTTGATCCATTCCACCAGCGAGGTCTTCATCAGCAGTTCCAAGCGGTCTTCGCTGACCGGCTGGTAGTCGGCGCCCAGCAAAATCGCGCCCACTTTGCGGGCTTCCTCGTCGTTCAAATCCAAGGTCATTACCGGCTCATCGTCGTCGGGATCGTTCATGAAGTAAATCTCCCGGCGCCCCGTGAGGTGGATGATGATCACAAACACCTGCCCCTCGGCTGAACAGAACGTGTACTTTTTTCCGATGCCCGGCAAATCGACACTCTGAATTTTCAACGGTTACTCCCCCGTTTGAGAATCTATTTTGGCATCAAAACCACACTTCCTCGGAAATGCTGCGGCTGCGATCCGCCTTGGCCGGGAGCATACCTGCTTGCGGCTGCGTCTCGGCTACCACGCACTGGCTCCCCCCTCAGGGCATCATGAATCCACGGAAATTGCATTCTCCCGATTATGATTTCACCACCGCTCTATGCCGGCCCTGGTTTCTGACGGCGGTCCGAAAAACCGGGCCGCGTTTCCGGGCAACATCGGAGTGCGCGGCAGGATTTGCAGTGATGACCGCGTACTAATCTAACTAATATTTTTTGGGGGGTTGTATTTGTGAAGCTTGACGAGACGGTCATCTCCCGGGCGATTATCGAAAGCTATACGGCGAGGCTGCTTTCCTGCCTGGAAGTGGACGTGGAAATCGCCGGCGGAGGTCCGTCGGGGCTGGTTGCCGCCTGCTATCTGGCCCGGGCCGGGCTCAAGACC
Source organism: Firmicutes bacterium UBA911 (assembly GCA_002294005.1). GTDB lineage: Bacteria > Bacillota > Desulfotomaculia > Desulfotomaculales > Desulforudaceae > Desulforudis. Next base: position 119,438 of record DBEH01000049.1, on the reverse strand, counting down.
ACGGTTTACGAGCGCAAGCTGAGCGTCGGCGGCGGGATGTGGGGCGGCGCCGCCATGATGAACGAGATCGTGTTTCAGGAAGCCGCCCGTCCCGTGTTCGAAGAGTTCGGGATCACGATCAGGAAGTACCGGGACGACTACTACACGGCCTCTTCCGTGGAATGCGTCGCTGCGCTCACCTTGGGGGCGTGCCGGGCCGGAGCGAGTATCATGAATCTTATGACCGTGGAGGACGTGGTGCTGATAGACAACCGGGTGTCGGGCCTCGTGCTGAACTGGAGCGCAGTCGGGATCAGCGGGCTGCACGTAGACCCCCTCGCCACCCGGTCACGGTTCGTGGTGGACGCCACCGGCCACGATATGTCGGTGGTCGGAGTCCTGGCGCAGAAAGCCGGAGTTGGGCTCGACACCACAACCGGCCGGATCTTGGGCGAAAAACCGATGTGGGCCGACCTGGGCGAGACGCAGATCATGGAGAACACCGGCGAGATATTCCCCGGCCTGTACGTGGCCGGAATGGCCGCCAACGCCGTCCACGGCGGCTACCGGATGGGCGCCGTTTTCGGAGGCATGGTCCTGTCCGGAAAGCGGGTGGCGGAAATGATCATCGGGCGATTGAGAGCCTAGTGCACCCGCCGGCCTCAACAACAGGAGCGTGCGTCAGCCCTGGGCGCCTGCCAGGCGCATTGACAATGGCTGTAGTCCCGTGCTATCATAGGGTTTGTCGAAAGGCGCATCCGTGCGGCAGTGGCGGAATGGCAGACGCGCTAGACTCAGGATCTAGTGGGGGTTATCCCCGTGGAGGTTCAACTCCTCTCTGCCGCACCATAGAAAAATCAAGGCTTCCCGCAATCGAGAGGGAAGCCTTTTACGTGCCCTTGGGACCGGTCCTTCTAACGAATCTTCTAACGCCCTTTGTTCACGTGCCTTCGGAGTTATTCCGCAAGGCTGAAGCCGCCGTCTTCCTCCGTGAAGCTTCGCCAGCGGCACCGCGCCGGCCTGGAATTTTGAAGTTTTGGGGTCTGACCCCTAGAGGCGGAGGTAGCGCTCCCTGACGAACGTGTAGGTTAGGCCGGCCAGGAGGACGATACCGACGATGCCCACCGCGGAGTAAAGGTAGCGCACCAGGGATTGAAAGCCCAGTTGGGCCGCAATAAGGGCCACCGACCCGGCGAGCAGGGCCGTGATGCGGAAACGGGTGCTCTGCGCCGGTGCCAGGCGGGCGGCAAACCCGTAGAGCGCGCCCACGGCGGTGGTGTAAATGGCCGCCAGGAGCGCGAAGGAGTAAATGAAGCCGAAGAACGGAGAAATGATCGCCGCGACGAAGGCCATGGGGATGGGAAGGGCGCCGGCCTGGGGCACCGCCACGATGGCCAGATTGATGGCCAGCAGTCCGATACCGAGCCCGACGCCGCCCGCCAGTGCACCCTGGTTGAGGGCGCGCCCTCTTTCGGCGAGGGCGCCGAGAGGGGTGAGCACGGCCACGGCGATGACGATGTTGTAGGAAACGTAGGTCACCGCGGAAAGCACCCAGTTCGGAACCGGGGCGTTCCATGGCTGGTTGACCACCAGCAGCCCGGCGGCGGTGACCGGGTTGGCGGCGAGGGTCAGCGCCACCACCCCGACAACCACGACCAGGAGGAGCGGAACCACAAAGCTCAGTGCCGACACCAGGGCTCTTAGTCCCAGAACAACGGTGGCGGCGCTGACCGCCGCCATCCCCACGCTTCCCCAGACCGCCGCGAAGCCGAACTGCTGGGCGAACACCGCGGCGGCACCGGCCGTCATCGCCGCAAAGGAACCGAACAGGAAAAAGGTGGTCACGGCGTCGGTCAGGACGCTCAAGTGTTTCCCGCCGCTGTGCCGCAGCACCTCAAGGTGCGACTTGGCGTCAAGCCTTCGGCTGAGGTCCAAGATCACCGCCCCGAAGAACACGAAAAGAATACTGGCCAGGATGATCGCCAGAACAGCGTTTGGGCCGAAGAGCGTGAAGAACTGGAGCACTTCCTGCCCGGAGGCGAACCCCGCCCCGATCGTGACCCCGATGTAGGCGCTGGCGATCTGAAAGGCCCCCACTCTCTTCTCCATAGTTCCAGTATTGGGTTCCCGTGTGGAGGATATTCGGGACGGGGCACCGAAGTAATTTCCAAGTCAGCCAATATGGCTCTCTTGCGCCCCCCACAGGGCTGCCGTCCCGGCCGGAAAAGCCGTGGCCGGCCTATGCCGCTTTATTTCCCCGCCAAAAGCTGATAGGCTGTTTGTTGAGAAACTTGTCCTCACGTTTTTACTTTTCCGCAGGTTTCGCCGCATGGGGAAGGTGAAGGGGAGAGGCCCTGCAGTGTTGCGCGACCGGGAATCCATCAACCTGTCCCGTCAACCGCTGGTCGGACTGACCAGGTTCAACCGGATCATCCTCATTCTCGTTAAGTACGGGTTCCGCGATTTCGTGGACCGTTACAACCTGCCCGACCTCGGGCTCGCCGGAAGAATCACCGGGATCGAGCGCGGCCTGACCGTTTACGAGCGCATCCGCCTTGTGCTGCAGGAACTGGGGACCACGTTCATCAAGTTCGGCCAGGTGGCGAGTATGCGTCCCGACCTGGTTCCGGGTGAACTGATCGTGGAGTTGGAGAAACTGCAAGACTCAGTCCCGCCCGAGCCCCCGGGTGACGTGACCAAGCGGCTCGTCGCCTACCTCGGGCCCCTGCACGTGGTTTTCTCGGAGTTCGACGAAAAGCCGTTCGCCGCGGCCTCGCTGTCCGATGTGCACCGCGCCGTGCTGCGTGAAACCGGGGAGACAGTCGCCGTCAAGGTGCGCCGCCCAAAGGCCTACAGCACCGTGCAGGCGGACCTGCGCATCCTGTCGTACCTGGCGAACATGCTGCACAACCGCTACCCCGACATGCGGCCCTACAACCTGCCCTCCCTGGTGGAGGAGTTGCGCCGCACCATCAACAACGAGTTGAACTTCATGAAAGAGGCCGCCAACATCAAGATCTTCCACGCCACCATGGACAAAGATGGCCTGGTCACCGCACCTAAGGTCTACGACGCCTATACCACCCGCAAGGTGCTGACCACGGAGTTGATCGAAGGCGTGAAGGTGGGTGACTTCACTGGCGACCTGGTGCAGCGCCGGAGACTGGCGGAAGCCGGGTTTAACACCCAGGTGCGCCAGATCCTGCTGGACGGCTTCTTCCACGCCGATCCGCACGCCGGAAACGTGCTGATTACCCCGTCGGGGCAGTTGTGCCTGCTGGACTGGGGGATGGTGGGCCGGTTGACCTTTTCGATGCGGCAAAACATCATGGATTTGCTGCAGGCCATCATCCAACGCGATGAGGAGCACCTGGCCGCCATCGCCCTGCACGCGTTCGGCGTCCACGGCGCCGCCAGCACGCCGCTTCTGCAACGGGACATCAGGGAACTGCTGGACAACTTTTTCGCCGCCAACCTGCGCCACCGGAACGCCGGCCGCCTGCTTCTGGACTTCCTCGCCATCTTCCAACAGCACCACATTCCCATTCCAGCCCAGTACGCCTTCATGTCGAAGGCGTTCCTGACGATGGAGGGCTTGGGGCAGCAGATCTACCCGAACCTGGACACCGTGGCGCTCTTGAAGTCCTACCTTCGCGAATTGACTATCGAGCGGGGCCGCCCCTCGGAAGCGGCCCGCAAGCTGAAAATTGAATGGTCCAACACCGTTCGGCTTTTTGAGAACTTCCCCCAGCGCCTGGACCGGATCATGGACCACATGGAGAAGGGCGAGGTCTTCGTCAAATTCGAGGGTACGGACCGGCTGGAGAAATCACTGGCCAAATCCGCCAACCGTCTGACCATGGGCGTGGTGCTGGGCTCCATGATCCTGGGCTCCTCCGTCCTCATCAGCGCGGGCATTCCGCCGCTGGTCCACGGCCATTCCGGCCTGGGGCTGGCCGGCTTCGCCATCTCCGCCTTCGTAAGCCTATGCTTGCTGCTGGACATTTGGCGGGAGCGGAGACGCTGACGGCCCCCACCCCAACCGGTTACCCAAACCAGCCGAAGCGCGCGCCCGCTTTTCGCCTATATCTTCAGCGCGGAGATGGCTTCCTGAAGTTCGCGGGCTGCGGAATCCAAGGTAGACGCCACTTCCCCGATATCGGCGACCAGGTCGCTCTGTTTCTCCACGCCCTCGCTGATGGCGTCCAGATGCTGCATCACGTTCATGATGAAAATGCTCACTTCCCGGAAGTGCTCCGACATCACCTGCACCGCCGAAACCACTTCGGGCAAGCTCTCGGCTACATCCCGCGCCAAACCGTGGTTCTGAACGATAAATCCCCGCTCCTCCGCCAGCGCCCCGGCCACATCCTGGGCCGCGGCACGCAGTTCGTCAACCAACCCCGATATCACGGCCGCCGACGCCAGAGTCTGCTGGGAACGTTTTTCGGTTTCGGAAGCCAGGGCCAGGAAGGGTTCCGGCGGGCAAGGCGCGCAAGCCTCTCCGGCCTCCGCCCCAGCCGGCCCGGCGTTCGTCCCGTCCGGTTTGCACATGTAAGCGGATTCTCTGGCCACCTCCCGGGCCAAGCTCCCGGCCTGGACGGCCAAATCCGTACTGAACCGCACCACCTTCCCGATGTCGTCGAGCCGCCCGACCATCTGCGTCACCGCCGAGTTGGCCCGTTCGGCCACCATACTCGTGATGTCCATCTGCCTGCGCATTTTTCGGGCCGCCTCTTCCACCTCGACCGCCCGTGTCGACACCTTCCTGATCTTTTCCTCAACCGCCGAGGCGCTCCGGACGATGCCGGTGATCCGCGCCGACAATTCCTCAACGGCTTCGTTGGTTGCGGCCGCCGAAGCGGCGGCTTCCCCGGCCCCGGCCCTCAGTTCAACGGAGTGCTTGATCACGCTGTCGGTCGCCCGGCGCACCCGCTCAACGAGACGGCGGAAATGCTCGGTCATCCGGGTGAAGGACCTGGCCAGCCGGCCGACCTCGTCGTGGGACAGGGCCCCGGTGTCGCCGGCCCTGAGGTCACCGGCGCCAACCAACTCGGTTGCTTCCTCCAGCCGCCGCAACGGTTCGGCAATGGTCCGGGAGATGTACACCGCCGCTCCTATACCCAGGAACAGAGAAACACTTAGTATTACCGCCGTGAAGGCCGTGGCCCGGGACACCCACGCGGCGCTTTCGGCCACGGTGGCGTTCAAGAGCTTCTGTTGGAAGCTGATGAAATCCTGACCCTGGGAGATCACCCGGCGGACGGTGCCCCGCTGCTGCACGGTCATTTCCTTGATTTGCGCCATTTTCTCCGCTTCCGTCAGGGTTGGGTCCTCACGCACCGCCAGTTGGGGATTGGCGTACTGCTCATCAAAGCCCCGCACGGATTGCGACAAGGGCACGAACACGGCCCGCTCCGCGTCCGTGGTGATTTGGCCCTCCAGCTCATCCAGGGCCTGTATCGTCCTGGCGCTCTGGTGATCAAACTCGTCTTTCCATTCCGGGAGCCCGGTCAGGAAATAGGTGCGCATCATCAGCGCCTTGAACTGAAACGCCAGCAGAAGGTCTTGGGTCTCGTGCACGAGTTGCACCCGGTTTTCAATCAGGTCGGTGTAGGTGGTGCTCATCTTGTGCTTGCTGTACAGCGCGAAACCGCCGGTAAATACGCAGGCCACAATAACGATGAGGTACCCGGTCAGGATTTTCTGTCTGATGTTCACACCCGGCACTCCCCTTCCAACAGCGTCGGCCTCCGGCTCATTTCCTTTGATTATACCATCGCCCCGCGATTTGAAAAGGGAAGACGCACCTTCGGAAACCGATTTCGGACAAGAAGGTTGAACTGGACGGAGGCGGGTGGAGTGAGTACTTGCCCGCCGGCCGATGTCCGGAATATAATGTCTGTCAGAAGGCCCCTTCGGGAAACAGGAGTGAAGCAATATGGAAACTCTGGTTGGAGGACTGATCCTGGCCGCCGCCGTCCACCAGTTTTGGGTGGGCCACAAGAAGGACAAAGCCGGTCAAATCAAGTCCGGCCGGTTGCACATGCTCCTCTCGATCGCCCTCATCCTTGCCGGAATCTGGTATATTTCCTGGGTTCAATAGGCTTTTCACTTCCGGCGGCCGGATACCGGGCGGGCTCTAGCGCACCGCCGGCTCGTTAAAGTGCAGAGTGTGACGGTCGGCGTCCATCGTGGCCGTCACTCCCAGGGGCAGCGTCGCCCGGTGGGTTCCGTGACCGATCGCCAGTCCGTAGAAGCAGGGGAGGCCAAGGTCCCCCAGCCGGTCCTTGAGGACGTGCGCCACACTGGAATCCCGCCCGCCCGGGCCGCTCCCGCATTCCTCACATTCGCCGAAGATCACCCCGGCCGCCGCCGTCAACTTGCCGGCCAGACGGAGTTGGCTGAGCATCCGATCCAACCGGTACGGGTTTTCTGCCACCTCTTCGAGAAAGAGAATCCGGCCCTGGGTTTCGATCTCAAACGGAGTGCCCAAAAGCGCGGTCACCAGGGTCAAATTGCCGCCGACTAGCTCCCCCCTGGCTCGACCGGGGGTGACGGTCACCGGCCGCGGCCCGTCCGGAGGGTTTATGATCGGTCTCAGACCGGCGCCGGCCGTCAAAACTTTTAGAAACTGCTCCCGCGTAAAGGTGGACAACTGCTTCCCGAAGTCGGTCGACACCATCGGCCCGTGAAAGGTGACCAATCCGCACCGCTTACGGATGGCCAGGTGCAACCCGGTAATGTCACTAAACCCCACCAGGATTTTGGGGTTTTTCCGGATCAAATCGTAGTCGATATCGTTCAGAAGCCGCATGGTGCCGTAACCGCCGCGGAGGCAGATTATCGCTCCCACCTCGGGCCGGGAAAACATCTCCATTAGATCGGCGGCCCGCTGGGCGTCCGCACCGGCCAGGTAGCCGGAGGCGGCCAGGGCATGCCGGCCCACCGTGGTCCGGAAGCCCAGCGTGTGCAACGTTTGGAGCCCTTTGTCCAGCACGCCGTTGTCAAGCAACGGTCCGGCCGGGGCGACGATGCCGACCAGGTCATGCGGCTTGAGTCCGGGAGCCAATACTTTCACCCACACACCACCCGCCTTGCTGTGCTGCTACTGCCAAGGTCGGGTGCGCCCCGGGCAGGCGTGCCCCGCTTTCACCCACATACCACCCGCCTTGTTGTGCTGCTATATTTCTACGCGGCCGGCCGCCGGGCCGGAACCCCGGATCCGCGTGCCGGCGGGTGTGGGTTAGGCGTACATGCCGTGTTCGCCTTCCTCGTCGGAGCCCCGGGTCTACGTGCCGGCGGGTGCCGGTTGTGCCGGCGTGAAGGAGTAAACCGCTCGGGGGTGGAAAACGAGCGGCCTGTGGCCTAGTGCGACAAGGCGGCCAGCCCCCGGCGCGTATGTTCCAGGGTCTCGTCGAACGGCAGCTTGAAATGGCGGTTGACTTCATTCAGGATCAGCCGGAAGCACTCGACGGCCAGAATCACCGACTGGGTAGCGTAGTCAAGGCTGGTCCCGCTTTGCACTCCGATGGTCCGGTTGTCCTTGGTGACCAGGAAGTGGTACACCCCGGCGACATTGCCGTGGGCGAGGTCGCTGGTGATTTTGTACAGGGTCTCGTGCAGTCCGTCCAGATTCAGGGTCCGCGCGAGTTGGCTGATGGAATGACCGCTCCAACTGTCGCCCCGCGGGTAGTTCTGCCTGACCCGCTCATATTCGTGGATTAAGGTGTGCAGCGTATCGGAACTCTCGAGTTTGAGTGAGTCCGGGTAGTGCTCCTGCAGATACCGAAGGTACTTGAAGTTCCTGAAGTGTGCGTACTCCAGGAAGAGCTTGGCCAAACGGTCCGGATTGGTACTGATGTACAGGAGATTCACGGTATCCTCGTACAGCGTCCGCACCAGAATCAGTGATTGTTCTCCATACCCGTGTTCGGCCAAGAGCTTGACGGCGCGGAAGGTGCGGCGTGACCGGCTGAAAAAGAGTTGCAGCACCCGGTCGTAGTCCGAGGCCTCCTCGATGGGGATCTCCCCGATGTTCTCCGCCGCTTGGTCCAAGTCGTCGTACAATGCCGTCATCCGGCCTGTGATTTCCATGCCGTTTTCGATGCCTCCCCTGTTGCTCTGGTTATTCTTACCCACTACGGCCAAGCCGAGTCAAACAATTACCTCCACCCTCGCCTTTGGGAGCCGGCAGGAATCCGTGCCTCGCGCAACGAATGAAATAGAGTCCAGACTGATGTGTCTGGTTGATTTCTGTTACCGCTTATTTCTCTTGGAGAGCGAGTGTTAAGGCTTTTGGCGCTGGAAAAACTGGAGGCCGGCCCGGTGCGCGACCAAAACCCGTTTTGGTATAAGGACGCCATTCTGTACGCGCTTCACGTGCGGGCCTTTTTCGACAGCAGCGGCGACGGCATCGGTGACTTCCGGGGGCTCGCTGCGAAGCTTGACTACCTCCAGGACCTCGGGGTGACCGCGGTCTGGTTGTTGCCCTTCTACCCTTCCCCCCTGAAGGATGACGGCTACGACATCGCCGACTATACGGCCGTCCACCCGTCGTACGGGACGCTCGCGGACTTTAAGCTCTTCGTTCGGGAGGCTCACCGCCGGGGGTTGCGCGTGATCACCGAACTGGTGTGCAACCACACCTCGGACCAGCACCCTTGGTTCCAGCGCGCCCGCCGGGCGAAGGTGGGCAGTGTGTGGCGCGATTTCTACGTCTGGAGCGACACCCCGGAGAAATACCGGGAGGCGCGGATCATCTTCAAGGACTTCGAGACTTCGAACTGGTCTTGGGACCCGGTGGCCGGCGCCTATTACTGGCACCGGTTCTACGCGCACCAGCCGGACCTGAACTACAACAACCCCAAGGTCCGGAAAGCCATTTTCAAGGCGCTCGACTTCTGGTTGCAGATCGGCGTGGACGGGCTGCGCCTGGACGCCGTGCCCTACCTGCACGAAGAGGACGGCACAACTTGCGAGAACCTGCCGGAAACCCACGCTTTCCTGAAAGAGTTGCGCAGCCACGTCGACGGGCACTTTGAAAACCGCATGCTCCTGGCCGAAGCCAACCAGTGGCCCGAGCACGCCGTCGCCTACCTGGGGGACGAGTGCCACATGGCTTTTCATTTCCCGCTGATGCCGCGTCTGTTCATGGCGCTGCGCATGGAGGACCGTTTTCCGATCGTGGACATCCTGGCGCAAACGCCCCCGATCCCGGAGACTTCCCAATGGGCGCTTTTCCTGCGCAACCACGACGAGTTAACCCTGGAGACGGTCACCGACGAGGAACGGAACTATATGTACCGGGCCTACGCGCACGACCCCCGGATGCGGATCAACCTCGGCATTCGCCGGCGCCTGGCCCCGCTGCTCGGAAACCACCGCCGGCGCATCGAGTTGATGAACGGCCTGCTCTTTTCCCTGCCGGGAACCCCGGTGATTTACTACGGGGATGAGATCGGCATGGGCGACAACATCTACCTGGGCGACCGTAATGGGGTCCGTACACCCATGCAGTGGAGCCCCGACCGCAACGCGGGCTTTTCCAAAGCCAAGAGCCAGCAGTTGTACCTGCCGGTCATCGCCGATGCCGAGTATCATTATGAAACAGTCAACGTCGAGACGCTGCAAAACAACCCTCATTCCCTGTTGTCCTGGACAAAGCGGTTGATTTTGCTGCGCAAGCGCCACAAGGCTTTCGGACGCGGCAGCCTGGAGTTCCTTGATCCCGAAAACCGCAAGGTGCTGGCTTACTTGCGCCGCTACCAGGACGAATTGATCCTGGTTATTGCCAACCTCTCCCGTTTTGTGCAGTGTGTCGAGTTGGACCTAAGTGGGATGCGCGGCATGATCCCGGTCGAAATGTTCGGCCACACGGAGTTCCCCCCGATTGGGGACCGGCCGTACTTTTTCACCCTCGGTCCGCACGCCTTTTACTGGCTCTCTCTGGAGCCCCGGCGTCCTCAGTGGGAACTGAGCCCGGGCACCGTCGCCAAAGCCGGTCTGCCGACCGTGGTGTTGAAGGGACCTTGGGAAGCGGTCTTTCGGGGCAGCGCCGACCGGGACGCTCTGGCGGAGATCCTGCCCTCTTACCTTGCCGATTGCCGCTGGTTCGGAGGCCGGACCCGAAAGCTGAGTTCCATCCGGATTACGGAGGTCATCCCCGTCCCGTACAACGGCTCGGTGGCTTATATCACGCTGGCTCAGGCCGACTACACCGAGGGGGACCCGGAAACTTATGTTCTCCCCCTCGCCCTGGCCACCGGGGAGTGGGGCGCACAGGTCCAGGAACTGGCCCCATCAGCCGTGGCGAGACTGGAAACAAAGGATAAGACCGGCGTTCTTTACGACGCCCTGCGGGACCCCGCCTTCTGTGAGGTCTTGTTGGACGCCGTTTCCCGTCGCCGCCGGTTCAAAGGCGAATTCGGCACTATGATCGCCGCACCGACGCCGCAATTCGCCCGGCTGCGCGGCCCGGTACAGATGCTGACCGAACCGTTGCCCACGCAGGTGGAGCAAAGCAACAGTACGGTGTTGTTCGGGGACCGGCTGTTATTGAAGCTCTTCCGCCGCGTCTGGGAAGGCATCAATCCTGAACTTGAAATCGGTCGTTTCCTGGCCGGTCAAGCCACCTTCAACCAAATCGCTCCTTTGGCCGGCAGCCTGGAGTACTTTCGGGACAAGGAACAGGTGTTGACCTTGGCCGTACTGCACGGCTTCGTGCCGAACATGGGAGATGCCTGGCAGTACACTCTGGGCGCCCTGGCCCGTTTCTTCGACCAGGTCCGGTCGGCGCCCGGCCTTGAAGCACCGTCGCTCCCGCCTAAAGCCCCGTCCGTTTGGGCCGAAGAGGATCCCTCCCCGGCGACCGAAATGATCGGCCGATACTTGGAGAAGGCCCGGTTGCTCGGTCGGCGGACGGCGGAGCTGCACCTGGCCCTTGCCGGCCGGCCGGATCATCCGGACTTCGCCCCCGAACCGTTCACCGTGTTCTATCAGCGCGCCCTATACCAGTCTATGCGCAGCCTAACCAACCGGGTCTTCCTGACTTTGCGCAACAGGCCGGCGGAATTGCCGGAAGCGGCGCGGGCGGACGCCCAGACCGTTCTGAGCCTTGAGGGGGAAGTCTTAAGCCGCTTCCAGGCCCTGCTCGCCCGCAAGATCGATACCATGCGTATCCGCGGTCACGGTGACTATCATCTCGGCCAAGTGCTTTGTACCGGCGAGGATTTCGTGATCATCGACTTCGAGGGCGAACCGGCCCACCCCGCCTATGCCTATGAGTCACGCGCCAAACGCACCCCGTTGCGCGACATCGCGGGTATGCTCCGCTCCTTCCACTATGCCGCGTGTACCGCGCTGTACAACCTGGCGGGCACGGACGGGACGCACCGGGAGGAACCGGCCGTTCTGGAGCCCTGGGCCCGTTTCTGGCACCGCAAAGTCTCGGCCGCCTTCCTGGACTCGTACCTTCAGACCGCCGGCCCGGCCGCATTCCTGCCGAAGGTGCCTGCGCAGTTCTCCATCCTGCTGGAGGCCTGTGTATTGGAAAAGGCCGTGTACGAACTGGGCTGGGAACTGAATCACCGGCCGGGATGGGTACGCATTCCGCTGAGGGGAATCCTGGAGATGCTCCAGGTCCGGGCGTGAAACCAGCCTTGGGACCCGGTCCGGCTTGGGCGCCACCCCAGAGCCCGGACCGCCGCCGGGGGTGAACGCCACTGGCCCGTTGTGATTTTAGCCTCTTGAACGGGCATAATAGGGCCTAAAGAGTCTGGGTGTGTGACTATGAAGGCGAAACGGTACATTTGCATCCACGGGCACTTCTACCAGCCGCCGCGGGAAAACCCGTGGCTGGAGGCCATCGACATCCAGGAATCGGCCCAGCCCTACCACGACTGGAACGAACGCATCACGCACGAATGCTACGCCCCCAATGCCGCCTCCCGCATCCTGGATCAGGACGGCCGGATCAGGGAGATCGTAAACAACTACTCCCGGATCAGCTTCAACTTCGGCCCGACCCTGCTGGCCTGGCTGGAAACAGGGGCGCCCGACGTTTACCGGGCGGTGATCGAGGCCGACCGGGACAGCCGGCGGTTCTTTTCCGGCCACGGCTCGGCGCTCGCCCAGCCTTACAGCCACCCCATTTTGCCCCTGGTCGGCCGGCGGGACAAGGAGGCCCAGGTGGTCTGGGGAATCCGTGATTTCGAGCACCGTTTCGGCCGGAGGCCGGCCGGCATGTGGCTGCCTGAGACCGCCGTGGACCTGGAGACCCTTGACGTACTGGCGGAGCACGGGATCAAGTTCACCATTTTGGCCCCGCACCAGGCCCGGCAGGTTAGGCCGATCGGCGCCGGACACTGGGAAGCGGTCGGGCCGGACACTGTTGATACTTCAATGTCCTACCGGCTGAACCTGGACACGGGCCGCTCCATTGACCTGTTTTTCTACGATGCCGCCATCGCCCGCGGCGTAGCCTTTGAGGGGCTGCTTTCCAACGGGGAGCAATTCGCCGACCGGCTGCAGCGCGGTTTCGACTACTCCCGCGACCGCCCCCAACTGGCGCACTTCGCCACCGACGGTGAAAGCTACGGCCACCACCACCGGCACGGAGACATGGCCTTGGCTTACGCGCTGCGGCGGATTGAGGCCGCCGGCACGGCCCGGCTCACCAACTACTCCGAATACCTGGCCCTGCACCCCCCGGCATACGAAGTGGAAATCGCCGAGAACACCTCCTGGAGCTGTGCCCACGGCATCGAGCGCTGGCGGGACGACTGCGGCTGCCACAGCGGGGCGAGGCCCGCCTGGAACCAGGCCTGGCGCCGACCCCTGCGGGAGGCGCTGGACTGGCTTGCCGGCACACTGGCCCTCCGTTACGAAACAAAAGCGCAAGCCTTCTTCAAGGATCCCTGGCACGCGCGGAACGGATACATCGGGGTGATTCTGGACCGTTCACCGGAGAACATCGGGCGGTTCCTGGCGGAACATGGTGTGCGCTCGCTTGACGAGACGGAGTCGGTAACCGCGCTGAAGCCCCTGGAGATGCAGCGGTACATCCTGCTGATGGGCACAAGCTGCGGCTGGTTTTTTGACGACCTCGCGGAAGTCCAGACCGTGCAGTCGTTGCGGTATGCCGGCCGCGTGATTCAACTGGCCCAGGAACTCGCTGAAGAAGACTTCGAATCCCCCTTCCTGGATATCATCGGCCGGGCCATGAGCAACGTCTCCGAATACCGTAACGGGGCCCACCTGTACGAGCAACACGTCCGGCCGGCAATGGTAAACCTGCCGCAGGTGGGGGCGCACTACGCCATCAGCTCGCTGTTCGAAGACTATGCGCCGCACTCCCGCATTTACTGCTACCGTGTGGAACGCCTGGACCACTTAAGCCTCTCGTCCGGGAGAATCAGGCTGACCGTGGGGCGGGCCCGGGTGACCTCCGAGGTTACCCGGGAAAGCACCGCGCTCAGCTATGGAGTGCTGCACTTCGGCGACCACAACCTGAACGCCGGCGTCCGGGCCTACCGGGACGAAGACGCCTACCGGACGATGGTGCAAGCAGTGACGACGGCGTTCGAGGGAGGATCCATCCCCGAAGTGATCCGCCGGCTTGACCGGTACTTTGAGGGGATACCCTACTCGCTGAAGCTTTTGTTCCCGGACGAGCAAAGAAAGATCCTCGATCAGATCTTGGCGCCCACGCTGGCGGACCTGGAAGCGAACTACCGCCATATCTACGAGCACCACGCCTCGCTGATGCGGTTCCTGGGGGCGCTGGGCATCCCGCAACCCAAGGCCTTGTGCACCGCGGCCGAGTTCGTGCTGAACACCGACCTGCGCCGCGCCTTCGCCGACGAAGAGTTCAGCCTGAAGCGGATTGCCGTCCTCCTGGACCAGGCCGCGGACTGCGCCGTCCAGCTCGACTCCGGCGGGCTTGACTACGTGCTGGAGCAAACGGTGGAGCGGATGGCCGGGCGGCTTCAAGCCGATCCCCACGACCTCGACACCCTCACCGGCCTGAACGCCGCCGTGGGCTTGGCCCGATCCCTGCCTTTCACGGTCGACCTCTGGAAAGTGCAGAACATCTACTACGAGCTTCTGCAGCGCGTTTACGGCGGGTTCGAGGAGCGGGCCGCGGCCGGGGACGACCGGGCCCGGGTTTGGATTGAACATTTTGCCGCTCTCGGAGATAAACTGCGCATGCGCCGGGGCGCCTGATCGGCTATAATATAAACGAACAAAAAGGGGGGACTGTCCCCCCTTTTTCACCTTTGCCGCGATTCACCAAGTAACCAAAAAAGGTGTCAGACACCTTTTTTGGAATGGAGCAACGAATCAGTTGATTGGAACAATTGTCAACGTCGCCGCCATCTGTGCCGGTGCCCTGGTCGGCGTGGCCCTGAAACGGGGGATTCCCGACCGGATCAAGGACACGGTGGTTCAGGGCCTGGGACTGGCCGTCATCCTCATCGGTCTAGACATGGCCATGGAGACCCAAAACCCGCTCATCGTCATCGCCAGCCTGGTGCTCGGCGGGCTTATCGGCGGAATCCTGGACATCGACGGTTGGGTCAACCGCCTGGGCCGGCGCCTGGAAAAGCTGGTGGGGGGCCAAAACGGCGGCGAAATCGGTCGTGCCTTTGTAACCTCCACCATCTTGTTCTGCGTGGGCGCCATGGCGATAATGGGCGCGATCGAAGACGGCTTGACCGGCCGGCCGACCACCCTGTACGCCAAGGCGATGCTGGACGGGATCACCTCCGTGATCATGGCCTCGACCCTGGGTATCGGAGTCATTTTTTCGGCCGTGCCGGTCCTTATCTATCAGGGGGGTATCACCCTGGGGGCCGTCTGGGCCGCCGCTTTCATGAGCCCCTGGGTGGTGGCTGAACTCACCGCATCCGGAGGACTCGTGGTCCTGGGCATCGGATTGAACATCCTGGGAGTGACCAACATCTGCGTAGCCAACCTCCTCCCGGCCATCTTCGTAGCCACGGGCATCGTGGCGCTCCTCGAACGGCTGGCTTGAACACCGCTTGGCAACAATTGCCTGGGATTTGTTTTGGCGGCACAGGAGGAAATTGCCGGATACTCGCTGAATATGGAATGGCATTCCAGGGAAGATAAGTAACCAGCGGGCCGTTTTCCCTTACAAGGAGTGCTGATCCATTGCAGATGCCGTTTTCCAGACTCATCACCGCCGTCATCCTGATCACCGCCCTTCTTCTTCAGGTCACCGCAGCCGCCCACGCCGTCCCCGGGAAGAAAACGATCATCCTGAACTCCGGTGAAACCAAAGCCCTCGTCGACACCGTACCGGTGGAACTGGACGTGCCGCCCGTGATTCATTCCGGCCACACCCTGATCCCCCTGCGTTTCGTCGGTGAAGCGCTGGAAACAGCCGTGTTCTGGGAAGCGCAAACCAAGACCGTAACTCTCGGCGGGCCCGATACTTCGGTAAGGCTCGTCGTCGGTGCCTCCGAAGCTTATGTGAACGAGCGGATGCTCCAGCTCCCGGCGCCGGCCCGGATTCAGGACGGACGCACCCTGGTTCCGCTGCGGTTTGTTTCGGAGGCGCTGGGTGCCGCCGTCCATTTCGACGCTACCACCAAAGAGATCACCATCACGGTGGACCTGGCCGGCAAGACCCCGCCGGTGGCCTTTTTCACCCTGACACCGAATCCCGTCCGGCCGGGCGAGGAGGTCACCGTCCGGGATGAAAGCTACCACCCTGAAGGGGTGGAGATCGTGGAGCGGGCCTGGACCGGCCTGGGAGCGCGATACGAACCGGCCGGCCGCTACACGGTCACGCTCCGGGTACAGGACGCCAACGGCAACTGGAGCGTCCCCCACACATCGGAACTGATCGTGAATACGCCTCCCGTGGCGGGGTTTCGTACCGAAAAAGAGTCATACAAAATCGGCGAACCGGTCGCCTACATCAACGAAAGTCTTGACCCGGACGGCCATGTGCTTACCTTCCTCTGGACGAACCAGGAACCGGCGTTCTTCGAGGCCGGACACCACCGCGTCGCCTTTGAGGTTCAGGACCCACTGGGCGGCAAGGACCGGTTCGAGCTGGTGGTGCCGGTCAGTGAAGAAGTGCACTACACCCGGACCGAGTACCACCTGCTTTACGGAGAACCGAAAAAAGTGATCCCGTTTGAGGAAAAGGTGCTGGACTTTCCGGTATTTGCACTCCCGGCGGTAAGCACGGCCAGAACGTTGCTCAGGTCCAACAGCCCGGAAGACGTGCCCGGCCCGGGTCTGCTTTACCGGGACACGGTCTCCGGCCCGGGCCGCCTGATGGTGCACCACCTGAACAAAACCGGAGGCGGGCTGAAAATAGCGGTTCTGGCCCAAAACCCGGGAACGGAGGCCGCCCGCGTCACAATCACCCGCCGGGGTTTAAGCCGTCCATCCACCGGGATACTACATCAGGGCCGGGAGCACTTGGTTCACTTCTTCGGCGCCCCGTCGCCCGCCGCGATCGTGATTCCCCCGGGAAAGACCGTGGACCTGCTCCCGGCCTTGAGCGCCTTGACCTTGAGACCGGGCTTTTGCGTCACCGGCCTCGCCGACTTTTCCACCGAGGCGCCGGTGACCTTCTGCGTGGTCGCCATCCCGGCGGATGCGGACCCCCTGGCGGTCTTCCCGCAACTGCCGGTGCTGCCGCCTGACGGTCTCCACGTCCGGGGCACCTTCCCCATGGCCGACCGGTCGATCGTCGTGCCCGAAAGCAGCCCGGTCAACAGCCGCCTGGTGCTGGGCGATACGGTCCACGACGTTCCGCTCGCCGGAACCGATGCCCTCACCGGTGAACCGGTGTCCAATCACGGCAACTACGGCGTGGTTTACGAAATCCTCTTCGAGCGCCTTGGGCCGGGCACCGCGGTCCTCTTGAACCCCAGGGGCGGTGTTTACTGCGGCGCGCTCCGGATGAACGGGTTGGTCTGGGAAACGCCGGCCGAGGACTACCTTAAACCGCAGCGCCAGGCGGTAATCATCCAGCGGCCGGTGCTGCCAGGAACGCTCCGCCTGGAATACACGCCGCCGTCCGGAAGCTACCTCCCGGTCAATTTCCTGCTGGTTCAACTGCCGGAAAACAAAGAGAAACCGTAGGAAGGCTGGAAGGCACCCCTTTAACGGGGTGCCTTCCGGTTCGGGAGAGTCCTACAGCCGCGCCTTCTCCGCCCTCAAGAGCGCCAACTTCACAAAGTTGCCGCACTCCCTGGACGTGAGTTCCCCATAGTCGCGGCCCTGAATCTTGTGGGCCACGCCCATCTCCGCGGCCAGTTCGTACTTGAGAGCGTCGCTGAGTAGTCTGGCCATTGGCAACCCTCCTCAACATTTAGTCTGCGGAGGGCGCCTGATCATCATACTTGTGTTATCTGGCTGCAATGCGGTTTATTTTCCTGAAAATCCGGCCGGCCGCCGTGAATTCAACGGCCAAACAGGTGCCGGTGCCTGCTATTCGATTTCCTTCTCATCCCCGGTGGCGGCCATCCCCAGTTTTGTGCCCGGACTGGCGAGCATTTCCTTCACCTGCTGCGAAATCTTGTCCACCAACTCGGGATGCTCCTTCAAGAACTCGCGGGCGTTCTCCCGGCCCTGGCCCAGGCGCTCCTGGCCGTACGAGTACCAGGCGCCGCTTTTCGCCACCACCCGCAGGTCGGTGGCCACGTCGAGGAGGCTGCCCAGCAGGGAAATACCTTCCCCGTACAAAAGGTCGAGTTCGGCCTGCTTGAAGGGGGGCGCCACCTTGTTTTTGACCACCTTGACGCGCACCCGGGCCCCCACGGTCTCCGCGCCCTGTTTCAGCGCCTCCAGCCGGCGCACTTCCAGCCGGATCGAAGAGTAGAATTTCAGGGCCCGGCCGCCCGGGGTGATCTCTGGATTTCCGAACATTACGCCCACTTTTTCCCGGATCTGGTTGATAAAAATGGCCACCGTCCGCGATTTGCCGATGACGGCCGTCAGTTTGCGCAGGGCCTGGGACATCAGCCGCGCCTGGAGACCGACGTGGATGTCGCCCATTTCACCTTCCAACTCCGCCCGCGGCACCAGGGCGGCCACACTGTCGATCACCACCACGTCCAGCGCGCCGCTCCGGACCAGGGCCTCCGTAATCTCCAGGGCCTGTTCGCCGGTGTCCGGCTGGGAAATCAAGAGGTTGTCGATATCCACACCCATTTTCCGGGCGTAGGTGGGATCCAGCGCGTGCTCCGCGTCAATGAAGGCGGCCGTGCCCCCCATTCTCTGAGCTTCGGCGATCACGTGCAAGGCCACGGTGGTTTTGCCCGAAGCCTCGGGACCGAAGATTTCAATCACCCGGCCCCGGGGCATTCCGCCCACCCCCAGGGCCAAATCCAGCGCCAGGGCACCGGTCGGGATCACTTCCACACTCAGTTTCCCGGCGGCCTCACCGAGCTTCATCACCGAACCCTTGCCGAACTGCCGCTCAATCTGGGCCAGGGCCAGTTCCAAGGCCTTCTGCCGGTCCATCATTGTTCCGTACCCCTCCCCCTTTTTTCTCTAAACCCCATTGTAAGCCAAAGGCGAATATTTGGAAAGATCTACTCGGAATGTCAGGAAAACGCGGCAGACTTTTCGCTTCTTTAAAGCGAACAAGGTCCTCAGTGAAAGAGCACTCGACTGCGGACTGTTTCCGAAAGCGGAGCCGACACCGCAAAACGGCACGAGAACGCTCGGCCCCACGGCCGGAAAGAGTGCTCTAAGTAAACGGCTTCTGTTCCGGGCTCTAGATTATTGTACCTATTCTGTCTTCCAAATGCTGGATTCTGACTGCTGGCTCCTGAATTCTGGATTCCTGCTTCACTCGGCTTGCCGGTTCAAGAAATTCTTTACAATTCGCAGGGAAGAATTGACCGTGCCGATGCGAACCGCCTTACGCACCCCGGGCAGCAACAACCGCTGGCTCAACGTCTCGCGCGCACTGGCCAGCGCGACGTAGACCAGCCCCACCGGCTTGGCTGTGGTGCCCCCGTGCGGACCGGCGATCCCGGTGATGGCCAACCCCAGGTCGGAACCCGTCAACCGCCTGATGCCCTCGGCCATCGCGACCGCCGTTTGTTCGCTTACCGCGCCGTAACGCTCCAGAGTTTCGGCCGGAACACTCAGCACTTCCTGCTTGAGGTGGTTGTCGTAGGCCACCACCCCGCCGACAAAGTACCGGGAACTGCCCGGCACGTCGGTGAATCGGGCCGCGGCCATCCCGGCCGTACAGGATTCGGCGACGGAAATCGTAAGTCCCTTGCGGAACAAAAGGTCGCCCACCGTCTTTTCCGGGATCTCGTCGTCCACGGCGAAGATGTACTCGCCCACCAGGGCGGTCACCTTCTCCGTCAGTTCCCCGACCATCCGCTCCGCCTCCGCGGGGTCCACGGCGTGGGCATTCACCCGCAGGTGCACCTCCCCCGGCATGGCAAGATATCCCAGGCTGGGGTTGGTCAGATCACCGAGTTCTCTAAGAATTTCCTGGACGACATACTCGGCGATGCCGGTCAACTTCAGCACCCTGGTCCGCAGCACTTCGCCCCGGCCGGGGACTTGCAGGAGGTACGGCTTCACCGAAGCCTCATACATCGCCCGCAGTTCCCGCGGCGGACCCGGAAAAATGACGATCACCTTGCCGTCCTTCTCGATCAGGGCTCCCGGCGCCGTACCCTTGTGGTTGGGAATGATCTTCGATCCGTGAGGAAAGCTCGCCTGGCGGATGAAGATGTCCGGCATCTCGATACCGCGCCGGGCAAAGTATTCGCGCATCCGGACCAGGGATTCGTCGTCGGTGACCATCGGCACGCCGAGTACCGCGGCGATTACGTCCTTGGTGATGTCGTCGGTGGTCGGCCCAAGGCCTCCGGTGGTAATTACCAGGTCCGCCCGTTCCAGGGCCTCGCGGACGGTTTGTTCCATGAGTTTCCAATCATCACCGACCGTGATCTGAAGAACAACCTCAATGCCCAAGGCCGCCAGTTCGTGGCCCAGGTAGTCGGCGTTGGTGTTCTGAACATAGCCTAGCAGGAGTTCACTCCCGGTGCAGATTATTTCCGCCTGCATTGATAAAACACACCCAAACGAAGAATACTAGCCCATACATAGCATAAATGATGTTTGTGAAGTTGGCAACTAGCTAGGCGAAATAAGCAGCCGATTCTCAAGCGGCTGCACCATTTAAAAGCCCCCTCAGCTCCTCGCCGGTCACTTTTTCATTCTCCAACAGGTGCTCCACGATCACCCGCAGGGCGTCCTCCCGCCGCGCCAGGTTCTCCCGGACCCGGCCCTCCTGGTTCTTCAAAATCTCACTCGTCGCTTTCTGCTTGGTATCGGGAGTGAGTGCCTCCAGGCTCACAAAGCCGAGTTCGGACATCCCCCCACGGATCAGGTGCTCCGAGATCGCCACCGCCTGTTCGATGTCGCTGGCCGCGCCTGTGCTGCGCGAACCCAGCATGATTTCCTCCGCGACCGCGCCGGCCAGCAGCACCGCGATCTGGTTTTCCAGGTACTCCCTGGTGTGCAGGTAGCGGTCGTCCTCGGCGGTTTGCCGCATATACCCCAAAGCACTGCCTCGCGGCGTAATGGTCAGGGTGGATACCGACCCGACCCGCATCAGTTCGCTGATCATGGCGTGACCAGTTTCATGAACGGCCACGCGCTTCATTTCTTCAACCGAAGGCCGCCGATCCAGCTTTCCGCCCATTATCACCTTGTCGATGGACTCCTGGAAGTGGCTACGGGTGATTTCTTTCGCCGTCTCGCGCATCGCCAGGATGGCCGCCTCGTTCGCCATGCTCTCCAGGTGGGCCCCGGAAAACCCAAAGGTGTCCTGAGCCAACTCGGGCAGGCTGACGTCTTCGGCCAGCGGTTTGTTGCGCGTGTGCAGGCGCAAAATCTCCAGGCGCCCCTCCTTGTCGGGCAGATCCACGCGCACCTGGCGGTCGAACCGCCCGGGACGCAACAGGGCGGGATCCAGCATGTCCGACCGGTTGGTGGCTGCAACCACCAGCAGTTGGACTTCGTCGTCCACGTCGATGCCGTCCATCTCCACCAGCAGCTGGTTCAGCGTCTGGTCATATTCCAGGTGGCTCGAAGTTCGGCCCCGCTTACCCCCCAACACGTCGATCTCGTCGATGAAGACCAGGGCGTAGTTCTTTTTGTGTTTCTGGGCGGCCTCCCGGGCCGTCTTGAACAACTTGCGCACCCGTTGCGCGCCGACCCCGGCGTACATCTCGATAAACTCACTGCCGCTCGCCGCGATGAACACGGCGTCGGTGTAGTTGGCCGCCGCCCGGGCTAAAAGCGTCTTGCCCGTTCCGGGCGGCCCGGTCAACAGAATGCCTTTCAGGGGCCGAATACCGAGGCGCCGGATTTCCTGCCGGTCCTTGATGAAATCCAGAGCCTCCCGCAACTCCCCGATGGCCGCCGCCTGCCCGCCCACATCACAAAAAGACACCTGCACCTGGCTTTCGGACGGCACTTTGTTAAAAGTACGCACCAACCCCCGGGAGCGCATCATGTAGTACAGCAACCCGCCGAGCGCACCCAGGAAAACGAGGGGGCCGATGTTATAGCCGATCACTACCAGAAAAATGAGCAGCGCGATGCCAAAACCAATGCTAGCCTCTTTGTACATAGAGCCCACCCCCGGTTCTCACTGAGACATCGTCGGCCGCCCGGACGCGGTGGATCACCACCGCCAGGTGGTGATCCACCGCGTCCATTTGGACATACACATTGTCACTGTCGATGAAAACCCGGGCTTCGGCCCCCGCCTCCCGCGCGTTCTCCTCCACCACCGCCAGCATTTCCCGGAAATTCCCCCGCATGACGGCCTCGTGGACGGCAAACTGGCTGCGGTAGTAAGCCTGAGCGAGCCGGGCGTTCCGGTTGTCTTTGATAACTAGCTCGTACGGACGGTTGGAAACCGACTGCTTGACGCGGCGGTCCAACCGCTGGTAGGTCTCCATCAGGTTCTCGGTCCGGTTGACCTGCACAATGACCAGCAGCACCGGGGGCTTGTCCTCGATTTCAAAGGACTCCACGGCACTGTCTTCCCCAAGTGCCTGAACCAACGGCTGGTTGTACCCGTAGCTCTTGTACGCCCAGTGGCCGCCCAGAAGAACCAGCAGTCCGGCCGCCAGGGCCAGAACAATGATTTTCAGCTTGAAACCGTGCCACTCCCACCGCATCCAACCGCTCCTTCCTCGTCTATTACCCGATGCATTATAACACAACCCCAAGGGGGGGTTGCTTCATGAAAACCCTGCCAGAGCGGGGCCTTACAAGGGGAGGGTGGAAATAACCCGGGCCCGCAGGTCATAGGGCCCGGCGCCGGTGACGCGGGCGCGCACGAAAGTGCCGGGTTCAAGGTCAGCCGCCGCGTTCAGGAAAACCCGGCCGTCAATGTCCGGGGCGTCCCCCTCGGATCGCCCGTAGTGCTGTCCGCCCTTGCGGCCCTCCACCAGTACGGTGATCTCGGAACCCACCCGGGCCCGGTTCACGGCGTGGGACACTTCCCGCTGCACCGCCGCGGCCCGCTCCAGGCGTTCCCGTTTCACCTCCGGCGGAACCTGGTCCGGGAGCAGGGCCGCCGGGGTCCCCTCTTCCCGGGAATAGGCAAAGAACCCGGCGTGGCCGAGTTTCATCGCCTGAAGAAAATCGAGCAACTCCTCGAAGTCGTCTTCCGTCTCCCCCGGGAAACCGACCATGAACGTCGAGCGGATGGTCAGACCGGGAACGGCGCTGCGCAAAAAAAGGATCAGCTTGCGCAAGTCGTAACCCATCATGTTCCGGCCCATCCGCCGCAGCACGTGGTCGCTGGCGTGCTGCAGCGGAATGTCGAGGTACCGGCAAAGACGCGGCTCCCGGGCCATCAACTCCACCAGGTCGAAGGTGATCCCGCTTGGGTAGCAGTAGAGCAGCCGGACCCAGGCCACCCCGTCCAGGACCGCCAGTTGGGACACCAGACCTGTCAGACTCGTCCCCTCCGGCAAGTCCGAACCGTACCGGGTCGTGTCCTGGGCCACGAGCACGATTTCCCGGGCGCCTCCGGCCGCCAGGGACTGCGCTTCCCGGACCAGAACGGATGGTTGCCGGCTGCGGTGAGCACCGCGCAGTTGGGGAATGACACAGTACAGGCAACGGTTGTCGCAACCCTCGCTGATTTTGAGGCAGGTGGTAAAGGGTGACCCGCTGGGCACGCGCGGCAGCACGTCACGGCCCAAAAAACCGGGCGGGCCAACTTCCCGGACTCTTTCTCCGGCCGCCGCCCGCCGCACAATATCCACCACCCGGCCGACCTCGCCGGTGCCCACCACCCCGTCCAGTTCGGGAAGGTCGCGCAAGAGCTCACCGGGATACCGCTGGGCCAGACATCCGGTGGCGAGGAGCACCCGGCAGCGGCCCTCCTCCCGGTACCGGGCCGCCTCGAGAATGGCGCCGACGGACTCCTGCTTGGCCTCTTGGATGAAGGCGCACGTATTCACCAGGATGACGTCGGCCTCCGGCTCGGCCGCGATCCGGTAGCCGGCCCGCTCCAGCAATCCCAGCATCACTTCCCCGTCCACCCGGTTCTTGTCGCAACCCAGGCTCACCATGGCGATCCGGAAAGCATCAGCCTCCAACGGTGAATTCGCGGTTCACGACCTCGCCCGGCTGTCCCAGGCGCCCCAGATCCTCACCGTTCAATTGAACCAGCACGGCCCCGGCGTTACCGAGCCGGAGGCCGATGTCCCGGCCAGCCTTGTAACTCATTGTCTGCCCGGCGGGCACCGTACCCTCGAAAACCTGTTCACCGTCCACGATGACCCGCACCCAGCAGGAGCCGTCCACCACCTGAAGCACGAGATCCAGCCCTTCGGCAACCGCCGGCGGTTCCGGTTCATCCTCGGGAACCGGCTCCGGCTCGACCGCGGGCGGGTTTTGCACGCCGACACCCGGACCGGAAGGCGGCCCTTCGGAAACCGGCCAGCCGCCCCGAACGGCGCCGTAGAGCGAATTGAAAACCACCAGCACAACGATCACCCCGGCCAACAGCAAAAGCCTTCTAAACACCGGCTTCTTCCTTCCTTCCGCCGGGACAGCGGGCCGGTCCCCGGCCGCCGCCTTCCTGGTTTCCAAGGGATTCTGCGCCCGAAATTCGGCCAGCACCGAGTCCGCATCCAAACCCAGAAGACGGGCGTAGGTGCGCAGGAAAGCCTTGGTGTAGACCCTTCCCGGCAGCACATGGTACTGCTCCTCCTCCAGGGCGGCCAGGTACTTCTTGCGGATTTTTGTTTCCTCTTCGACGCGGTCAAGAGAAAGGCCGCGGGCCTCCCTCGCCTCCTTCAAAGCCGGTCCCAAGGGCAAAGCAACCCACCTCCAGGTCGGGGGCCTTTTGGGAATACTCCTGTACTACAACTATCAGCGCACCGCACAGTCCTGTCGCTCGCGCCACCCCACAAATCGACTCGTCTGTGGGCCTTTCAATCTGGTTTGACTATAACATATTCGGTATTTTCCGTCAATTTGGCGTTTTGGAACGGAAATACTGCTGGTACTGTTCGGCACTCATCAGCACCGCCCGCGGTTTGCTTCCTTCAAACCCCCCCACGATCCCCTTCTTCTCCATGGCGTCAATCAGCCTGGCCGCCCGCGCGTAACCGATATGCATGCGGCGCTGCAGCAGGGAAATGGACGCGTGCCCGGTCCGCACAATGATCTCCACCGCCCGGGGGAACAACTCGTCCTCGGAACCGGATTCCTCCTCCTCTTCCGCCCCATCGAACAATTCCTCGTCAAACTCCGGTATTGCCTGCTTCCTCAGGAAATCAACCAATGCTTCCACATCCTTATCCGAGAGAAAGGCGCCCTGGACCCGGATCGGCTTGGAGCTGCCGGCGGCCAGGAAGAGCATGTCCCCGCGCCCCAACAGCTTCTCGGCACCCCCGATGTCCAGGATTGTGCGTGAGTCAATCTGGGATGAAACGGCGAAAGAGATCCGGGAAAGGATGTTCGCCTTTATCAACCCGGTGATCACGTCCACCGAAGGGCGCTGGGTGGCGATCACCAGGTGGATTCCGGCGGCCCGCGCCATCTGAGCCAGACGGACAATGGAATCCTCAACGTCGCTGGGTGCAACCATCATCAAGTCCGCCAGCTCGTCGATCACCACGACGATCAGCGGCAGGTGGACGCGTCCCTCTCCCGGAGCCCCCGCCCGCAACACACTGTTGTACCGCCCGATGTCGCGCACTCCCGCCGCCGCGAACAGCTCGTAACGGCGCTCCATCTCCCGGACCAGCCACTTCAAGGAGATCGCCGCCTTTTTGGGATTGGTCACCACCGGGGACAGAAGGTGCGGGATACCATTGTAGTTGGTCAGTTCCACCATTTTGGGGTCGACCAGCAGAAGCTTCACTTCTTCGGGGCTGCTCTTGAACAGGAGACTGCAGATAAGCGTGTTGAGGCAGACACTCTTCCCCGCACCGGTGGCGCCCGCAATCAGGAGGTGCGGCATCATCGCCAGGTCGGCGACCACCGGGCTGCCGGCGATATCCTTGCCGAGGGCCAGGGTCAGGCGGGAGACGGATTGCTTGAACTCCTTGGTCTCCAGAAGGTCCCGGAGCGGAACCAGGGTAATCTCCTTGTTCGGCACCTCAATCCCCACCGCCGCCTTGCCGGGGATGGGCGCCTCGATCCTGACCGCCGGGGCGGTCAGCGCCAGGGCGATGTCGTCAGAAAGGCTGACGATCCGGCTCACCTTGACGCCCGCGGCCGGCTGAACTTCGTACCGGGTGATCGCGGGCCCGCGCGAGACTTGCACCACTTTGGCCTTGACCCCGAAACTCTCCAGTGTTTCCTCCAAAACGCGCACGTTCGCGGTGATGTCTTCGGCCTTCTTCACCGCGCCCTTCAGCCGGGGGCGCGAGAGGATGTCCACCGGCGGGAGACGGTGCGTGGTGATTTCACTCAGGGAAACCTGCTGCCGGCGTTCCACCGGTTCCACCCGGGGGGAACCGGTGCGTTGCTCTTTTAACCGTTCGGGTGTTTCATTGGGCACGACCAGCGCTTCCGGTTCCGTTTTGGGTGCCGTGTGGTCCAGAATCAACGGTTGCGGACCGGGAACCGGCCGCTCATCGGTATAAACGAAGTTCTGAACCCGGCCCCACCCGCCGCGGGCACCGCCCGCCAAACGCCGCCCCACGCTTTTCCCCAGCGCCGACACCGGCAGTTCCGTGAACATGGTGAGCGCCGCCAGGCCGGCGGCCACCAGGATGATCGCGCTGCCCGCGTAGCCGAACCAGTTGTACGCCAGCCAGCCCAGTACGGCGCCCAACACCCCGCCCCCATCCCCGTTGACGCCCGCGCCGACCACGGTCCGGAAGCTGCCCTCTGGTCCGACCGATACCAGGTGCAACGCCGTCACCAACACCAAAAAGCCCACCAGGCTACCGTAGAGCTTGCCGGGGTATTTGGCCGGGTTGCGGTCCCGGAGCAGCTTCAACCCCCAGTAACCGGCGAGCAAAGGAAGCACGAAAGCCCCCTCCCCGGCCAGGACCCGGCACCCGCGCCCTACCAGGCTGCCGAACACGCCCACCGAGGAACTATAAAGGCTCAAGAGGGTTAACATGGCCACCGCGGCCAGGATCAAACCCAGTACTTCGTACCGGACCTCCCGTTTAAGCTGACGGTAAAGTCCCACGCCTCAAACACCTCGCCTTTGAGACTTCGGCGAACACCGGAAAAATCCTTTCCAGTTGTCTGGAATAGGCTCCACTGGTATAATACTAGCGTGGAATATCAAAACCACAAAAGTGGAACCGCTGACCGCACACGGTACCGGTACAAAGGCCGTCCCGGGTCTTCCAAAGTCCAAGGGAGGTGAGGTTGTGATCCCGGTCAAAGTAAAGGAAATCGCCTTCGACCTCTCCATGAACCCGGTGCTCCTTTTGGTCGATGACGACGAACTGAAGGTGTTGCCGATCTGGATCGGCCACTTCGAGGCCCACGCGATCGCGGTCGCCCTGGAGGGTGGCTCGGCTCCCCGCCCGCTCACCCACGACCTGTTGAAGACTCTGTGCGACGAGTTCGGTGGAACCGTGACCAAAGTGGTGATCAGTGATGTCCGCGAGGGCACCTACTACGCCCAGCTCCACATTCTGAAGAAGGATTCCCCTTCGGTCGTGGACGCGCGTCCCAGCGACGCCGTGGCGCTGGCTTTGAGAAGCGTGGCCCCCATATTCATCAGCGAGAAGGTGGCGGACTACACCCTGGCGGTTGAAGAAGTGTTCAACGAAGAACGCCAGGAGGAGCTGAAAAAGATCCTGGAGCAGTCGCAGGACGCGGCCAAGAAATCACTGCACTGATAAAACCACAACCGGTTGTCCGCGAAGGGGCGAAAGAGCAGTCGCAGGACGCGGCCAAGAAATCACTGCACCGGCGGCTTTCCGGTTAGCTTCCGCAGGCGGTCCGGACGACGGGCCGCCTGCGTTTTCAGCCGCGCACCAGGGCGACGGCGATCACGGTTGAACCGAGCAGCACCTGGTAGATGACAAAGATGTTGAAGTTGCGCCGCGAGACCCAGGCAATCAGAAACCAAATCGCCAGAAACCCGACCACCGCGGAGGTAAACACCCCGAGGGCGAAAGACAGGTTCAGAAGGTCGGGGTCCATCTTGATCATTTGGGTCACGCCGGCGCCGAAAATGATCGGGGTGGACAGCAGGAAGGAGAAGCGTGCCGCCGCGGCCCGTTCCACGCCCCGCAGGCGGGCGGCGGCCATGGTGATCCCCGACCGCGACACCCCGGGGATGATCGCCAGCGCCTGCAAAAACCCGACGGCCATGGCGTCCCCGAACCGGATGTCCATCAACCGCTTGACCTGCCCGCCGTAGCGGTCGGCCAGGTACAGGACCCCGCCCATCACGATCAACAGTATCCCGATCAGGACCGGCGCCCTCAGGGTGGTCGCCACGATGTCCTCCAGGAAGTACCCGGCCACGGCTCCGGGAATGGTGGCCAACGCCAGGAACCAGAACAACCGGCCGTCGGCCGTGCTGAAGCCGCGGCGGCCCGCGCGGAACAGGCGGAGCCAGTCCCGCCAGAAGTAGACCAAAACGGCGGCCAGAGTACCGAGATGCAGGGCGACGTCGAAGACGAGGCCGGGGGTTTCGAATCCAAAAAGCCAGGGCACCAGCACCAGGTGCGCGGAACTGGAAACCGGCAGGAACTCGGTGAGCCCCTGGACGATGCCCATAACAATGCCCTCAGATGGATTCAAAGACCGCCGTCCCCCTGTCGGTTCAAACTCCGAACATTATACCATGCTTATTCGGCTCGTAAAGGGTTAAGCGGCGAAAACAGTGAAAACAGGCCGGCCCGGTTCCTGGGTCCAGGCCCGCCGCTCACCGTCTTCGGGGGCGAGCCGCACGCCCTCCCGGCGATGACCATCTTGACGAGCACAATGTCTCCTTCCGCAGCGTCATTCCACCTGCGAAAGACCCTCGGCCAACACCTCCGCATTTGAACGCATGAGGCCGGTGTAGCTGTCGTAGCCGGGGATGTTCTCCCCGCCCAGCGGGTCCAGGATCAACACCCGGGCGCCGTACTCGGCGGCGATCACTTCGGCGGCCTTGGTGCTGAACTGGGGTTCGGCGAAAATCGCCCCGGCACGGTGGGCCCTGGCGGTCTCCACCACCGCCATAATCCAGCCCGGCGAAGGCTCCTTGCCCGGCGCTTCTAGGACCGTGGCGGCTTCCACCAACCCATACCGGTCGGCGAAGTAACCCCAGGCGGAATGGTAAGCGATGAAACTGCGGCTCTGAAGCCCGGCGGTCAACGCGGCGATGTCTTCGTGCAGCCGAGTTAGTTCAGCCTAGTAGGATTGCAGGTTGGCGGCAAAGTAGTCCGCATGTTCCGGCGCGGCCTGGCGGAGGGCGGAGAAGATCCGGGGGGCGATCTCGTCCCGGACCAGCACCGGGTCAAGCCAAACGTGCGGGTCGGCGAACTCGGGCGCCGAATCCGCCGCGGCGGCCTCCGGCGCCGGGCAGGCGCCGTGGCCGTGCCCATCGGCGTGATCCGGGCCTTCCGTACGTTGCTCAGATTTGTGTCCGTGTTCGTGTCCCACGCATTCCGCGTGCTGGTGCCCGCCGGCGCGCAGAGGTAGCCCTTCGGTGACGGCTACCCGGAGGTGGTCCTTGCCGGCCGCTCCGGCGAGTTTTCCAGCCCAGTCGTCGAGCCCGGCCCCCACCTGAATGATCAGCCGCGCGCCGGTCATCTGCTCCATCTGGCGCGGTGTAGGCTCAAAAGTGTGGGGGCTCACCCCCCGGAGCAAAAGGGTGGACACCTCCACCCGGTCACCCCCGATGTTTTTGGCCACGTCGGCCAACGGGAAAATGGTGGCGATCACCACTATCTTGCCGGTTCCCGGTTGCGGGGGTTTTCCGGCAAAATCCCCGCAACCGGCCGTAAAAACCAGCAGCAGGCAGACCAACGCGGCCGTCAGCCTGTGGACCCCGCTAGACATATTCCGCGATCCCTCCAAAAAACTAGATACTTGATCGGTTATGCGCCCGGGACCGGATTTATTACCCGCCCTTCGCCACCCTCGCGACTAGCTTCAACGGTCCGGGTCCGGCCGGTCTTCCCGGAACCGGGCCAACTCCTCCATTTCCTGGCGGGTGAGATCGTCCACCCCCGCCAGGGACTCCAGGTGGTGGCGCAATTCATGCCAGACCGTTTCCCGCAGCTCCTCCGCCCAAGACTCTTGGGGTTCATCCCCCAGGACGGCCGCAAAGGAACCGTAGTAGAGGACTACAAAGCTGCCGAGCAAGCCGTCTTCGATGTACTCTCCCATGATGTAGAACTCCTGGTCCCGCTTCTCTTCAGGCAACACCGAAAATCCGCCGTTCAAGTCGCGACAGAGGCGCGGCGGAACCTCATCGACCAGTTGTCCGGCCAGCAGGGTGAACTCATCCAGAGAAAGCAGAGCCAAAACCGGTACACCCCCCGAATTGCCCACTATCCGGAATCCAGGCGCCCATCACCTTGACGACCACCCGTTTGCGCCGGCGCCCGTCGAACTCGGTATGGCAGTTATGGTTTTCGAGACAAACATCCGGATTCCCCCCCTACAGGTGAAAAAAACCGTTCGCAAAAAGAGGAATTGAGTGCTCTTCCGACGAATTGCATTTTTTTAGGTAATAAACCGCAGGGGCCCGGCGTATGCGTTTTCGAGGCCGCTCTTCCGATCTGAAACGGCAAGGAGGTGGAGACCGAATGTGGCGGGCGCTTTTTCGTTTGTTGGGTGACGAAAGGGGACAGGTGGTCGAATACGGGTTGCTTATTGCCTTGTTTGTCTTCATAGGTGCGCAGTTTATCCTGGCCTACCTCGTTGTCCAGACGGGAGTCATGGGTGAGGTTCCGGGTTATTTCTACCAGCTTTATGAGCAGACCGGCAAGTAAAGACGGCTGGGGTCAATGAAGTGATTTAAGTCCGCAGGCAGCCGAAAACCCTGCGCGCGGGCCGCAGCGAGGCGTGCCCGGCCGCGGCGGGGTGGTGTTTGGTTGCCTGCGGAGGCGTGTTTTCCTGCAAATACAGTGTACGGCCGGGGGCGAGTTCAGGCCTCAGAAAATGGTAGGGGTCGGTGCTCAACACCCGGTCGATGGTCCGTGCGCCCTCCGGGGTGCGCCTGACCAGCACCGGTACGCCGTCCACCACTGCGTTCTCCAACGGCGGCTCTGCTTCGACCGTGGCTTGACTCGTCACGGTGTCCAGATCCGCGATCGTCCAGAGGATCACTGCAGCGGGCCTCCCCTCGGACCGCCCGGCGTGCCGTCGCGGCGCTCCTCGATCAAGCGGTTCAGTTTGCGCATCGCCGCCCCGATGCCCCCCACTTCGTCGATCAGGCCACAGTCCACCGCCTCTTTGCCGATGAGCACCGTCCCGATGTCCCGGGCCAGTTCCCCCGTCCGGAACATGAGCTCCCGGAAGCGATCCTCGGAGATCCGGGAGTGCTTGACCACGAACCGCACCATGCGGTCCTGCATTTTTTCCAGATACTCAAAGGTCTGGGGCACGGTCAGGATCTGTCCGGTGATGCGGATGGGATGGATGGTCATGCTGGCCGTTTCGGCAATGTAGGAATACGAGGTGCATACCGAAATCGGGACGCCGATGCTGTGTCCCCCGCCCAGCACCAGCGAGACGGTGGGCTTGGAAATGGAACTCAGCATTTCGGCAATGGCCAGTCCGGCCTCGACATCCCCGCCGACCGTGTTCAGGACCACCAGGATGCCCTCGATGTCCGGGTGCTGCTCCAGGGCCACCAACTGCGGGAGCAGATGCTCGTACTTGGTGGTTTTGTTCTGGTTGGGCAACACCATGTGACCCTCGATCTGGCCGACGATGATCATGGTGTGGATGTTGCTCTTCACGGCCGGGATCGTGGTGGCGCCGAACTCGCGGAGCGCCCGCGCCCGGCGCCGGTTCTCACGTTCAGTGGCGACGTCGTCGGGGGCTTCGACCGTTTCCGGGTCGTCGAGGGGGTGGTCCATTTTGGAGCGGGGCGGAAGATAGAAATTGCCTTCGTCCAAACAAAGATGCCTCCTACCGACTAATTTTCCCCTTTGCCGGGCAGGTATTCGGCCCTTCCCTCAATAATGTAACCTCCAAAGCTCCCGGCGGAACTAGAGAGGTGCGCAATAAAGTGACCCGATTTCATCTTGGAGCCGGATTCCTCGCGGCGCTGCTGGTCTTTACGGCCGGCACGGCCGCCGGCTGGGCCTATCCTCAGGTATTCGCCCCTCTGCTGTGGCCGTCGCTCGAAAACCTGCTCGCGGCGGCTGAGAAGACCATGGACCTAAACCCCCAAGCAGAGTACCTGGCGCTGTCCGCTTTCATTTTTTTAAAGAACTTGTCCGTCGCCGCCTTGCTGGTGGTCTTCGGCCACGTAGTTTTCGCTTTGCCGGCCGTGTTTATCCTGGCCGTGAACGGTGTTCTGGTCGGGTTTCTGGCCCGGCACTTGGTTGAAGCCGGATTGCCCCCCGCCGCTTTCGTGGCCGGAATCGCCCCCCACGGGGTCATCGAACTCCCCGCCATTTTTCTGGCCGCCGGTTTGGCGCTGGCCATCGCCGCTTTGCGGCTCAAAAAGCGGGCGACCCCTGGCGTAATTGAGCGCCTGGGATTCCTGTTGCGGGTGGTCACGCCGCTCTTGGTCGCCGCCGCGATCGTGGAAGTGTACATCACCCCGCAGGTCATCAGCCGCTTTGCGCCATAGCCTGCACCCACCTCAGTTCAAGGCGTCGCCGAGACGGATCCCCCGGGCCAAAACTCCGTCAATCTTCTGCAGCTCGGCCGTGAACTTCTCACTGTCCGCCCGTTCGGACTGCATGGTCACCGTGATGATGCCCCGGGAACGGGTGGGGTCGGGAATCCCGTTGCGGCTCAAGATCTTGGATCCGAACCGGGTCAGGACGTTTTGCACCTCCGGCCCGCGGTTCGCCCGGTCTTCGACGAGGATGCCGACGACGAAAATGCCTTCGCCCACGGCTCCTTCACTCCCTCCAGATTCTGTGACCTCATTATGCACACCCGGAGTCCGTTCTATGTAGCCCGGGACTCCAAGCGCCTCCCGCACCTCCCGGCGGATCGGTGGTCAGCCGCCGGGGGCATTATAAACCGAAAAGCCGGCAAGCCTCAACAGGTTATGCGGGGTGTGGCTTGGCGCATGTTTTTAACCTGGTGTCGCTATTCCGGCAGGAATTACCTCTCCGGTGCAGTATAATGCAAAAACAGGCAATTATTTGCAGCAAAACAGGAGATAAGCCATGCTGGCCACCGTCCACTCCGTTGCACTATCCGGAATCGAAGGCCACATCGTCAAGGTCGAGGTCGACGTGGCCACCGGGCTGCCGGGCTGGGAGATCGTGGGGCTCCCCGGGGGTGCGGTCCGTGAGAGCAAGGACCGGGTCCGGGCGGCGATTCGCAATGCCGGCTACGAGTTTCCCCCGCGCAAGATCACCGTGAACCTGGCTCCCGCCGATTTCAAAAAGGAAGGGCCGGCGTATGACCTGCCGATCGCCCTTGGTGTGCTTGTCGGAACCAAACAGGTACCGGCCGGGCTGGACGCCGGCTTTGTGTTTTTGGGGGAGCTTTCCCTGGACGGGAGCGTCTGTGGCGTGCACGGCGTTCTCCCGGCGGTGATGGCGGCGGTTAACGCCGGTTTCCGGCGGCTGATCGTGCCCGAGGCCAACGCGGGCGAAGCCGCGCTGGTGGACCGGGCCGAGATCTTCCCGGTGCGGGACATCGCGCAGTTATTGCGCTTTTTGGCCGGGAAGGAAGAGATCGACCCGCATCAAGTGGATCTGGATGCTTTGCTGAAACAACAAGCCGGCGGGCATCCGGATTTCGCCGACGTTAAGGGACAGCCCACCGCCAAGCGGGCCCTGGAGGTGGCGGCCGCCGGCGGGCACAATGTGCTGCTGTTAGGGAGCCCCGGTTCGGGGAAGACCATGCTGGCGCGCTGCCTGCCCGGAATCCTGCCGGACATGGACTTCGCCGAAGCCCTGGAAGTGACCAAGCTCTACAGCCTGTCCGGTCTCCTGGAACCGGGGGAAGTACTCGTCACCCGCCGGCCGTTCCGGGCGCCGCACCACACCACCTCCTCGGCGGCGATGGTCGGCGGCGGCCGGACGCCGCGGCCCGGGGAAATCAGCCTCGCCCACCGGGGGGTGCTTTTCCTGGATGAGTTTCCGGAGTTTAAGCGCGAAGCGCTGGAGGCGTTGCGCCAACCCCTGGAGGACGGCGTGATCACGGTGTCACGCGTCGCCGGTTCCTGTTGTTTTCCGGCCCGCATCATGCTGGTGGCGGCGATGAATCCGTGTCCTTGCGGCTTTTTCGGCGATTCGCGGAAGGAATGCGCCTGCACGCCCCACCAGATCCGGCGGTACATCGGCCGCGTCTCGGGGCCGCTTTTGGACCGCATGGACATTCAGTTGGAGATCCCCCGCCCCGAATTCCAAGAACTCAGCGCGGAGGCCGGGGCTGTGGAATCACCCCGGATCAAGGAAAGGGTGGAGGCGGCCCGGGAGATTCAGCGCGCCCGCTTTTCCGGTCCCACCCGCGGCAACGCCCAGATGACGGCCAAAGAACTCCGCCGGCTTGTGCGCCTGACGCGCGAGGCCAGGGAATTGTTCGGGCAGGCGTTTGGCATGCTGGAACTCAGCGCCCGGGCCCACGACCGCATTCTGAGGATGGCGCGCACCATCGCCGACCTGGACGGCGCCCAGACCATCGACGGCCGGCATGTCGCGGAGGCGGTCCAATACCGTTCTCTGGACCGGAAATACTGGCGCTAGGCGACCGCGGCAAAACCAGAATCCGGACAAAGAATCGCAAGGAATCGTGCGGGTCAATCGGGCCAATGAGGAAGCTTTGACCACCTATCTTAATGAGGCCCGAAGTGCTGCTTTAAGCCTGGTCCCGGACATCAATCTTGCGCAGCACACTTAAAAATTTCTTCACCAGTGCCGGGTCGAACTGGGTGCCGGCGCACCGCTTGAGTTCTTTGACGGCTTCCTTGCTGGACATGGCCTCGCGGTGCGGACGGCCGTTAGTCATGGTGTCGTAGGCGTCGGCAATAGCCAGGATCCGGCTGGCCAGAGGGATCTCTTCCCCGCTCAGGCCGAGCGGGTAGCCCTGTCCGTTCCACCACTCGTGGTGTTTGAGGATCCAATCGGCAATAGGGGCGAGGTCGGGCGCGGACAACGCAATGCGGTGGCCGATTTCCGCGTGCTGGCGCATTTCGGCGAACTCCTCTGCGTCCAGGGCCCCCCCCTTATGGAGAATGCGGTCGGACAGGCCCACCTTGCCGATGTCGTGGAACTGCACCAGCAGCCGCAGATCGGTCCGGGTGCGCTCCGGCAAGCCCAAGGACTTGGCCAGCATCGACACCAGATGCTGCAGGCGGTCGTAGTGTCCCTCCGCCACACATCCCCGCGCCTCAAGCGCCTGCTTCAGCGTTTGCATGATGGCGCTGCGGGCGCTCTGGCCGCGGTGCAGCTTTTCGCGGTACATGTCGTTGTCGGCTCTCCGAAACAGGTCGTTCATGTCGAAGGGCGGAGCGCTGCTCACCGCGAACCCCGCCGACAGGCTCAGCGGCACTTCGGAATGAGACCCGTTGTGCACGTCTATGGCGGAGGCGATTTTGCGGCAGGCCTTTTGAGCGATCGTTTCGGTCACGTTCGGCAGCAACGCCGCAAACTCGTCGCCACCGATGCGCGACAATACGTCGTTGCCGCGAAACGAGCTTCTGAGCACCTCGGCTGCCGCCCTGAGCAAACGGTCGCCGGCGGCGTGACCGAGCGTATCGTTGACCAGCTTCAGGCCGTCGACGTCGCACAGAATCAATCCCACCGACTTGTAGCGGGAGTGGGCGATGCGATGCAGTTCCTCATTGAAGTAAGACCGGTTGTAAAGCCCGGTAAGGGAGTCGTGGATGCTCAAGTGGCGCAAGTGTTCTTCGGCCTGCTTGCGTTCGGTGATGTCGCGGATCACGGCGATCACTTGGTCCCCCGGCAGGGGAAGGTACCTTCCTTCGAAAAACTGCTGCCGGCCGTTGGACGGGAATGAATACTCCACGCTGACCACCGATTTCGTCCAGAGTACGTTCTTGATCGCGGCGCGTGATCGGCGGCCGGCGGCGGGAGGCAAGACCTCCTGAACATTTTTCCCCAGGAGGGAGCCCGACCCACCTTCGGTGGACGCGCCGGGCACGAAAAGGCTCGACTGCGTCCCGGCCTGATAGTCTAAAAGGGTGCCTTCCGCGTCGAACCGAAAGTACAAATCGGGCAGAGCTTTGAAAACCGCCTCCAGCTCCAAACTCTTCTGAAGCAAAAGGCTTTCGCCGTGCTTGCGTTCAATCGTCTCGACCAGGCGCCCGGTCAAGATATTGAGCAGCCGGACTTCCGCGGCGGCAAAGCCGCCCTTCTTTTCCAGGTAAAGAAGAAGGGAACACCTCTTTCTGGACGCTTCGCGCACGAATGCCTCCGGGGAGGACTCGTTTTGCCGCACGTAATCCGCGGCGCCGGTGGGAAAGACGCGGGAGAAACCCCACGTGAAGCTCTCGCGGCCCACTCCCGGCAGAACGAGGATCGCCCGCCGCGCCCCGAAGATGCGGCTCGATTTCTCGACCAGTTCCGCAAACAAATCGTCCAGAGAACCGGAGAAATCGAAGGCGGCGATCTCATAAAGGACGGATAGCTCGGCAGTCCTGTCGGTCACCGGGGCTGACCCCCGATCACCGCCACCAGCGCTTTGTTGTGGAAAAGCGGGACGTCGGCGTAAGCGCCCACCTCGCCGAACGTCAGCATACCGGCCACCGGCACCGCGGGGCCGGTGGCCTCCCGCCCGATTCTCACATCGTCCACTGCGCCCCTCGTCAGGAGGATCCGCGAAATGCAATTAAAAAACAGCACGAATCCGGGCTCACCTGCCGTGCTCAGGGCCGCCCGAAATACCTCCCGTGCCGCTTCGGCGAGCCTTTCCATTCGGCCATCCATGAGATAGGCCACGGCCCGGGGCGGGACCTCGGTGACGAGTTCCAGGGTGCCGCCGGGCAAGACGCGCAGCGGATCGCGGATAATAAAGCGGCCCGCAGCGTCCACGATGCCCAAGGGGTGGCGCAGGCCGTACTCGGGGAACCTGGCCGGTTCGATTCCGCCCAGTCGCTCGGAATAGACGGAAAACGCGGGGCGCTCGTCGAACTCGTGGATGAACTTGTCTTCGGCCCTGGTGATCACGAGCGGCGAGCCCACCGGTTCCCAACCGTGCCCGACACCGGTACCGACGGTCACGCCCGTAAGCAGCGCCGCCGCTACCGCGCCGCTCGCTACGCCGCTTTCCGTAAACTGGTAGGTTTTCAGAAAGCGCAGGTTGTCTCCGGTGCCTCCGCCCGCGTATTTAAAGTCCGGCCCCAAGACGTCGTACAGCCCGCGCAGCATCAGGGCGATATTCCCGGCCAAACCGTCGGGAAAAACGAAGACCGTCCCGCTGGTCGCCGCTTTGGCCGCCAGGAGTTTGTGCCCGAGCCTTTTTCCCGTTTCCCCGGGGGCCTCGGGCCGGAAATCCTCGATGGCGGTGACGGCTTCAATGCCGGGACCGGCAATGACCATGACGCAGACACCGTCCTCAAATATTCCTTCGGACGTGACGATACCGGCGCCCGACGCCCCAATCACCCGGGAGCCGCCCACCTCGGACCGCACCGAGTCCAAAACCTGTTCTTGGTCGTAACCTTCAGTGGTGAAGACGAACGTGACCGCCGGTCGCAGGTCGCTTCCTTCCAGTGCTTGGGCCGCGGCTCGTCCGGCGGCCTCCCTTGAAGGCAAAACACGACTGTATCCTGTGCCGACCTTCATAATGTTGAGCCTCTCTCACAGGCCGCTGTTTATCGCACCCGAAAACGGCCGTCCAAGGTCGGAACGGGGCTTAAACGGCGCCCGGCTGCGTTTTTCCATAACACGGGAGCTTTTGGAGCTTATAAGGCTTGGACGTGGCTATGAATAAATGGGCTACCATTCGTTTTTTTACCGGTAAATCCTGCAGGTTGGGGAACATTTTCGGTAAAAAAAGTTGTGGCGGGAGGCAACCGGCCCCGACACCTCCCGGTTCCCCGGCGGCGCACGTCCGCATCCGGCAATGGGCCTGCCTGAACCGGCCCATAACCGGGAAGGACATCAAACGGGATGGCAGAATTATTTAGCGATGGGTTAGGCAAGACGATTACTAGTATCGTGCGGGAAGACTGCACGGTCGGAACACAAGTTCCATTACAGACCGGAAGATTCTTTCCGGCTCGAGGAGGCCTGGTTTTTTGCCCGGAGGACCGTTGAAAGCCGTGATATTCGATCTTGACGGCACGCTTACCCCGGTGGGCAGCGTGTGGCAGCACATCCACGAGCGCCTCGGCACCTGGGACGAAGGCGGCCTCGTCTCCCTTAACGCTTTCTTAGCCGGCCGGATCAATTACCTGGAGTTCGCCGTGCGGGACGCGGCTCTGTGGAAGGGTGTCCCGCGGAAGCGGCTCGAAGAGATTGTCGGTGAGATCCCCCTGCGCCCGGGGGCCCGGGAAACCGTCGAAGCCTTGAGGCGGGACGGGTACCGTCTGGCGCTCTTGTCGTCCGGGTTGGACGTGCTGGCCCACCCGGTGGCGGAGCGGCTGGGATTCGAAATCTGCATCAGCAACCGTCTCGGATTCACCGACGGCGCACTGGACGGGCGGGTGTCGATCCACGTAACGTGGGACGGCAAACCGCGGCACCTCCCCGGCATCTGCCGCCTGTTCGGGGTACGGCCCTCGGAGACGGCGGCCATCGGCGACAGTGCCGGTGACGCCTTTTTGTTCCCGGAAGTGGGCTTGAGCGTCGCTTTCAACGCCGGTCCCGCGGTGGCGGCCAAGGCCGATTATGCGGTGGAGGACGCCGACCTGAGGGCGTTGCTGCCTCTGTTCACCCCGCGCGGGACGGGGAACCGGGGATTTCAGGCAAAGGCCCGAGAATGATTCGGCCTTGCGCCGCGTTCGGGTTCCGGGATTGGGAGTGTCACGCTTTACAGAGGGCGCACCGTTCGAACATTACGGCGCGCTGCAGAGCAAGGAGGCACTGGCCTATGCCCGTGAGATTATTGACTTCGTCCATATTGAAATGGCCTGATGCGTCCCGGGTAGACGCAGCGGTACGGCGGTGGGCTAAAGCGGTGGCCGCGGACCGAAGCAACGTGGTGCGCGCGGGTTATTTCGGCTCCTACGCGCGCGGCACTTGGGGCGTGGGCAGTGTCTCGATCTGGTGGTGATCGTGGCCGACACCGACCGGCCGTTTGAAAAACGGGGACTGGAGTTCGACACCACCGTCCTTCCGGTTCCGGCCGATTTGTTGGTGTACAAGCAGTCCGAATGGGAGGCCATGCTCAAGAAGCCCGGCGGGTTTCCCGATTCGGTGCAATTAAGGAAGCGGTCTGGATTTACCCCTAAACGATTGATTTAAGTCGTTGCCCCCGGTCGCCGATAATAAGTTCTGGGGAGACTTTCCTTGCACGGGTGAGGCCGGCGGATTGCTAGAAACGAGGGAGGGGTGTACGAAAGGGTCGCCCCGCTGGGGCAGGTACCCCCGTGACTGCCGCGCCGCGGCCGGTCCGAGGAGTTTTGTCGGCGGCGTCCATGCGGACGACAGAAAGTGAATGTTTCCAAAAAACCAAGACAAAGGCGGGTGCCCTTTTGTGAGAAAGCTTCGGATGCGGCTTCGGGTAAAGCTTACCCTGGTAATAATGCTGCTCCTGGCCCTGGCGGTGGCTTGTGCCGGATGGCTGTCCTACCGTCAGGCCGGTACCGGAATTTACGGACTCCTTCATCAGGATCTCGTAACGAGTGCCAAGACGCACGGCGAACTGGTCGACTTGCTCCTGGACCAGCGCAGCTCGGACGTGGAAATAATGGCCAGACACCCCGCGCTGCGGGACCCGGAAGTGCCCGCGGCCGAAAAGGCGGCGGCACTGCGCACGTATCTTGGAGCCTTCGACGACTACCACACCATTTCGGTCACCGACGCCGCGGGCCTCCAGATCGCCGACACCAGCGGCATCACCGGTGACGACAAGAGCGATCTGGAATGGTTCCAGGAAGCCCGCGACGAAAAGGTGCACATTTCGAGCATCCGTATGTCGCGAGACCTGGGCGTGCCCATCGTCAACTTCGCCGCCCCCATGTACGACGACGCCGGTGCGTTCAGCGGCGTCGTCGTGGCCCGGCTGAACCTCGACCAGACGATCTGGAAAATCATTGACGGCTACGCCGAAAAATCGAAAGCCGTCGGCAG
This sequence comes from Firmicutes bacterium UBA911, assembly GCA_002294005.1. Taxonomy (GTDB): domain Bacteria; phylum Bacillota; class Desulfotomaculia; order Desulfotomaculales; family Desulforudaceae; genus Desulforudis. The sequence continues at coordinate 79,584 of DBEH01000049.1, read as the reverse complement.
ACCCTCGGCCTACGCTTACATAATCGACTCCCAGGGGATCATCATCGCCCACCCGGACAAAGAGATGATTCTCAAGGACGACGTCCGGCAGTTGGGCGTGCCCGAACTGGCGGAGGCCAGCGAACGAATGATCCGCGGCGAGATCGGCACGGCCGCCTACACCTTCCGCGGGGTTCCGAAGCAGGTGGGTTTCGCCCCGCTGGACGGGTTCGGGAACTACCAGGGCCAGGGTTGGGCAATAGCCACCGTGGTCGAGGAGCGTGAACTCCTGGCGCCGCTCGCGGCCATCCGCAACGGCACCCTGATCGTGGGGGGAGCGGTGCTCCTGGTCGGCCTGGTCGTCGCCGGATGGTTCGCGGTGCGGCTCACCGCCCCGTTGCGCCGGATGATCGAGGAGGCCAACCGGGTGGGCGAGGGCGACCTGACCCGCCGCATGGAGACCAAGAGCACCGACGAAATCGGTGAGCTGGCCGCGGCCTTCAACCGGATGGTCGACGCTCTCCGGGGACTCGTGACCCGCGTGACGGAGAGCAGTACGAATCTCGCGGCGCAAAGCGAGGAAATCTCGGCCTCCACCGAGGAGGTTTCCTCGGTGATGGACCAGGTGGCCAACAGCACCTCCCAGGTGGCCGCCACCGCCGAACAGGACTTGGCCGGGACGCAGGCCTTGGTGCAATTGGCTGAAAAAATGAAGCACGCCGCCCTCGGCGGAAACAAGCACGTCTTTCAGTCGGTGAAAACCATTGAATCCACCCAGGAGGCCACGAAACGGATCACCACGAGCACCAAGGAACTGGAGCAGCGTACGGGCAAGGTCTCCCAGATCACCAGGGTGATCACCGACATCGCCGACCAAACCAACCTGCTGGCCTTAAACGCCGCCATCGAGGCCGCCCGGGCCGGGGAACAGGGCCGCGGCTTCGCGGTTGTGGCCGAGGAGGTGCGCAAGCTGGCCGAGCAGTCGGCCGGAGCGGCCAAGGAGATCTCGCAGATCGTCGGCGAGATCGGGCGGGGAATGCAGGCGGTGAGCAGCAGCACGGACGCCACCGCCGCCGCCGTCGCTCAGGGGGTAACCACCGCCCGGCAGGCCGGCGACGCCTTCAAGGAGATCGTCAAGGCGGTCAGGGAAAACATCGAAATGATCGGGCAGATCGCCCAGGGCAGCAAGCAGACCAGCAACGCCACCCAGAACCTGGCCGCCTCCGTGGAAGAGGTCTCTTCCGCGATGGAAGAACTCACCAGCTCGTCCCAGGAGCTGGCGCGCCAGGCGGACGAACTGGGCGCCATGGTGAGCCGCTTCCGCCTGGACCGGACCACCTAGCGGGAATGTTGCAAAACCAAAAATTGGACAAGGAATCGGGTGCGGGACACCCTGCCGGATAATTATTCTAATTGAACCGGTTCGGACCGGCCGGAGAAAGGGCAGGGGGTCACGCGGCCCCCTGTTCGCGTTGTTGATATTCTCTTAACCACTTTAAGTTCACCGAATGCGCCTGGACGGAAGGTCCATCTTCAACGCCGCTCTCACCAACTGAGGGTCGAACTGGGTCCCCGAGCAGCGGCGAAGTTCTTCGTGCACTTGGGCGACCGTTTTCGCCGGGGCGTAGGGGCGATTGGAAAGCATGGCGTCGACCGCGTCGGCAACCGCCAAAATCCTGGCCCCCAGAGGGATCAGCTCACCCTTGAGCCCGTCGGGATAGCCCCCCCCGTTAAAACGTTCATGGTGGTGCAACACAATCGACACCACTTCGCTCAGGAACCGCACTGGAGAAATAATCTCCGCGCCAATGACCGGGTGCTGCTTGATGACGTCGAACTCCTCGGGGATCAGGTGCTCCGGTTTTCTAAGAATCTGCTCGGGCACGCCGATTTTGCCGATATCGTGCAGTACCGCGGCCTGCTGGAGTACGCCCAGCTCCCCGGCCGAAAGACCCAATTCGGCCCCCAGGAGCATGGCGAACATGACCACTCTTTCCTGGTGGGACTTGGTGTACGAGTCCTTGGCGTCGATAGCCGCCACCAGGGAGCTTACCGTTTCCAGGTAGTGCCGCTGGATGTTGATGGAAGCCCGCTCAATTTCGTGCCTCAGGGACTGATTCACCAGTTGCAGTTCTTCCAGCCGGCCCTTGATCTTGCGGGATTCGGCGCGGCGGATTAGTCCCTTTTGCACCACATCCAAAACCAACTTGCGGTCGAAAGGCTTGATGAGATAGTCCAGGGCGCCGTGCCTCAAGGCGCTGGCGGCCGTTTCCACCGAGGCATAGGCGGTGATCATCACCACCTCCGTGTCCGGGGCCTTCTTCTTGGCCTCCGCAAGCAGGTCGATCCCGTTGATGCCAGGCATCCTGATGTCCATGATCACCAGGTCAAATTCCCGGTCTGCAAGGTGATCCAGTGCCTGATGGCCGTTTTGCGCCGTGGCGATTTCGTAGTGATCCTGCAGAATCAGCCTCAGTGCTTCCCGCGGACCCAGTTCGTCATCAACCACCAATATTCGCGATGGCTCGGCCATGACCCTCACCGCCTTCACTGCTAAAGATGGGTAAATACACTACGAATCGCAAACCCTTGCCTTTGACCACAGACCCCTTGATCCGGCCCCCGTGGTCCTCGATGATCTTGCGGCTGACCGGAAGCTCAAGAGAGATATAGCTGTTTTGCATGGCGTGGAGCGGGTCAAACATCGTCTCCACCTCTTCCACGCCGACCGTGGTCACGGAATCCCACAGGACGACGGAAAGGCCTCCAGAACCGAAAAGGCTTCCGTCTTGCGCGGTCTTAATGTGCAGGCTCCCCCCTTGTTCAACCGCGTTAAATGATTTTAGGAGGTAGGAAAACGCTCTCGCCAGCAGGGCCGGGTCCGCCCGCACGTACAAGAGCTCCCCACAGTAAGCGGCCTCTACTTTCATTTCGGCTCCTTTACCCTGTTCCCTTAGTAGGGAAAGGCCCATCCGCAGAATTTCATGGACTTCGCCGACCGCGAACTTGTAGGACAGGGGTGCCGAAAAAGCAATGAGTTGCTCCACCAGTTCGTTGAGCCTCTTCACCTCCTGCCGGACGGTCTGGGTGAAAAAGTCCCTGAACGCACTATCTTCATACTTGTCCGGCAACAGTTCCGAGAAGGTCTGAATGGCCACCATCGGGTTTTTTACCTCGTGCGCCAGTTGGCCGACGAACTTGTTCAACACGTCGAGCCGGTCCGCCTGGCGCCGCTCCCGTTCAAGTTGTTTGCGTTCGGAGATGTCGTCCAGGATCATGACGCTCCCCAGGACCTCCGCCCCGCTGATCAGTTGGTAGGTGCTGATCTCCAGCGGAATGCGCCCGCGCGCCAGTTGAATCTCTTCCCTGTCGTAAGCCCGGGCCGTCGTCAGGGTGTCGTAGAGCAAATCGCCCAGCGGACTCGGCAGGCAACGCAAATCCTGACCCAGGACCTGCTCCGCATCCAACCCCAATATGGTCCGGGCACGGCTGTTAAAGGTAATCACCCGATCGTCGCGGTTTATCGCCACCACCCCGCTGTTCATGCGCTGCAGAATGCTCTCAATATACGACTTCTGGTACTGCAGCCGGTGGTGCAGCTCGATATCCTGTAAAGCCATCGCCACATTTTCGGATAGAATGTAGAAGGTCTCCAGTTCTTCGTCGCCGTACTCGGCGCCGGTTACCTTGGGCCCCAGGTTCAGGGCGCCGATCAACCGTCCGTGGGCCGTCAGCGGTATGCTCACCACGGCTTGCAAAAGCCGCATCTCCTGCAAGGCTTCGGTGGTGAAAAGCAAATCCTCGCCGTTGGTTTCTCCAACGCGGAGGAGGCGCCCCTCGGCGGCCAGCCAGGCAGCCAGTCCCCGGGAGGCATCGAACCGCAATCTGGAACAGAATTCCGGGGCCAAACCCCTTTGTTTGCGGACCCGATACTCTCCGCCGCTCTTATCGGCCAACAGGACGGACATCTTCCCCACCGGAGCCAATCCCGCAACGGCGTCCAGGAAAAGCTCCAGGAAACGGTCCTGGTTCAGGCTGTTGTTCAGCACCTTGGATAGTTCACACAGTACGCGTTCCCGCTGCCTGCTTGGGACCGCAGACCTGATATAAGCGGGGTGTTCCACGCGGTCGGCCGGTTTTTTTAGGCTTCGCGCCACGAAAGCAAGTTCCGTTCTTTCCCAGGCCCGGGCCAAAGCGCGGTCCAGCCGGACCGACGTGAAGGGAGGGTGAAGAAGATCATAGAAGCACTGCGACAGGGTCCGGTCCGGATTGGGGCTGTCGGTGACCCCGATGTAGGTGAGATCCGGCCTCAACCGCTCCGCTTCCTCAATCCAGGGCAAAACGCCGGGGGCGGCGGCATCCACCAGCACCACCCCCGTGACGATGCTGCGCAGCAAATGCATCCCCTCGGACCCCATGTCGGCATCCATCAGGGTATACCGCTCCGGCACAAGGCCCCTGATTGCCCCGAGGCGGCCGTTGCTTTTGGAAACGACGAGCACCACCTTCAAGCCGATTCCCTCTCCCCCGTCCAGGTTGACCGACTGCCTTCTCATCCGTGGGCAAAAACCCGCCTAACCGGCAGCCGGAAGGCAGATTTCAAAGGCTGCGCCATCCCCCGGCCTACTTCTGATCTGGATGGTCCCCCCATGGTCGACCACAATTTTGTGACTGATGCTCAACCCGATACCCACCCCCTCGGACTTGGTGGTGAAAAACGGGTCGAAAACCCGGTCTTTTTCCTTGGCAGAAATACCCACCCCTGTATCTTCGACAACGATCTTCACCTTTCCTCCCGGGGCAGGATCTTTACCTGTGTGATCCCTGCCGGATTCGGCAAGGATGGATATCCTGAGTTCGCCCCCGCCGGTCATAGCCTGAATGCCATTCAGGCATACATTAAGAAACGCTTGCTTCAACTGGTTCTTATCCGCCCAGAGAGGGCGCACTCCGGAGTCATATTGTCTGTAAACACGAACATTCTGCCTGTCCATCTGGGGCGACAACAAAAGCAGCACCTCGTCCATAAGGGCTTCGGCGTTGACCTCTTCGCACCGCAGCCGGGAACTGCGGGTGAAACTCAAAAGCTCCGTCACCAGGTTATCGATCCGTTCGACTTCCTGACTGACGATGCGGGAGAAATCAAGGCGGAACTCCGGGCTTTCGTACTTCTCCGGCAAAAGCTCCGCAAATGTTTTGATCGAAACCAGCGGGTTTTTGATCTCGTGCGCCATGCCGGCCGCCACCTGACCCAGGGACGCCAGCCGCTCGATCTGGCTTTTCTCACGCTCCAGTTCCTTGACCTGCGTGACGTCGCTCATCACTAGAATCGCGCCGCGCCGCCCACCATCCGGTGCCTCCACCACCGCCGTGCTGCAGGAAACGAAGCGGACGGCCTCCCCGGCCTGAAGCTCCAATTCGACCCCGCTCCCGACTGCGGCCGTCGCCATCGTGTGCAGCATCAGCCCGCTTATCGCCGGGTCCAACACCTCGTCCACCTTTCTCCCCAGTGCCTCTCCGGCGGATATTCCGGCCAACCTCCCGGCGGCGCTGTTAAAGGCGGTAATGGAGCCCGACCAATCAACCGCAATTAAGCCGTTGCCTATGTTTTCCAGCACGTTCTCCAAGTACCGTTTCACTACCCGTACTTCCTGGTAGAGCTGCGCGTTTTTCAAAGAAACGGCGACTTGCGACACCAGCGTGGCAAGCAGCTTCACGTCCTCCTGCGAATAGGGTTCGCCCGAAATCTTGGCTCCCAGAAAGAATATCCCTTCCAGCCGCCCATCCATGATCACCGGGACCGCGGCCTCGGCCTGCAAAGCGGTCATCTGCACGGTGAGCAACCGCCCCTTCTCCCGTGGGACAAGACCTCTCAGATCGGTAAAAAGAAGCACGTCACCGTGTTCCTCCAGATGAGATATGAGCGCCCGACCCGGCGTGCGGGCCTCACCACCGTCTTCAAGGGCGTGACCCTCTTTGACCACGTGCTCTACTTCCGCCCGCGTGCGGACCTTGCCATCGTCTTCAGGGGCGTGCGCCGGCAGGTGCCTTTCGGCGACCGGACTGAAACAACCGTCGGGACCCCTGAGGAAGAAGGTGACGCCGGTGATGCCGATGGTGTTTACCCACTTGTCAATCAGGAATGCGAGCAGCCTATCCCGCTCAAGGATGGTAACGATCGTCTTGCTGGTGGTGAGTAAGGTGTTGAAGTAGTCGTACGCTCCGCGGTGGTAAAAGCGGCGGACCAAAGACTCCAGCCCGTTTCTCAACGGCTGAAACAGAAGAACCGCCGTACCTACCACAAGTATCGTGTAGTAGTAAAGGAAGCCTCCCATCCGGACATCGAAAATGGTTTCCAGCATATAGGCCGGCAAGGCCGTTAAGACGCACAAGATGACAACAGCAAATCCGTAAGTGAGACCGGTGCCGAAAGCCAAACGAATGTCCATCAGGCGGTAGCGCAGAATCGCGTACGTGATCATGAATATGGCAATAATGAGAGACAAAGGCCCTAGATTACGAACCTCTGCACTCGTCATCCCCATCATGGGAAGGAAAATATTAACCAGGCTGCCAGCTGTGAAAGAAGCTAGAATCCCTCCAAAAAAATAACGTAATCGCAGTCGAGCTAAACCGCGCACCTGTCGCAGTAAACGGATCATCTTGTACAGTGCAAAAACGATGCCACTAGCAAAGAAAACGGGATATAAAACAAACAATGAGCCGTAAATT
>DBEH01000049.1:38912-72461 GCA_002294005.1 Firmicutes bacterium UBA911 | reverse complement strand
CCCATAGACAAGATGGCACCAACTGTAAACTTGGGATAATCTCTTTCTGGTTCAAACGTGTATACCAATGCGACCACAAGACAAGGAAAGGTTGAGGCAAGGGCGTGAGATAATCTAATCCAAAATAGTAAAGATTCATGTTCGCCTACCAGGGAAACTACCTGAACAGCCACAACCCACGAAGAAGCATTCAGAGTCAGCGCAAAAAAAATACGATGTATCAGGGCCCTTGGATCTCTCCTGACGACTATGACTCCTAGGGCTACAAAAGCCACCGCAGTTAAGCCGAGAGCCATTGTAGTAAAGCTGGTCCATATAGTGAAGCTGACCATAGTATTACATACCTCGACTCACGCCGGGTTTCTGAACAACCAGAGAAGCGACACAACCTCCAATACCGCCCGAATTCACCAACGCTGTGTTCACTCTTGCCACCCGACCCATATTAGGCACACAATCCAGATCGCAGTGCGGGTCGTGATGCTGGTAGTTGGTGGTAGGTGGTATGTAGTTGTGCTCCATAGATTGGGCCACGGCGATAACCTGAAGTGGGCCAGCCGCAGCCAGAGGATTACCAATCATCGATTTGATTGAGCTGATTGCCAAGTTATATGCCTGTGGACCAAAAACTTCCTTGATGGCTTGTATTTCCGTCCTGTCCGTCCACTGAACCCCGGGAGCGTGGGTCGACACGTAATCCACTATATCGGGGGAAAGACCTGCTTTGTCGAGAGCCTGCTCCATTGCCGATACCATAGCCCCCTTTAGAAATTTGGGTGATGTCGCGTTTGCAACACCCCAACCAGCAACACGAGCGTAGACTTTTGCCCCACGCCGACGAGCGTGCTCATCGCTTTCCAACACGATGGCTCCTGCACCTTCAGAAAGCACGCCACAGTCACGTTGAGCATCAAACGGTCTGCTTGCTACTGCCGGGTTATCATAATCCCGAGACGATAGGTAACCTGCAGCTATGAATGAGTTAACAAAAAAGGGAGTGAGCGAGGAGTCTCCCCCTCCCGCTAGTTCAATATCAGATTCACCCCGTAAAATAGAGTCCACTGCAGAAATGATACTCAGTAATCCAGAAGTGCAAGCCGATGCAAAGGTGAATACGCTCCCGGAACAACTCAACTCCCGCGCGATTTCACTAGCTGCAGCGTGAGGGAAGGCATCCACAACTGCAGTAGGACTTACGACACCCCTCGCCCTGAATTCTTCATATTCTCTTTCAGTCACCTCCATATCGATGTTGCTGACGCCAATTCTGATGCCTGAACGATATGAGGAAAACACCGTCTGGCAAAGCCCCGCATCTTGCAGTGCCAGGCGCGTCGCCGCCACTATCATTTTGGTGCGCCAGGCCGATCCGTCAACTTGGACACAGGAATTATCCCCCTCAATCCAAGTACGAGGAACCTGGCCGACAATTGTGCTGCCGCCTCCATTATCGAAGAAAATCCGGCGAAGCCCAGATTGTCCAGTCCTAAGAGCTTCCCAAAATCCTTTATCGATACCATTTGGGGCAATCGGCCCTAAGCCGGTAATGACCGCCTCAGTCATACTGAACCACCTCCCACCGACTCAAATCCATTCACTAATGGGGATTTGTCCTTTTTTTTGCCCACCACAAGCCAAGCCTGGTCGCCATACGCCTTTTCCAGGGAGTTGATTTGAAAGCCTGCTTCAAGCAATATCCCCTGCAATTGTTCTCTTTCGAAAAAATGAAAAGATGGATTTTTTTGAATGGAACGGTTTGCGGCCACAAAGACAATAAGTGATGGCGAAAGCCTGATTATTTGACCAAGCAGAAGCAGAGGCCAGACTTTTGGATTTCTTTCTTTCAAAACCTGCACATGTTCGGCAAAAACAGAACTCATCTTGGGTCGAAAAATTGGCGTAACAAGAACCAGCCTACCACTATCCCTCAATACTCTATGCAACTCCCGGAGTAAGACTGGCGGTGAATCTACCGCATATAATACATTGACACAGGCAATTGCATTGAATTCTCCATCTGAAAACGGCAGTGGATAATTCAGATTGACCCTGAGCCAAGTAATCCTCTCCAAGTGCTTTGACTTCGCCCGAGCCCGGTTCAGCATAGCCTCGGAGAAGTCACTCCCCACCACTTCCAGATCTGAACGCAACCGAAGCAAATAGTGCAACAGATGACCTGTTCCACAACCGGCATCGAGAACGCGGGATCCGGAAGCAGGACTGAGACTTGCCGCAACTCTCTTGGTGAGTGTCTGGTAGGGTAAGAAGCCAGCCATAACGGTATCGTAAACCTGTGAGTACACACGCCAGAGCACTTCACGATTAGTGTTCATATTGCATTCACCAAGTGCAAATGGAATACTTCAGCATGGAGCCCCTCTTTACGCCAAGTACCTTGTTGATCCCCCAAAGAATTACGCATTATACCTTTCTTCGCGGCTGGAGCAATTCCTTCAAGTTAAGAGGATTATTGGATTGCGGCTTGGATGCGGGCGTCTTGGCGGAGGTTTTCGGCGGTGTCGCTCCCGGTACTGGCAGGTGTGGTCGGGGTTGGTCAGGCGCCATTCTGGAGGAGGTGAACATAGGACAGGGGTGCTGTTTTCACTGTTTGGCCCTTCCGGAACGGAGTTCACGGATGATTGGTGTGCTGTCACCACTTGCCGGCATCCCGGCGCGAACCGCCCGGCAACGCGCCAGCCAATCATCCCCCGCTGGGCTGTCCACGACCGGTCTCCCGAATCGTGCCACCGCCGTTTCCGGAATGCGGAGTTGGCGGCCAAAGCGCAGGGCGGCCATTTCACCAGTTTGCACCCATCGCCTGACCGTGCGCTCACTCACCCGAAGCATCCTGGCCACTTCCGCCGGAGAATACAAGACCTCGTCCATGCTGACCACCCCGCGTCAAGTACTATGGCCATTGTTGCCTTCATGTTAATTTATATTCCATAATGACCTTAGTAACAAGATGGCTGCAAAAAACCGACGTGGAGTGAAGGGCATTCCGATTGCCCCTTCTGAACAACACTGACCTTCACTTTGCAGATTCAAGAGCGCCCCAAATAGGCGGCTTGGATGCGGGCGTCTTGGCGGAGGTTTTCGGCGGTGTCAGACAGGGCGATGCAGCCGCGCTCCAGGACCCAGGCCCGGTCGGCGATCTTGAGGGCGGCGTGGGCATTTTGCTCCGCCAGGATGATGGTCTGGCCCTTGGCGCGCAGGCCGGACAGAGTGGTCATTATTTCGCGCACCACCAGCGGGGCGAGGCCCATGGACGGTTCGTCCAACAGCAGGAGGCGCGGGTCGGCCATCAGCCCCCGGCCGATGGCCAGCATCTGCTGCAGGCCGCCGCTTAAGGTCTGGGCGGGCTTTTCTTGTTTTTCGCGCAGAGCCGGAAACAGGCGGTACACGTCCTCCAGCAGCCGCGGCAGTTCCTTCTTGGCGTCGCGGTAGCGGTGGTAGGCCCCCAGAATCAGGTTGTCCCGGACGGTCAAGCCCGCGAAGAGCTGGCGGTGTTCCGGCACCAGGCTGATGCCCGCGTGCACCACGGCTTCCGGCGGCCGTCCGGTGAGGTTCCGGTTCTGAAAGACGATCTCCCCGGCCGCGGGCGGGTAAAGCCCGGCCAGGGCCCCGACCAGCGTGCTCTTGCCGGCGCCGTTCGCCCCCAGCACGGCCACAATTTCACCGGCGGACACCGAAAAGGTCAGGCCGTTCAATACCCGGATGTGGCCCCGGAACACCGTGAGGTCTTTTACCGCCAGCATCAACTCTCATCCTCCCCCAGGTAGGCCCGGATCACCTCCGGGTTTGACCTGATTTCGGCCGGTGTGCCCTCCGCGATGACGGAGCCGAAATTCAAGACCACAATCCGGTCGGCCACGTCCATCACCGTCGCCATGTCGTGCTCCACCAGCACAAAGGTCAGGTTCTGCTCTCGCAGGCGGCGCAGGAAGGCGACCAACGCCTGCGATTCACCGGCGTTTAATCCCGCTGCCGGCTCGTCCAGGAGCACCAATTGCGGCCCGGCGGCCAGGGCGCGGGCGATCTCCAGGAGCCGCTGCAGACCGAAAGGCAGGCTCTCCGCGGGCTCATCCGCGTATTCGGCCATGTTGACGGCGCGCAGCAACTCCAGGGCCTCGCCGTACCGCTTCCGGTCTCCGGCGGTCGTTCCGGGACGGCGGAGAATGGCCCGGACAAAGCCGGTCTTCCCTTTGGTGTAGGCCCCGACCATTACGTTTTCAGCCACGGTCATGGCCCGGAAAAGCTCCAGGTTTTGAAAGGTGCGGGAAATCCCCAGCCTGGCGATCTGGTGGGGCTTCAGCCCGGCAAGCGGGCGGCCCTGGAACCGGATCTCGCCTTCGTCCGGGGTGAGCATGCCCGTGATCAGGTTAAAAATGGTGGTCTTGCCGGCGCCGTTCGGACCGATGACGGCCAGGATTTCCCCGGCGTTGACCGAAAAACTCGCCCGGTTGACGGCCACCAAGCCCCCGAAATTCTTGGTCAGGTCTCTTACGTCGAGCACGTTCCGGCCGCCTCCTTACCCGCATCCGGCTCCGAACGCTGCTTGCGGCGTTTGTGACTCATGATCCCCTCGGGGCGGAAAAGGAGGGCCAACACCAGGATGAGGCCGAAGAAAATGATCTCGAACTCCCCGCCGGCCTTCGGGAGCACCACCGGTACCGCCCAGCGCAGGAATTCGATCAGGCCGACGATGACAAACGCGCCCACCACCGGTCCCCAGATAGTGGCCGCCCCGCCCACGACGGCCATCAGCACAAACTGGATGGAGGCGTGGAAGCCAAACGGCGACGGGCTGATAAAACTGATGTAAAAGGCATACAAGCCCCCTGCCAAGCCAGCGAGGAAAGCGCTCAGGATGAACACCTTCAGCTTCAATCGCGCGGTGTCGATCCCGGCGGCCTCGGCAGCCGGCTCACTGCCGTGAATCGCCCGCAACGCCCGGCCCATCCGGCTGTTCACCAGGTTCCAGGCGCCCACCAGGGTGAGGAAGGCCAGGAACCAGACCAGGTAGAAGAACTGCTTGTCGGTACTGAGCACCAGGCCCCCGATGCTCAGATACGGAATCCCGGTGTAGCCGGACGGCCCGCCCGTTAAGTCCACGAACTCCTTCATCAGGATGTAGACCAGGATGCCGAAGCCAAGGGTGGCCAGCACCAGGAAATGCTCCTTAAGCTTTAGAATCGGCTGCCCGATCACCGCCGCCACCGCCGCGGGCAGCAATGGTGCCGCGGCAAGCGCCAGCAGCGGCGGCCAGCCGTAGGTTCCGGACAGAATGGCGGCGGCGTAGGCCCCCAAACCATAAAAGGCCGCCTGGCCGAAGGACACCTGGCCGGCGTAGCCCAAAAGCAGGCCCAAGCCGATCGCCACAATGGAGTAGAATCCCACGATCACAAGAATCCCGAGATAATACCCGCTCGTGACCATCAGGGGGAAGACGGCGAACAGGGCGGCGATCAAGACTATCAGGATGACGTTTTTGTTTCTCAGCACCAATTCCACTTCATCACCCGGAAAATTATTATGCTCCGCGCCGGAAGGCCCCAAGGATGCCCGTGGGGCGAATCAGCATAACCAGGATCATCACGATCATCGCCAATCCGTCCTTCAAACCGGAACCGACCAATCCCACCCCGAAAGCTTCCAGAATGCCCAGCAAAAACCCGCCGATAATCGCCCCGGGGACGTTGGTCACCCCACCGAGGATGGCGGCCACAAAGGCTTTCAAGCCCAGCATGAAGCCCATATCGTAGGTGGCAAAGGTGATCGGCGCGACAAAAATGCCCGCGAGCGCCCCCAGGGCGCCGGTGGCGGTAAAGGCGGCCAGCGACAGCCGTTGCGGGTTGATGCCCACCAGGCGGGCGGCCGTCCGGTTCATCACGCAGGCCCGGACGGCTTTGCCGAGATAGGTGAACTCAAAAAACGCAAAGAGAGCCGCCACGCAAACCACGGCCAACCCCAGAACCCAGAGGCTCTGGGGGATGACGACGGCGCCGGCGACCGTGAAAGGGGCGTGTTCGGAAAAGGGGGGCAAGATGTAGGGGTGCGTCCCCCAGATAAGCAGGGACGCACCCCGGATGGCGATACCCACACCGATGGTGATGATCACCAGTGTCAGGATGGTCGCGTTGGCTTTCCGCGCCGGGTGAATCGCCGTCCGCTCCATGACCGCGCCCAGCGCCGCCGCGATGAGCACAGCCAGCGCGAAGGCCGCGATGAGCGGCAAGCCGGCGGCATACAGCGCGATGGATACCAGGGCCCCCAGGGTCACGAACTCGCCCAGCGCCAGGTTGAAGATCCCGGTGATGTTGAAGGTCACCACCAGCCCGATGGCGATCAGGGCGTAGATGCTCCCCAGGGTCAGGCCGGAAATCAGGTACTGGAGCAGTTGGCTTTCAGGGCTCACGTCGGCAAATCCTCTCCGGCATCAGTAGTTACGGATTGAGCAGCGACCATTTCCCGTCTATTACTTCGATCAGCACCATTGAGTCCGCTCCCAGGCCGTTATGGTCTTCCGCCGACATGTTGTAAACGCCGCTGACCCCCACAAAGCCGGTGATGTTCTCCAACGCGTCACGAATGGCGGCCCGGTCGTCGCCGGCCGTCTCGATGGCCTTGACGGCCAACTGGAAGGCGTCCCAACCGTGCCCGCCGAAGGTGCTCGGCCGCTCCCCGTATTTCGCCTGGTAAGCCTGGAGGTACCCAAGCAACACCGCCTTCTGGGGATCGGTGTCGGGAAGCTGCTCAGCCACCAGAAGTTTGCCCATCGGGGCGATGATCCCGTCCGCGGCCCCCTCGGCCAGGTCTAAAAAGGTCTGGTTGCCCACCCCGTGCGTGTGGATCAGGGGGATGGTCATCCCCAGATCACGAAAGTTCTTGGTCACAATCGACGCAGAGGGGGGGATGGCCCACACGACCAGCGCTTGGGCGGTTGAACCCTTGACCTTGGTGAGCTGCATGGTCATGTCCTTGTCGTCCACTTCGAACCGCTCGCTCACGACCACTTTCAGGCCGTGGTCGGCCGCCGCGGTCATAAAGCTCCCCCGGCCGCTGTCGCCGAAGGCGTTGTTCATGGACATGAAGGCCACGTCGGTGATCCCTTTGCTCTTGAGGTGCGCGGCGATCTTGTCGGCGACCAGGATGTCGCTCTGCGCGGTCTTGAACACCCAGTGGCGGTCCGCCACCGGCTCCACGATCTTCGCGGACGCCGCGTGAGAAATCATCGGCACCCCGCTCCTCTGGACCGTATCGATCATGGCCAGCGACGTGCCGCTGGTGCTGCAGCCCAGAATGACCAGCACCTTGTCCTGGTCGATCAGGCGTTTGGCCGCCAGGACGGCCTCGGTCTCGTTGGTTTTGTTGTCCAGGATGATCAGTTCCACGGGTCGGCCGTTGATCCCGCCCTTGGCGTTCAGGTCGGCGACCAGCATTTCCAGGGTGTTTTTCTGGGGCACCCCGAGCGAGGCGGCAGGGCCGCTGACGTCAATGACGGCTCCGATCTTGTACGGCTCCGTTTCCTTCTCGGGTGTCCCGGCCTGACCCCCACAACCGGCGACAAAGAAGGTCAGGGTCACGGAAATTAGGCAAACCAGGACTATTCCTCTCCAGTTCCCCATTTTCTCAGCTCTCCTTAACTGAATAATTAGAACATTCTCATATTTTAGGCCGCCAGAACCAGTTCCGGAGTCCGGGACAATCGGTTCCGCCGTACGCCAGCCGTGCTATCACCCACTTTGTCGCAAAATTCTAAAGAAGGCAGGAACATCCATTTGACTCCTGCTTTGAAAAAATCTAGCATGTCCAGCGCAAAAAAACAGGTATTTTGGCCATTATTTCTCGATTATTTGCGCCGATTATCCCTTTTCGAGCTCAATTAATACTAGAAATAGGCTTTTTCGGCAAAGATAAAATGATTCGAGTATTTCGGGTGCGGGGCCGGAGGCCTAGAAGGCGTGCGCAATATGCTCAATCCTTTCCAGGTTGCCCTGCCGATCGAACCTCACGGACACCACGTCAAAGCGGACAGCGGCCTCACCCCGCCCTTGAAGGTAAACCTGCGCGATCCGGCGCAAGCGCTGTTGCTTGCGGTGGCCGACGCTCTCCTGGGGAAAGCCGAACTGGACCGTGGTCCGGGACCGTACCTCCACGAAAACCAGGGTGGCCCCGTCACGGGCCACCAGGTCGATTTCCCCCAGGCGGCAGCGAAAGTTGCGCTCCTCAATGCGCAACCCTTGCTTCCGCAGGTGTTCAACCGCCAAAGCTTCCGCCTTCCGCCCGAGCAACCGCCGGTCCAACGCTTATCCTCTCCCGCAAAGGCCGATACCCGGCCAAACCTCTCACTTAAGGTTAACCCGGAAAAGAACCGCTGCGCAAAGGCCGCCAAGGCTCAAAACAAGCAGGATTTACCCCGGCCTTGTGGAGAAATAGTGCAATCCGGGTGCTATCCGCCGGCAGACAAAAAGGCGTGGTGATGATTGTTGCGCCGTGTGTCCATCTGGTGGCTCTTGGTCTTTTTTTCTCACTCACCAGCAACCAGCTGGAGACTTCCGAAGATTCCCGTTGCATAGCGGATACTCCCCCGCTCAATACTAGACCCAAGGGAGTGATCACATGATCCTCGGGCTCGGTCAAAAGCCCCAAAAACTTGATGTTTCGGAGGCCTACATTCTCTGGCGGCTCCTGGCAAACCGGCACCTCTTCGCCGGCCACGTTCAGCACCTGAAAAGCTTCACGCACGACAAGGATTTCCTTACCGTCTTGGACAAGTTCTTAAACGATTGGGTTAAAGAAGCCCGCCTCCTGGAAGCAGAGCTGGAAAAGCACTCTTTGAAAGGCATTCCCCCGGCCGCCCCCTCCCAGGGCGTTCAGGGAAACTCCGGGCTGGTCGCTGACCGGGAGTCGGCGGATGTGGTGTTCGCCCTTATGCGACTGGATGTCAGCCGATTTATGGTTGCCTATAGGAACACCTTTGTCAGCGACTCCATCCGTAAGCTGCTGTTTGACCTGCTCAGAAAAAGCGTGGACAGGATAGACGCCTTTATCAAATACCTCAAGCTGAAGAACTGGATACAATATCCTCCGGTGTACCCGCACGCAAAGGCCGGGCTCAAAGACAAGATCGCCGTCAACGAGGCCTTCTTGATCTGGGACCACCTGGCCTTCAGGTACAGCAGCATTCGCAAAACACAAGTCTATGCCGAAATGACCGCGGAACCCGATTTTAGGGCCCTGCTGCAGGCAGGAATGGGTATTCTCAAAAAACAGGCCGAAGAACTGGAACACAAACTCGTGCACTTCGGAATAGTCGCACCCCAGCCGTTCTCCAGCGTTCGTCCGGTCATTCAGGCGGTGGAAGCGGTAGAGGACGAGTTCATGTTTTCCGACATCCTGAGGGGAATGCAGGATGCGCTGGCGCTGCACGGGACAGGGATCGAAGACGTAATCCTCAACGATGACCTGAGGCAATACTTCATAAGCCTCACGTTGCAGGAGATATCGCTTATAGACAAAATGATCAAGTTTGGAAGACTGAGGGGTTGGGTCAATCTTGTTCCGATGCTTGCCGTTGATTGAAGTCTACAAGCGGTTTCCCCAAGACAATAGCCTTCAAACGGAGATGACCGGCCTCAGGGTGCCGACTTCAGGGTGCCGGCTTCAAGCCGGCTTGGCGGGAGAACGGGCGCAGGAAAGAAGCCCGGTGCAACGCACAGGGGCCGTAGCGATCCAGCGCCCGGTAGTGTTCGGGCGTGGGGTAGCCCTTGTGCCGGTCGAAACCATACTCGGGGTACAAGTGGTGCATCCGCAACATTAGCTCGTCCCGGTAAACCTTGGCCAGAATCGATGCCGCCGCCACGGAGGCGCTGACCTGCTCTCCCTTTACCAGAGCGGTCTGGGAGGCGGGAAAGTGGGGCACGGTAAAAGCCCCGTCGACCAGGACCCACCCGGGAACGAGGTCCAGGCCGTCCAGCGCCCGCCGCATGGCCAGCAATCCGGCGCGCAGGATGTTCAGCCGGTCGATTTCGCCGGCGTCGGCGATTCCAATCCCCCAGGAGTGGGCTCGGGCCCGGATTTCGTCCGCCAGCCGGCTCCGGGCCGCGCTGGTCAGTTGTTTGGAGTCCTTGAGTTCCGGGAGCACCGCACCGCGGCCCAAGACCACGGCGGCGGCCACCACCGGACCGGCCAAGGGGCCCCTCCCGGCTTCGTCGGTTCCCGCCACCGGCCCACACCCGGCGGCTTCCAACGCCCGCTCGTAGCCGCAAAGCATTTGCAGGCGCTCGGTTTGCGCCCGGTCCCTGGCGATTCGGCGCAGTGCTTGGCGCTTGAGCTCCCGGGCGCCGGCGCGTGCGTCCCGGCCGAGCATCTCCAGAAGTCCGGCATCGGGGACAACCATCGCGAACAGGCGTTCCCGGATCTCCCGCAGGGTCAAGCCTTTCGGCCCCCCCCTACTCGTCATTTCCCCATCCCTCCCCCGGGATGTCCAGCGTGAAACGGCCGAGGGCACCCTCCCGATAGTCTTTGAGCACCACGGCGGCGGTTTTGTCGTGGTCGGCTTTCCCGCCCGGCAGCAATAAGCCCCGCCGGCGGCCGATCACCTCCAGGGCATCGGCGGTGGCGGACGGGACCGCCGGGAGGCCGTAGCGCTGCCGGAGGGCCCGCGGGCAATTGTGCCGCAACCAGGAAATCAACCATCCGGCCACTTCCTCACGGCGGAATACTTCTTCCGGGACCGCGCCGGTGACCGCCAACTTGAACCCCAGCTCCGGACCGCCGAGTTTCGGCCAGAGCGTGCCCGGCGTATCCAGAAGCTCCAGCCGGCGGTTCACGCGAATCCACTGCTTGCCCCGGGTGATGCCCGGCACTTTGCCCGTCTGGGCCGCGCGTTTTCCGGTCAAACGGTTTATGAAAGAGGATTTGCCCACGTTCGGTATCCCAACTATTACCGCTCTGCACACCGGCTTTTGTTTTCCGGCCGGGCTTTCCAACAGGCTTCGGACCGCGCGCGTCACGGCCGAAACGTCCGAATCACCCCCGCGGACGGCGTTGAACTTCAGCGCCGGGACACCCTGAGCGTTGAATATCTGGAGCCATTTGGCGGTGCGGGCCGGATCGGCCAGGTCGGGTTTGGTCAGGATGAGCATCCGCGGTTTGTGGGCGGTTATTTCAAGCAGCAGCGGGTTCCGGCTGCTTTCCGGGATGCGGGCGTCGGCCAACTCGAACACCAGGTCACAAAGGCGCAACTGTTCACGGATCAGACGTTTGGTTTTGGCCATGTGGCCCGGATACCAGTGTACGGACATGCCCCGCCACCTATCAGTGCACCGCGCTCAAGCGGTTGACCGGCCAGTAGATGGCCACCGCCTTGCCGATCACCAGGTCCTCGTCGAGTTCTCCCCAGACCCGGCTGTCGTCGCTGTTGGCGCGGTTGTCGCCCAGCATAAAGAGACTCCCCTCCGGCACCGTCAAGGGACCGAAATCGCGATGGGACACACCCGGGGGCAGATACTCCTCCACCACCGGTGCGCCGTCGATGTACAGCCGGCCGTCCCGGACCGCCACCGTCTCCCCACCCAGCGCCGCCACCCGCTTCACAAAGGCCCGCTTCGGATCAAGGGGGTATTTGAACACAATCACGTCCCCCCGCTCCGATTCTCGGAAGTGGTAGCTTAACTTGGACACGATGATCCGGTCCCCCGTCAGCAGCGTGGGCTCCATAGAACCCGAAGGGATATAAAACGGCTGAAAGATCAAGAACCGTATCACCAACGCCAGGATCACCGCAATCAGAAGTGACTCGACAAAATCTCCAAATAGGCGGCGTCGCCGACCCGTCCCCAATACTCAACCCCTCCGTGCTATTAGCAAAGAGGGAACTGCCTTGCAGCCCCCTCCACGTTATCTGACCTTTCTCTCCCGGATGCGGGCCGCCTTCCCGCGCAGTTTCCTCAAGTAGTACAACCGGGCCCGCCGTACGCGGCCCAGCCGGATCACCTCGATCCGGTCCACCCGCGGCGAATGAATCGGAAAAGTACGCTCTACGCCCACGCCGTACGATACCCGGCGCACCGTGAAGGTCTCGCTCACGCCGCCGCCGCGTCTTCTGATCACGACGCCCTCAAAAACCTGGATGCGCTGCCGTTCGCCTTCGACCACCCTTACGTGAACTCGAACGGTGTCACCCGGGCGGAATGCCGGGATGTCCGGCTTTAACTGCTCCTCGGCAAAAGTCCGGATATGGTCCATCAACACTTGCCTCCTCATCGTTCGTGGCCTCAAGCCAACCGTAATTCTACCACATGGTTCCCACATACTGCAAGGGCTCCCGCCCCGAATCCTCGCCGTTGCCTGGCCTCTCAGAGGCATGCGCCAGTCTTGGCCCCGGAGCCCCGGAGCCGGCCTTACAAAGGGATGCGTCGGGGCGTGAGCCGCGGAGTTATGCCAGGCCCAACTCCCTCAGCCGATGGGCCAATTCGGCCAGCCACTCCCGGTCGCCCGCCGCCAGCCGGGCCCCGGCAATTAAATCCGGCCGGCGCACCAGGGTCCGGAGCAGGGCTTCCTGCCGGCGCCAGCGTTCAACTTCGCCGTGATGCCCACTTAAAAGGACCTCCGGCACCTCTCGTCCCAAATACTCCCGGGGCCGCGTGTATTGAGGGTACTCCAGCAGCCCGCCGGCGAAGGAGTCGTCCGCGGCGCCGCCCGGCTCGCCCAGCACACCGGGTATCAACCGGCAGACCGCGTCCACCACCAGCATCGCCGGGATTTCGCCCCCGGTGACCACAAAATCGCCCACCGAGATTTCCAGATCCACGTCTTCGCGTACCCTTTCGTCCACCCCTTCGTAGTGACCGCAGATCAACACCAGCTTCCCGGCCGCCGACAGAGCGCGCGCCGCATCCTGGTCAAACCGCCGGCCCTGAGGACACAGGAGCACCACCGCACCCCCGCCCCGTCCCCGCTCCTCGAGGTGGCCGAGCGCCCGGCGGATGGGTTCGGCCTGCATCACCATTCCGCCCCCGCCCCCGTACGGTGTGTCGTCAACCGTCCGGTGCCGGTTCGGCGAGAAGTCCCGGATGTCGAACAGCTCGATGTCCACCAGGCCTCGTTCCCGCGCCCGCTTAATGATACTGCTTTCGAAGGGCCCCGCGAACATCATAGGGAACAAGGTCAAGATACTGATGATCATTCCCGCAACCCCCCGGGCAGGACCACGGTGATGCGCCGCCGCACCAAGTCGATCTCCCGCACCACGGTCTTGAGCGCCGGGAGCAGCAGGTCATCTCCGTCGCCGCCTTTTACCACGTAGACGTCGTTCGCCCCCGTGCGCAGCACGTCAGCGACGACACCGAGGTAATCCCCTTCCGCACTGAAGACGGATGCGCCGACGATTTCGAAGATGTAGTGGTGACCGTCGGGCAAAGGCACCAACTCCGAGCGGGGTATCTTGAGCTGTGCCCCTTTTAGCTTCTCAGCGGCGTTCATGTCCGGGATCTCCCGGAATTCAAGGATCACAAACCGCTTATGGTAGGATACCCGCCCGATGTGTACCAGCCGGCGCACCGGCCCCTGCTCCAGGTAGACGGCCTTCAGCCGGCGGAAACGGTCGGGAAAGTCCGTCAGCGGAAGCACCCGGACGGCACCCCGGTGCCCCTGAGTATTCACGATCTCGCCGATCAAAATCAATTCCTCATTCATTGCCGGGACCTCCGGCCGGCGTCCTGATGTCCACCACTCGGCCGTCCTCCAGAAGCACTTCAACCTCCATCACGCTCTGCCAGTCGTCGCCGACCGCGAGCCTGACCAGGCTTTCGACCCGCCCGTGCCATACCTCGTCACCCGGCTGCAGCCGGCGCACGCCCTGCGCCTGTTCAACCAACTTCTGCCGCGCCTCGAGCCTTTTGCGCCGCTCCTCTTCGGACGGTGGGGTTTGCGGGCGCTCCAGGCGCTCAAGTTCCAGGTCCAGCCGGCGCAAGGAGTACTCGATCTGATGGAGCAGGGCCGTCTTGTAGCGCTCGGTGACCCTGATTTTGACCGCCACCGGGCGGGTGACGATGATGCTTTTCGGCACGCGCCGCACCTCCCGGCCTTCAAAAAGGGGCCGGGCCCCTTTTCCGGCAGGCCCATTCTAACGCCTATATGATTTCCATGGTGACCCGTTTGCGCTGCTTGTTGGCCGCCGCTTTCACCAGCGTGCGCATCGCCTTCGCGATCCGCCCCTGCTTCCCGATCACCTTGCCCATATCCTCAGGCGCGACCCGGAGTTCGATGAGCACCACCTGGTCGTTCTCCACAACCCGCACCTCAACCTGCCCGGGCTGATCCACCAACGACCGGGCCAAAACCTCCACCAGTTCTTTCATGGTTAACCCCTCTCCTCGGCTCGTTCCGCACCCAGGCGCTCCAGTACTCCGGATTTCTTGAAAAGGGATCGCACCGTCTCGGTCATCTGGGCTCCTTGCTGCAGCCAAACGCGGGCCTTGGCTTCATCCACCGAGATTCGCGCCGGTTCCTCCAGGGGATCGTAGTAGCCGATCTGCTCGATGAACCGCCCGTCTCTCGGCGAACGGGCGTCGGAAACCACGATCCGGTAAAAGGGGTCCCTTTTGGCCCCCATCCGCTTTAGTCTGATCTTAACCGCCACCGCTTCACCTCCTCTCAGGTGCCAGGCACCAGGCACCCAACTTGTTTGCTTATTATTCTAGCCAAAAAGCGGCGGCCACGACATAAGTCAATAAGTTAAGTGCCTGGCACTTTAAAGGGAAACTTGCGCTTGGCGCCCTTCTTGGCGCCCTTCTTGGCGCCCTTTTCCCAGTCGCTGAACTGCCTGACCAGCTTCCTGACATGATCGAATTGTTTTAAGAGCCGGTTCACGTCCTGAACGCTTGTGCCGCTACCCCGGGCGATCCGCCGCCGCCGGCCTCCGTCGATCCGCTCCGGGTTGCGCCGCTCCCACGGGGTCATGGAATTGATGATCGCCTCGGCAACCACTAGTTCCTTTTCGTCGAACTGCATGGCTCCCTTCATCTTCTTCGTCATCCGGTCCATCCCCGGGATCATCCCCATGATCTGGTCGAGCGGGCCCATCTTTTTAAACTGGCGCAGTTGTTCCCTAAAATCATCCAGGTTGAAGTCGGCGCTTTTAAGTTTCTTGTGCATCTCGGCCGCTTGTTCGGCGTCAAAAGCGGCCTGCGCCTTTTCGATCAGAGTAAGCATGTCACCCATGCCCAGGATCCGGTCCGCCATCCGGTTCGGGTGGAACGGCTCCAGTGCGTCCAACTTCTCGCCGAAGCCGGCGAACTTGACTGGGCAGCCCGTAACCGCCCGCACCGAAAGCGCGGCGCCGCCCCTGGCGTCGCCGTCCAGCTTGGTCAGGATCACTCCGTCCAGCACCAGGCGCTGGTGGAAAGATTCGGCCACCGTTACCGCGTCCTGACCGGTCATGGCGTCGACCACCAGCAGGATTTCGTGCGGCCCGACGCCGGCCTTGATCCGCTCCAGTTCGACCATCAGTTCCTCGTTGACGTGCAGACGGCCGGCGGTGTCAATAATCACCACGTCCTGGCCGCCCTTTTTGGTGCTCTCCAGGGCCGCCCCGGCGATACCGACGGGGTCCTGTTCACCCATGCTGAACACCGGCACGTCGATCTGCCCGCCAAGCACCTGAAGCTGTTTGATGGCGGCCGGCCGGTAGACGTCCGCCGCCACCAGCAGGGGCCGGCGGCCCTGCTTCCTGAGGAAACTGGCCAGCTTGGCCGCGGTGGTGGTCTTGCCCGAACCCTGCAGGCCGACCAGCATCACCACGGTGGGGGGTTTCGGGGCCGGCTCCAGCCGGGCGTTTTGCCCCCCCATCAGCGCGGTCAGCTCCTCGTGCACGATTTTGACCACTTGCTGTGCCGGGGTCAGGCTGGCCATCACGTCCTGGCCGGTGGCCCGCTGGCGCACGACATTGACGAAATTGCGCACCACCTTGAAGTTCACGTCGGCCTCCAGGAGGGCCAGCCGCACCTCCCGCAGCGCCTGGTTTACGTCCTCCTCGGTGAGCTTGCCTTTGCCCCTCAGTTTTTTGAAGGTCTCCTGCAGCCTGTCGGAAAGACTGGCGAAGGCCATCAGATCACCCCGTTTTCCAAAATCGGTCTGCCGGATCGCTCCCATCTCCCGCAGCCGGCGATGCGCATTACCATATTCAGCCGGGTGTTCTCGAAATTGGTCTGCCGGATCGCTGCATCTCCTGCAGAAGTTGTCTCAACCGCGCCACGGCCTTTTCCCGGCCGGCGCCCAGCTCGTCCAGGGCCGCCAAGGCCTCGCCGATCCGGTTTCGGTCGCTCAGGTACCTGGCCGCCAGGTTCAGTTTCTGTTCGAAATGCTCGAGTGATTCCTCAGCGCGTTTGAGCGTATAATGCACGGCCTGTCTGGTTACGGAAAGCTCCCCGGCGATCTCGCCGAGGGAGAAATCCTGCTCGTAGTAAAGCTCCAACACTTGCCGCCGGCGATCCGTCAGCAACGGCCCATAGAAGTCGTAGAGCAAGTTGATCCAGGCGAATCTGTCCAACCGCGCGCCCCTATCAAGTATTTTTACTTTACAGCGAAATTTTATATAACCACCGGGCCGATGTCAAGAAAAAACATCCCGCATGGAAGGGTTTTCAGGCCCGGCCTGGAAAACTTGGGAGTCGGGACGGTTAGAATATCCTTAAATGCCAACAACGCCAACGAAAGGCTGGAATCGAAAATGTCTCTGATCTCAGTGGAAGAAGCGCTCCGGATGCGGACCGCCGAAGTGCGGGACAAGCATAAAACCTACCTCAGCACCCCCCATGCTTCCATCCAGATTCTGACAAACGCCGACCGGCAGTACGTACGGGCCCAGGGCACCCGGCTGTGGGATTTGGACGGGCACGAATACCTTGATTTTGTGAGCGGCTACGGTTCCATCAACGTGGGCCATAACCACCCCCGTCTCCTCGAAGCCGTGCGCCGGGTCGAGGAAATGCCCAAGCTGGTCCAGGTCTCGCTGCAGCAACTGCCCGCAGCGCTGGCGCACAACCTGGCCCAGGTCGCCCCCGGAAACCTGAAGCGCTCCTTCTTCTGCAATTCAGGCGCGGAGGCCGTCGAGGGCGCGCTGAAGATCGCCCGGGCCGCCACGGGACGCCCGGGGTTCATCTCCTGTGAAGGGGGTTTTCACGGCAAGACCTTCGGCGCCTTGTCTGTATCTGGGCGGCCAAAATACCAGACCCCGTACGAGCCGCTGCTTTCCGGCTGCACGCTGGTGCCCTTCGGGAACCTGGACGCTCTGGAAACCGCCCTGAAAGCCGGCCAAGCGGCCGCTTTCATCGTCGAGCCGATCCAGGGAGAGGGAGGAGTGATCACACCTCCCCCGGGCTACCTGGCCCAGGCCCGCCGGCTGTGTGCCCAGCACGGCACCTTGTTCATCGCCGACGAGGTCCAAACGGGGTTCGGACGCACCGGCGCCCTTTTTGCCTGCACGGACGAGGGGGTTGAACCTGACATCCTCTGCCTCTCCAAGGCGCTGGGCGGAGGCATGGTCCCAGCCGGCGCTTATCTCACCACGGAAGAAATCTGGAAGAAGGCCTACGGCACTTATGACACCTCCCTCCTGCACACTTCCACCTTCGGCGGCTACTGGGGCAACACCTTGGCCTGCGCTGTGGCGATCACCGCCCTGCAGGTCACCCTGGAAGAGGACCTGCCGACCCGGGCCCGGGAAAACGGCGCTTATTTCCTCGGTGGATTGAGAGGGTTGAAGGGTGCCTATCCCCTGTTGAAGGATGTGCGCGGACGCGGGCTGATGGTGGGCATCGAGCTGGCCGACGAGGGCAAGGGGCTGCTGGCCAAGCTCTCCACCAGCATCTCCGAGAAGGTGGTCGGCGACGTCGGGCAGGTGAGCAGCCTGGTATCGGTCGAACTCCTGAACAGCCACCGGGTGCTCTCCGTGTACACCCTGAACAACCCGTCGGTCATCCGGCTTTATCCCCCGCTGAACGTCGGCCGGGAGGACCTGGACTACGTCCTGGAGTCGCTGGAACAGATACTGTCCCGGCGCAAGAGCTTTTTGGGCGCCGCCACGTCCAGGCTGGGCGGGCTGGTGCAGACCTACAGCCGCAACCGGCAGTAGCCGAAGACACAAAACACGTTTCAGGGCCCGGATGCGTCACCGGGCCCTTATTGTTGCCGGACCGCGGAATACTCCCGTTTTTCCCGTGGAGACTACACGGATTCGATCAGCCGCCGCGCGGCCCGTCCGGCCTGACGGAGCACCGCTTCCTCGTCAACGGTCAGCACCCGCCGGTTGCGCATCAGCGTGCGGCCGTCAACAATGACGGTGTCCACGTCGGCCCGGCCGGCGCTGTAAACCAGGTGGGCCTGGTAGCTGTGCGCCGGGCAAAGGTGCGGCTGGTTCACGTTCCAAAGCACGATGTCCGCCCGCTTGCCCACCTCCAGGGTGCCGATCCGGTCCCCCAGACCCAGCACCCGCGCGCCTCCGGCGGTGGCCATCTCCAACACCAGGCCGGCCGGCAGCACCGTGGGGTCTCCCTGGGCCACTTTCTGCAGCAGGGCGGCCGTCCGCATCTCGTCCACCATGTTCAAATCGTTGTTGCTGGCCGCACCGTCGGTGCCGATGCCCACCCGGATCCCGGCCGCCAGCATCCGGGCCACCGGGGCGATGCCGCTGGCCAGCTTCATGTTGCTCTGCGGGTTGTGCGCCACTCCCACCCCCCGCCGGGCCAGGATCTCAATGTCCGCCTCGCTCAGGTGCACGCAGTGCGCCGCCAGCACGGGCCGGTGAAAAAGGCCGGTCTCTTCCATCAGG
This sequence comes from Firmicutes bacterium UBA911, assembly GCA_002294005.1. GTDB lineage: Bacteria > Bacillota > Desulfotomaculia > Desulfotomaculales > Desulforudaceae > Desulforudis. The sequence goes on along the minus strand of DBEH01000049.1, from coordinate 53,626 downwards.
ACGATGGGCGAACAGCCGTACTCCGCTTTGGTCTGTTCAATTTCCGTCCGGGTTTCGCACAGGTGGATGTGCAACCCAACATCGAGTTCTTCCGACGCGGCCACCACTTTCTTGAGGTACGCCGGGGGACAGGTGTAGGGGGCGTGCGGCCCGAGCATGGCCGAAATGCGCCCCGACGCCGCCCCGTGCCAGCGGCGCGCAAATTCACACCCCTCAGCCAACGCCGCATCAGCGTGCCCGGATACGCCGATGAGGCCCCGGCACAATGAGGCGCGCAGCCCGATTTCCGTCACGGCCTGCGCCACCCGGTCCATCTCGAAGTACTGGTCGGCAAAGGTGGTGGTGCCTGACTTCAGCATTTCCAGCCCCGCCAGCAGACTGCCCCAGTAGATGTCCTCTCCGGTCAACAAATTCTCCACGGGCCAAATCTTTCGGGTCAGCCACTCCATCAGAGGCAGATCGTCCGCGTATCCCCGAAACAGGGTCATCGCCGCGTGGGTATGGCAGTTAACCAAACCGGGAGTCGCCACCATCCCGGTGGCGTCAATAGTCTCGTCCGCCGCGAACGTCCCCGGCACCGATCCTTCGGGCCCGGCAAAAACGATCCGGCCCGCTTCCACCGCGATGTCCCCGGCAAAATCCGGCCCGGCCACGGGAATCACGTAGGCGTTTTGAACCAGCAGCCTCATCCCTCGCCACGCTCCCTCTGGCCGTATTCTTTGGTGTAGTGTTCCAACAGGACCGCCGTTTCTTCGTCGGTAAGGGCCACCGGAGTACCAATGGCGCGCGCCAGGATGTACACCTGAGCCGCTCTCTCCACCTGCTGGCACACCTGAAACGCCTCGTCCGGAGTTCGCCCCACGCCGACCACCCCGTGGTTGGCCAGCAAAACCGCGTTGACCCGGCCGAGCGCGGCGGCCGCCAGTTCCGCCAGCCGCTGGCTGCCGGAAAAGGCATACTGGGTAACCGGCACCGGGCCCCCGATCATCGCCACCGCGTCCTCCAGAATGGCCGGGATGGGCATCCGGTTTACCGCCATCGCCCCGGCGTATGGCGAATGGGTATGGATGACGCACTGCACGTCCGGACGGGAGCGGTAGACCGCCAGGTGCAGGGCTAGTTCGGTGGAGGGTTTGCGCTCACCTTCGGCCACCCGCCCGTCCATGCCGATGATCACCATATCGCGGGTGGTCATCCGGCGATAGTCCAGACCGCTGGGGGTGATCACCACCACGTTGTCCCTGGCCACCCGGCAGGAGAGATTGCCCCAGGTGCCGATCACCAGCCCCGATTCGGCCACCTTCTGTCCCAGGTGGACCAGTATCTCCTTAGCCTTGTCGGCTGCCAAACTCATCCCGCGTCCCTCCTTGCGAATCAAGAAAAGGGGACGGTCCCCTTTTCTCGACCCAAACCCACAACCGGCTGAGAGCCGGGGTCTCACGCCGGCCCCCATCCGGTGAGATACTCCTCCTGCTCCGGACTCAGCCGGTCAAGCTCAATGCCCAGCGATTCAAGTTTCAACTCGGCCACCCGGCGGTCGATTTCCGGGGGCACCGGGTAAAGTTTCTTTTCCAGTTCCCCCGCGTGCTCCAGAACATACCGAGCCGTCAGCGCCTGCACAGCGAACGACATGTCCATGATCTCGGCCGGGTGCCCGTCCCCCGCCGCCAAATTTACCAGGCGGCCACGGGCCAGCAGGTACAACCGCCGGCCGTCCGTCAGCCGAAACTCCTCGATGTTGGGACGTACCGCCCGCCGGGAGACGGCCAGCCGTTCCAGGTCCGGTCCGGAAATCTCCACGTTGAAATGCCCGGCGTTGGCCAGGAGCGTCTGGTCGGACATTACCCGGAAATGTTCGGCGCGGAGTACGTCCCGGCAGCCGGTGGCGGAAATGAATACGTTCCCCAATCGGGCGGCCGCAAGGCTGGGCATGACCCGGTAGCCGTCCATGTGCGCTTCGATCGCCCGGACCGGGTCGACTTCGCAAACGACCACGTTCGCCCCCAGCCCCCGGGCCCGCATGGCGATGCCCCGCCCGCACCAGCCATACCCGAAGACCACCACCGTCTTGCCGGCCACGAGCAGATTGGTGGTCCGCATGATCCCGGACCAGACCGACTCCCCGGTGCCGTAGCGGTTGTCGAACAGGTACTTGGTGTGGGCGTCGTTGACCGCAAACATGGGAAAGGCCAACCGGCCCTCACGCGCCAGGGCCCGCAGCCTGATCACCCCCGTGGTCGTCTCCTCGCAGCCCCCAATCACCCCTGGAGCCAGGTGGACCAAGTCGGTATGCAAAAGATGTACCAGGTCCCCCCCGTCGTCGATTACAATTCCGGGACCGTTCTCCAGGGTCTGGATCAAATGCGTCCGGTATTCCTCCGGTGTCGGGTCGTGCCAGGCGAACACGGCGATTTCGGCCTCTACCAGCGCCGCCGCCACGTCGTCCTGGGTGGACAGGGGATTGCAGCCGGTCACCGCGACCACCGCGCCACCGGCTTTCAAGACCTCGGCCAGGTAAGCGGTCTTGGCCTCCAGGTGCACGCTCACCGCGATCTTGACGCCGGCAAACGGCCGGGACCGCTCAAACTCAGCCCGAATCGCCCCCAGGACCGGCATGTGGGCCCGGACCCAGTCGATCTTCACCCGGCCCTGTGGCGCCAGGGCCGGGTTTCGGATTGCGCAGTTCATAATTTTTCGCCTCCCCCACCCACTGCCCGGCGGAGAGCTTCCCCAAAGGGGGGCATAAGCACCCCGGCATCGGTAATCAGGGCGGTGATCAGTTCGTTGGGGGTGATATCGAAGGCCGGATTCCAGACCGCCACTTCCGGCGGAGCGACCCGGCGGTCACGGAAATGAGTTAATTCCGCGGGGTCGCGTTCTTCAATGGGAATGTCGGGGCCGGCAGCCGTCCGCAGGTCGATCGTGGAGAGCGGGGCCGCCACGTAGAACGGAAGGCCGTGTGTCCGCGCCAGCACCGCCAGGCTGTATGTGCCGATCTTGTTGGCCACATCCCCGTTAGCCGCCACCCGGTCGGCCCCCACAATCACCAGGTCCAGCCCCTCCCGGGCCATCAGGTAACCGGCCATGTTGTCCGCGATCAACACTACTTCGATTCCCTCGCGCATCAACTCCCAGGCCGTCAGCCGTGCGCCCTGCAGGAACGGCCGCGTCTCCCCGGCAAAAACCTTGACCTGTTTCCCCGCCTCCCGGGCCGCCCGGATCACCCCCAAGGCCGTACCGTAACCGGCTGTAGCCAGCGCCCCCGCATTACAGTGGGTTAGAATCCGGGCCGGGTCCGGGATCACGTCCCGGCCGAAGAGTCCCATCCGGCGGTTGGCCTCGATGTCTTCCCGCACGATGGCCTCCGCCTCAGCCAGCAGGGCGCCACGCAACACCCCGGGTTCGCCCGGGGTGCCTGCCGCCCGCGCCAGCATGCGTCCCAGGGCCCAGCCCAGGTTCACCGCCGTAGGCCGGGTGTCCCGGAGTTCACCGGCGATCTCGTGCAAGCGGGTCAGAAAGGATTCCCGGTCCCCGCCGGTTTCCAGCGCACCCAGCACCAAGCCGAAGGCCCCTGCAGCTCCGATGGCGGGGGCCCCCCGCACCCGCATCGCCTTGATGGCCTCGGCGGCGTCCCGGTAGGAACTGCAGGCGACGTAGGTCGTTTCCTCCGGCAGCCTGGTCTGGTCGAGCACGTACAGCCGGCCGTCCTTCCAGTAGAGGGTCTCGACGGACATCACCGTTCCTCTTCCGGTACGGCACCGCCCAGATTGCGGGCGCCGGCCCGACCACCGACCACCGCCGACCGACCACCATTATTGTCCGGCCCCGCCACCGGGCCCCGCACCGCCTCGTGGCACAGGCATTTGCGCTCCGGGTCGATCAGGAGCACGGTGCCCGCAATCAGGGAACAGATCTTGGCGGCGTTCATTTGCATGGCTTTCAGTACCTCTTCGTGGGTCAGCCGGTGGGGCGAAATGCCCGCCGCGAAGTTGGTGACCATGCAGACGGTGGCGTAGCAAATTTCGGCTTCCCGGGCGAGTACCACTTCCGGAACCCCGGTCATCCCGGCCAAGTCGGCGCCGAGTTGTCTCAGCATTCTGATTTCGGCCGGACTCTCGAAACGGGGGCCTTCCGTGACGGCATAAGTGCCGATCGGATGCACCGCCGCCTTCAGAGCCACCGCGACCTTTCCCAACAGCGCCCGGAGTTCGGGACAGTACGGCTCAGTCATATCCACGTGCACCACGCCCCCCGGGCCACCCTCAAAGAAAGTCTGAGCCCGGGACTTGGTAAAGTCCAGGAACTGGTCACAGAACACGAAGTCCCCGGGCTCCATATCCAGGTTCAATGAACCGACCGCGGCGGTGGCCAGGATGCTTCGCACGCCGAGTTGCTTCAGGGCCATGATGTTGGCCCGGTAGTTGACCAGGTGCGGCGGCACCGAATGCCCCTGACCGTGGCGGGCCATAAACGCGACCTCCCGCCCCTCGAGGCGGCCGACTTTTAAGCCAACGTCCCCGTAAGGGGTGGTCACATGCTCTTCACGCAAGTCACTCAACACGGCCGGGTCGTACACCCCGGTTCCGCCAATCAGGGCGATCCTCACCGTCATTTCAATCCCCCCCACGCGTGGTTTTAGTTTCTGACGCCTCAAACCCGCCTATACGCCGAAGTTTGCGGTCTGCCATAAAACAGAATCCAGAATTCAGAATACAGGATACAGGATACAGGATTCTGAATTCTGGATTCTGGATTCTGCATTCCTTTCCCGTCCTACCCCAGCAGCCCGTCCACGAACTCGCCGGCATTGAAATACGACAGGTCTTCGATTTTCTCGCCGGTACCCACCAGCTTAACCGGTATCTGCTGCGAATTCCGGATCGCCACCACGATCCCGCCCTTGGCGGTACCGTCCAGTTTGGTCAGCACGATCCCGGTCACGCCTACGGCCCCGCCGAACATTTTGGCCTGGCTGACCGCGTTGTGCCCGGTGGTCGCATCCAAAACCAGCAAGACTTCGTGAGGCGCACCCGGCAGTTCCCGGGCCACCACCCGGGATACTTTCTTCAGCTCTTCCATCAGGTTAACCCTGGTGTGCAACCGGCCGGCCGTGTCGATGATCAACACGTCGGCCTCCCGCGCCCGGGCGGCCTGGATGGCGTCGTAAACCACGGCCGCCGGATCGGCCCCCTCGCCGTGCCGGATCAATTCCGCCCCGGCTCTTTTCGCCCAGATTTCGAGTTGGTCAATCGCCGCCGCTCTGAAAGTGTCGGCCGCCGCCAGCAGCACTTTCTTTCCCTCTTGGCGGAACAGGTAGGCCAGCTTGCCGATCGAGGTCGTCTTCCCCGTGCCGTTGACTCCCACCACCAGAACCACCGCCGGTTTCCCGTCCAGACCCAGGTTTGCGGTGTCATCCCCGCCCGCAAAGATCTGCCGCAGTTCGTCCTTGAGAACCGGTTTGAGCTTGGTGGGGTCATCGAGTCTTTGCGCCTTCATCCGCTCGCGTACCCGGGCCACAAGTCCCAGGGACGTCTCCACGCCGACGTCGGCTTGAATCAACACCTCTTCCAGTTCCTCGTAGAGGGACTCGTCTACGGTCGTCCTCCCGTACACCAGACCCTCCACCTTCTCGGCCAGTACCTCCCGGGTCTTGGTCAGGCTCTGTTTCAGGCGGCTGAATAAGCCCATAAGATCCTCCTTGATGCTGTTCTGAGCGCTCAAAACTGATGAGCGCCTCCCTGGCCGCGTGCTGTTCGGCCTCCTTCTTCGTCCGTCCGGTACCGCAGCCCAGGACCTTGCCCCGGTACATCACACCGGCGGTGAACAACTTATTGTGGTCCGGGCCCTCTTCCTTAATGACCACGTAGAGCAACGGCTCGGCCGACCTTTTCTGCAGCAGCTCCTGCAGCCTGGTCTTGTAGTCGGCCTCCCCCTTGCCGGCCAGCGTGGCGCGGATTATGGGGCCCAGACGTTGCAGCGCAAACCACCGGGCGGCCTCCAGACCTTGGTCGAGATACAGCGCACCCAGCAACGCCTCCAGCGCGTCGGCGAGTACCGAGGGACGCTCTCTGCCGCCTGACAGTTCTTCCCCCCGGCCCATGTGCAGGTACATGCCCAAGTTCATCTCCCGGGCCACATGGGCCAATGTCGGTTCGCACACCACGGCGGCCCGGATTTTGGTAAGGTCGCCCTCGGGAGCGTCGGGCAACCGCCGGTACAGGTGATCACTGACCGCGAGTTCCAGCACCGCGTCGCCGAGAAACTCCAACCGCTGGTTGTGCCGGTGACCCGGGTGCTCATAGCTGTATGAGCTGTGCGTCAGCGCTTCAAGCAAAAGACCCGGATCCCGCCAGAAGAGCCCGATTCCCTCCTGGAATTCCACCAGGTCTGTGAACGGCACCACTACCGGTCACCATCCTCGTACCTTCGAAAAGCCAGGGTGGCGTTGTGACCACCGAAGCCGAAGGCGTTGGACAGGCAAACCCGCACCCGGGCCTCCCGGAGCGAGTTCGGCACGTAGTCCAGGTCGCATTCCGGGTCCGGATATTGATAGTTGATTGTCGGGGGGATTACCCCCCGATGGAGCACCAGGGCGCAGATCGCCGCCTCCAGGCCTCCCGCGGCGCCCAGCAGGTGTCCGGTCATGGACTTGGTCGAACTGACCGCCAGTCTGGAGGCGGCGGAGCCGAAAACGCTCTTGATGGCGACGGTCTCCACCCGGTCGTTCAAAGACGTTGAAGTACCGTGAGCGTTTATGTAGTCCACCTCGTCCGGTTCGACGGCCGCATCGCGCAGAGCGGCCTGCATCGAACGTGCCGCGCCCAATCCTTCCGGATCGGGGGCGGTGATGTGGTAGGCGTCGCAACTGGTGCCGTACCCGACGACCTCGGCGTAAATCCGCGGAGCCCCTCGTTGCCGGGCGTGTTCCAGGCTTTCCAGCACCAGAATTCCGCAGCCCTCGGACATAACGAACCCGTCCCGCTCGGCGTCAAAGGGCCGCGAGGCTTGCTCCGGGGCTTCGTTGCGCGCCGAAATCGCCTTCATCGCGCAAAAACCGGCCAGACCCAGCGGGGTGATCGGGGCTTCCGTGCCGCCGGAGATGATGATGTCGGCATCGCCGCGCTGGATTACCTTGAAGGCGTCCCCGATCGCGTGGTTGCCGGAGGCGCAGGCGGTAACCACGGTCACGTTGGGCCCGTACAGCTTGTAGGTCAACCCGACCTGGCCGGCCGCCATGTTCGCGATCATCATCGGCACAAAAAAGGGGCTCACGCGGTCGGGCCCGCGTTCGAACAGGACCCGGGCCTGATCCTCGAAGGTGTGCATGCCGCCGATTCCGGAACCAATGACCACTCCCACGCGCTCCCGGCGGAGGCCTTCCAGTTCAAGACCGGCGTCTTTAATCGCCATCCCCGTGCCGGCCACCGCAAACTGCGCGTAACGATCCATGCGCCGGGATTCTTTCTTCTCGATGTAGTCCGCCGGTTCGAAATCGGGCACTTCACCGGCGATCCGTGTTCTGAAAGCGCCGGCGTCAAACGACTGGATGATTCTGATTCCGGAACGCCCCGCGACCAGGGCGGACCAGAACGGCTCCAGACCGGTGCCCAGGGGCGTGATCACCCCCATACCGGTAATTACCACTCGCGGCCGCAATAAAACCACCTCCCCCAGGCAGGGCCGGGAACGCTAACCCCGTTCGTCAATGTAGGTTATGACGTTGCCGACGGTACGGATCTTTTCGGCATCCTCATCGGGAATGCGTATCTCAAAAGCCTCCTCAAAGGCCATTACCAGTTCCACCAGGTCCAGGGAATCAGCGCCAAGATCATCTACAAATGAGGCCTCTAGAGTAACCTCTTCTTCGTCCACCCCCAGTTGTTCCACAATCAGTGATTGTATTTTTTGGTACTTTTCGGACATTTGCCTGTCACCCCCTTCCAGTGCCTGGGCCTTTGTTTAATTTCAGCGCGCCATCCAAGCTCTCGCGCTCCTATAAGGCCAAGCCACCGTCGACGGCGATCACCTGCCCGGTGATATATCCCGCCGCATCACCGGCCAAAAAGACGACTAGCGCCGCCACGTCCTCAGGGGTGCCTAAACGCCCCAGCGGAATCTCGGAAACCAAGCGCTCACGCACCGCCGGGGACAGTCCCTGGGTCATGTCGGTCTGGATGAAGCCCGGCGCAACCGCATTCACCGTGATGTGGCGCGAACCGACTTCCCTGGCCACCGACTTGGTGAATCCGATCAGGCCGGCCTTTGCGGCGGCATAGTTCGCCTGACCGGCGTTGCCCCGCAGTCCGATCACGGACGAAATATTAATGATCCGGCCCCGGCGGGCTTTGATCATGGGCCGGAGTGCCGCCCGGGTGGTGTTGAAAGCCCCTTTCAGGTTTACGTTCAATACCTCTTCCCAATCTTGATCAGTCATCCGCAGTAGCAGGTTGTCCCGGGTAATCCCGGCGTTATTCACCAGGATGTCCAGTCCTCCCAGTCCGTTAAGTCCGGCTTGGATCAACTCCGCCGCTTCCAGCGGCCGGGAGATGTCAGCCCGGAACAATAGCACTCTGGAGCCTGAACGTTCGGCTTCGGCCGCCACCTGCTCGGCCGCCGTGGTGTTGCTGGCGTAGTTCAGGACCAAGTCGGCCCCGGCGGCGGCCAGAGCCAAAGCCACGGCCCGCCCGATACCACGCGAGGCCCCGGTCACCAAGGCCGTCCTTCCGTCAAGTCTCATTCTAGCCAACCTCCTCCAGGCGCGCAAGGACTTTTTGCAGGGAATCCCCGTCCTCCACGTTCAGGATGACGGCCTCCCGGGAGGCGATCTTTTTAACCAGCCCGGACAGCACCTTGCCGGGACCTACCTCCACAAAAGTGCGCACTCCGGCCCCAATAAGCGCCTGTATCCCTTCCTCCCAGCGGACCGGACTGTAAATCTGCCGGACCAGTGCCGCCTTTACTTCCGCCGCCGCCGTCAGGAACCGGCCGTCAACGTTGGCCACCACCGGCGTCTGGGGATCCCTAATCTCGATGCCGTCAAGAGCTTGAGCCAGGCGTTCCCCGGCGTTGCGCATCAGGGAGGAGTGAAACGGCCCGCTGACCGAAAGCGGCACACACTTCTTTGCTCCGGCCTGTTTCGCCAGGTCCACGGCCCGCTCCAGAGCGGGCATTTCTCCCGCCAGCACCACCTGTCCCGGGCAGTTGAAATTGGCCGGGTTGATCACGCCCGCCCGCCCGGCCTCGGCCACGATTTCCTTGAGGGCTTCCCGCTCCAGTCCCAGGACGGCCACCATGCCGCCGGTCCCAAGGGGAACGGCTTCCTGCATGAGCTGTCCCCGCCGGCGCACCAGGCGCAAACCATCCTCGAACGAAAAGGCGCCGGCCACGGCCAGGGCGGTATACTCACCCAGGCTGTGCCCGGCGACTACGTCCGGTGTGATTCCTTTTTCGCGGAGCACTTCGAAACAGGCAATACTGACCGCAAACACCGCCGGCTGAGTGTTGGCCGTTTTTTGAAGTTCCTCCCGGGGTCCTTCAAAACAAAGCCGGGTCAGGGAAAAGCCGAGGACTTCATCGGCACGGGTGAGGATCCGCCTCACCACCGGGTAGTTGCGGTGCAGCTCTTCACCCATGCCCACGTACTGGGAACCCTGGCCGGGAAACAAAAAGGCCGTTTTCATTAGGTTGCTTCCGCTCGGGCCAACCGTTCCACGACCTGTTCCGTCTCCGACACCAGTTGCCGGATGATTTCCCCGGCCGGCTTGATTTCGTTGACCAGGGCCGCAATCTGGCCCGCCATCACCGAACCGTATTCCACATCCCCTTCCACCATGGCCGCCCGCAGTTTGCCCACTCCTAATTTCTCCAGCTCTTCCGGGGGTGCCTGCCTGGCCTCCAATTCCTCGAACTGCCGCGTCAGCTTGTTCTTAAGGCACCTTACCGGATGACCGGTGCTCCGCCCGCTGACTACGGTGTCCCGGTCCTTGGCTTTGAGGACCTTCTCCTTCACCAACGGATGTACCGTGCACTCCTCGGCGCAGATGAAGCGGGTACCCAACTGTACCCCCTTCGCACCCAACGCGAACGCCGCCGCTACCCCCCGGCCGTCACCGATGCCTCCGGCGGCGATCACCGGGAGGCTGACGGCATCCACAATCTGGGGTACCAGCACCATGGTCGTCAATTCCCCGATGTGGCCGCCGGACTCCATGCCCTCCGCGATCAGGGCGTCCACCCCGGTCTGCTCCAAACGCCGGGCCAAGGCGACCGAGGGTACGACCGGTATCACCCGGCAGCCCACCTCCCGCAGCGCATTGATGTACTTGCCCGGGTTGCCGGCTCCGGTGGTGACCACGGCGACGCGTTCCTCGAAAACCACCCGCATAACCTCGTCCGCAAACGGCGAGAGCAGCATGACGTTTACACCGAACGGCTTACCCGTAAGCGATTTTGCGGCGCGTATCTGCGTTTGGACCCAGTCCGGCGGCGCCTGACCGGTGCCGATAATTCCCAGGCCGCCGCCTTCGGAAACAGCCGCCGCCAGCTTGGCCTCCGAAACCCAGGCCATCCCGCCCTGCAGAATCGGGTACTCGATACCCAGCAACTCACAAATCTCGGTCTTAAGCACTTTTTGGAACCTCCTCAAGCAAACGGTTTCTCTAACCCGGTCCGCCGGTGCCGACCCAATCCAATACGACCGCAGCCCAGGTCAGCCCGGCGCCGAAGCCGACCATCACCACCCGGTCGCCGTCCGCCAGGCGGCCGGAAAGCACGGCCTCTTCCAGGGCCAGCGGGATGGAGGCGGAGGAAGTGTTGCCGTAGCGGTCCACGTTGACCACGACCCGGTCCATGGGCAGGTCCAGCCGCTTGGCCGCCGCCTCGATAATCCGAATATTCGCCTGGTGGGGGATAAACAGATCGATCTGGTCCTGCCTGAGACCGGCCTCCCGGATCACCTCGGCGGCCGCCTCACCCATAATGCGGACGGCAAACCGGAACACTTCACGCCCGTTCATGTGCACGAAGTGCAGCTTCTGTTCCACGGTGAGCGCTGAGGCCGGCAGTCTGGAACCCCCCGCGGGCACTTTCAGAAGGTCGCCTCCGGAACCGTCGGAACCGAGCCGGGCCGCCAGCATGCCCCGTCCGGGTGAAACCGGTCGCAGCACCACGGCCCCGGCTCCGTCCCCGAAAAGCACACAGGTGGTCCGGTCTTCCCAGTTCAGAATCCTGGAAATAGTCTCCGCGCCGATCACCAGCACCGTCCGGTAAGTACCGGCGACGACAAACTGCGCGCCAACCACCAAGCCGTACATAAAACCGGTGCACCCGGCGGAGAGATCAAAAGCCGGTACCGGCCCGCAACCCAGGCGTTCCTGCACCAGGCTGGCCGTGGACGGAAAAGTCATGTCCGGAGTGGCCGTGGCCACAATAATCAAGTCCAGCTCGCCGGGTCCGATGCCGCCGTCGGCCAGGGCCCGGCGGGCGGCGACAACGGCCAGGTCCGATGTGGACTGGCCCGGATCAACGATCCGGCGCTCCCGGATCCCGGTGCGGTCGCGGATCCACTGGTCTGAAGTATCCACCAGCGCTTCCAGTTCCTGATTGGTGAGAACCTTCTCCGGCACACAGGTCCCAATGCCGACGATTCCGGCCGAAATCCGCTCAGCCATCAGCGGTCCCGGCTCCATTCTCCCGTACCTTGGCGATGCCGTCGGCGATGGTCCCGACCAGGTTTGTCCGCACCGCTTCACCGGCCACGCGGATGGCGTTTTTTACGGCCTTGGCGTTAGACCGGCCGTGACTCACCACCACCACCCCGTTGACCCCCAGCAACGGGGCACCGCCGTACTCGGTGTAGTCGAAGCGCTTGCGTACGTTCCGGAGCATATAGACAGTGGGCAACGCACAGACTTTTGAAACCCAATTGGTGGCCGCTTCCTGCTTTACCGCCTTTTCCAACGTCCGAACCACGCCTTCTCCTGTTTTCAACGCAATGTTGCCGACAAACCCGTCGCAGACCACCACATCCACACGGCCGCCGAACAGGTCCCCACCCTCCACGTTGCCCACAAAATCAAACGGGGCCCGTTTAAACAGCGGGAACACCGTCAGGGTTTGCTCGTTTCCCTTGGAAGATTCCTCACCGATACTCAAAAGACCCACCCGGGGATTGGAAACGCCCAGCACCTTCCCGGCATACAGGCTGCCCATTATGCCGAACTTCAGCAAGTGCTCCGGCTTGCAATCCACGTTGGCGCCGATGTCCAAGAGCACGGTTTGACCCTTTTCGTTCGGGATAACGCTGACCAATGCCGGACGCTCGACACCGCGGATTCTCCCCAACCGGAGCAAACTGGCGGCGAAGATGGCACCGGTATGGCCGGCGGACACGGCCGCATCGGCCCGGCCGTCCCTGACCAGCTCGACGGCCTTGACCACCGAAGAATCGGGTTTACGCTTCACGGCCGTCACAGGGGACTCATCCATTTGCACAACCTGCGGGGCATGCACCACCGGAAGGCGTGAGGCTGAATCGATGTGCTCGGCGATGGCCTCTTCGTCTCCTACCAGGACAACCTCAAAACCCCACTCACGGGCTGCCGCCTCCGCACCCCTGATGATCTCCCGGGGAGCGAAATCGCCTCCCATAGCGTCTACCGCAATGCGCAACTACCGGCCCCCCCCGGATCATTCTATAAGTGAGAGTATATCCAACTTGCCAGTTAAAAGCAACAGCGGTAAAAAATAAGCTTTTGGTGAACCAAAAGCTTATTTATCGACGTTTACGACCTTTTTCGCTTTGTAGAACCCGCATCCCGGGCAGACCCGGTGCGGAACCATCCGCTCCCGGCACTGCGGGCAATTCACCAGGGTGGGCGCTTCGGTCTTCCACCCCGCGCGCCGCGTGCGCTGACGCTGCTTGGAATGCTTCCGCTTGGGGACTCCCATTATTCCACCCCCTTCATTCCGGTTTCAAAAGCTTGCCCAATTCGGCCAGACGGGGATCAACACCGTCGGGTCGGCAATCGCAGGCGGCCTTGTTAAGCACCTGACCGCATCCGGCACACAGTCCCAGACAATCGGGGTTGCACAACGGCTTCATCGGCAGCGCCAGGAGCACGCTCTCGACAATTCTCTGGGTCAAGTCGATGAAATCACCGTCAACCGGTGTTCCAACGGCATCATCCTGCGGTCCCAGGGTATACTTCTCAACCAGCATGATGCTGAATGGAGACCGGACTGGCTCCAGACACCGGGCGCATTCCGTCTCGAACCGGCCCTCCACGGTGCCCTCCAGCCAGAAAAGCCCTTCCAGGTACGTGACCGTAACCGTAACATCCACCGGTCCCACGCCGGGGCCGGCCCCTTCGAACCGGTCCAGTTCCGGCAGCTCTCCCCGGAAACCGAAGGTCACCGGTTGGCCTTGCCGGTCCCTGACGGCGTTTAGGTCGAGCCGAAACATCGGTTTCCCCCAATCGCCCAACAGGCCCATTATAATGGCGGCCCTTGGGCTTGTCAATAAAAACCTGGTCTTACGCGGCTTTGCCGGCCATAGGCTCTGTTAGCCGGAAATCGCCCGGCTGCAGGTCTCACCACCCGGGAAGATGGGGAAACATGCAATGCGTTCAGGTATTGGTATCGGAAGGCTGCCAGCGGCCATACTCACGCTGGCTCTGTTAGTCGCCCTGGCCGCCCGCCCCCGCACCGCGTTCGAGGGAGCCCTCCTCGGAGTCGATACCTGGTGGAATATCGTGTTTCCGGCCCTTTTTCCTTTTTTTGCCATGTCCGAACTGGTGCTCGCTCTCGGCTTGGTAGGTTTCGCCGGGGTACTGTTGGAACCGGTCATGCGCCCGGTCTTCTCCCTGCCGGGCAGCGCCTCGTTCGCCGTCGCCGTGGGTTACACGTCCGGGTATCCGGTCGGAGCCAGTTTCTCCGCCCGTCTCCGCTCCACCGGGCAATGCACGCGGGTGGAGGCCGAACACCTGCTTTCCTTTACCAGCAACGCCAGCCCGCTTTTCGTTCTGGTCGCCGTCTCGGTGGGGCTTTTTAACAACCCCGCGCTGGGGCCTTTTCTCCTGGGCATCCACTATGCGGCCAACCTCACCCTGGGGCTTGCGTTCCGGCACTACCGCCCCCACGAGCGGAGACGGCACACCGGGGAATACCGCCACCTGTGGAGGCGGGCCGCCCACGAGTTCATGACTGCTGACGGGCGCCATCCGGGACTGATTCTGGGTGAGGCGGTGAAAACCGCCGTGGGCAAACTGCTGGTGATTGGTGGGTTCATCGTATTATTCGCCGTCGCCATCCGTCTTTTGGACAGCTTCGGACTGCTCGGCCTCCTGGCCGCATTGTTCGGTCTGCTATTTGGGCCCCTTGGCTTGCACCCGTCTTTGAACCCGGCGTTGGCCACCGGCTTTTTTGAGATGACTCTCGGGATCAGGGCGGTGAGTGAGACCGCCGCACCGCTGGTTCAACAATTGGTGGCCGTACAGCTGATCCTGGCCTGGAGCGGCCTTTCCATTCAGGCCCAAGTCGCCAATTTTGTTTCCCAGACGGACATCCGGCTCCGGCTGTACTTAGTGGGCCGCGTCGCACATGCCGCCTTGGCGGCGGTGTTAACCCTGCTGCTGTTTCCGGTCGTTGAGACGCTGCTGGTGACCCAGGCCGTGACCCGCCCGGAACTGGTCATGACCTGGACCACAGTCCTTCAG
>DBEH01000049.1:2826-38561 GCA_002294005.1 Firmicutes bacterium UBA911 | reverse complement strand
GCCTCTGGCCTTTTTCAGCTTTGCCATGTTCGTCCATCTGGTGCGGCGTCTACTTCATGTTCTTTAGTTCCAGGCGGCCCCCTTCTACCTCCTTCATCACCTTTTCAACGCGGGCTTCCAGCTTGGACAACACATCGTCCGCATAGTCCCGCGCCCCCAACCTCATCTCGCGGGAGGCCTTTTCGGCCTTCATTATGATTTCGTCCGCAATTTCCTTGGCCCGGCGGACCACCTCGCCCTGGTCGGCCCTCTTTTCAACTTCCCTTTGGGCCTCTTCCAACAGACGGGCCGCTTCTTGACGGGACTCGTTGATTACCTTCTCCCGCTCCTGCATCAGCCACTTCGCCTTGCGAACTTCTTCCGGAAGAATGGTACGGGCCCGGTCCAGAAAGTCCAACAACTTCTCCTCATCCAACAGCACCTTCTTGGTCATCGGCACCCGGGAGGAATTCTGAACAAATTCTTCCAGGTCATTGAGTATGGACAGCAATTCCAACTCACCCCTCACCCCTCATCCGAAATTTATCCCTCAATATGCGCCCCACCTCAACCGGCACCATATCCTCCACGCAGCCGCCGTACCGCGCCACCTCCTTGACGGAACCCGAACTGATGAATGAGTGCTTGGCTTCGGTCATCAAAAAGACGGTTTCGATTTCCGGCGCCAGTTTCTTGTTGGTAAGGGCCATGGTAAATTCGTATTCAAAATCGGAGACCGCCCGCAGGCCCCTGATCAGCGCACGCGCACCCTGTTCCCGGGCATAACGGACCGTCAGGCCGTGATAAGCGCCCACGCGCACGTTTGGCAATTCCCGCAAAACAGTCCGGAGCATCTCGAGCCGCTCCGCGATGGAAAACATGGGCTCCTTGGCGGAACTTTTGGCTATGGCCACGATGACCTGGTCAAAAACCTGCGCCGCCCGCCGGATCACATCCAGATGCCCGTT
This sequence comes from Firmicutes bacterium UBA911, assembly GCA_002294005.1. GTDB lineage: Bacteria > Bacillota > Desulfotomaculia > Desulfotomaculales > Desulforudaceae > Desulforudis. The sequence goes on along the minus strand of DBEH01000049.1, from coordinate 37,614 downwards.
GGTGACGGGGTCGAAGCTGCCGGGATACACTGCAATCCTCATCCCGACTTCTCCTCCGCCCGGTAGAACGACAGCAAAGACTCGCCGTACCGCTCGCGGCGCCAAACATAAAGGCCGCCCACCCTGTCGGATGGAGGCCGCCGGAAGGAAGACTCGGCGATCACCCAACCGGCCGGGTCGACAACGCCGGACTCAGAAAGGCGGAACAGGGTTTTGGTCATAAGCTCACCCGAGTAGGGAGGATCCATGAACACCAGGTCAAATACCCGGCCCTCCACCCCCAGGGCGCCGACCACCGCCGTCGCTTTGCCCAAACGCACCCGGCCCTTTGCGGCCAGCCCGGTTTCGTCCAAGCGTCTTTTTAATTCCGCCGCCACTCGCCAGTCGTTTTCCACGAATACAGCCAAAGACGCACCCCTGCTCAATGCCTCCAGGCCCACGGCTCCGGTTCCGGCGTACAGGTCCAAAAACCGGCTTTCCAAAACGCGCTCCGCGACAATATTGAACAGTGCCTCTCGCACCCGGCCGGTGGTGGGCCGGACCGCCAACCCGGACCCGGCCTGCAAACGCGTGCCCCTTAGACTTCCGGCGATAATCCGCAAATTCCATTCACCCGGTTCTGGGATAAATTCGCAATCATTATAACACATCCTGCCCGGCACATAGAGCTTTTTCTCCTTTCCTTTCCCCGTATTCTGCCTCCGCGGCCCAAACATAAACCTTGAGCGCCTCCGGTATATTCGGCGCCGGCGCGGGCCACGATACTCTTGGAAAACAGTTCGGACAATAAGGAGGCCGATCATGAGAGTCTGTGGCGTTTCGACCGATTTGGCTCTTGAAGCGCACGATGCCCTGCGAGCCCAGACCGATCAAGAAATCTCCGGGGTCGCGGTAGAGCGCCGTGAATTCCAGCACGGCAAGATCACCACGGTCAGAATCACCGATGAATACGGCGCGCAAGCTATGGGCAAGCCTCCGGGCACTTACATCACCATTGAAGCACCGGCTATACGAGTCACAGATCCGGACGCCCATTCCGCCGTAGTCCGGGAACTCGCCGGAGCCCTCAAGGGAATGATCCAAGTAAGTGACCAGGGAAACGTCCTGGTGGTGGGATTGGGTAACTGGAACGCCACCCCTGATGCCCTGGGTCCGCGAGCCGCCAACCATACGTTCGTAACCCGGCACGTCTATCATTTCGCGCCGGAGCATATCCCGGAGGGAACCCGGGTGGTCAGCGCGCTGGCACCGGGTGTGTTAGGAATCACCGGCATCGAAACCGCCGAAATTGTCAAGGGCGTCGTCGAGCACGTGCGCCCCGAACTGGTGATTTGCATCGACGCCCTCGCGGCCGGTTCGGTCGAGAGAATCGCCTCCTCCATTCAACTCTCCGACCGGGGAATCAATCCCGGGTCTGGGATCGGAGGCCGGCGCCAGGGGCTCACCGAAGAGACTCTTGGCGTAAAAGTAATATCCATCGGCGTTCCGACCGTTGTTCACGCCGCGTTTATCGCTCGTGACGCCATCGTGAAGCTCTACGAAATACACGGACGGACACCGCCGCAGGTTGCCGAAATAGAGGGAATCGTCCAGCAACTGCTTGAGCCCTTTGGCGGACAGCTCATGGTCACTCCCAAGGAAATAGACGACCTGATCAAAAACTGTGCCCGCATAATTGCCGGCGGCTTGTCCGTGGCCTTGCATCCGGGTATCGCCCCCGAACGCTTCGCCGATTACCTGCAATAGGAGAGGTGAGAGGTGGGATGTGGGATGTGGGAAAATTCACCAGGCCATTGCTCCTGTGCACACCTGGGCGTTCATGCATTCCGGGCAAAAAGAAGAGCAGAATCGGCAATGCCGTCTGCTCTGGATCGGGGTTTCATCTGTCATTGTCCGGCCGGGTCGAAGACTATTGACCCTGAGTGCCGAAAGGCTCGGGCGGTGCAGCCGCCCGGACCTGATTCACGTTGCCCTGGGCCATAGCCTGCTCGGCAAAGGCCACCATCTTGCGGACCATATTGCCGCCAACCTTACCGTTGACCCGGGAGGGCAGGTCACCCTTGTCAAGCGCCTGGTAGTTGGCGAGGCCGATTTCGCCGGCCACCTCATACTTCATCTGATTCAAGGCGTTTCTGGCTTGCGGAACAATCGCGGGATTCGTGCGACCCATTGTTTTTGCCTCCTCTACTGTTTTGTGTTTATTTATTTTTCTGTTTGAAATTATTATGGCCTTCGGACCGGCCGCTTATGTTAGAACATCATGACTCTTTTTCCTGAAACCAATACCGGCTGCGAGAAATCAATACCGGCTTACCGTGCTTTTCTTTTGGCTCCTTTTTTTACCGTTTTTCAATTTGCTCGCCTCCAAAACATGCTTTGTGCTTATTTTGCGCCGTGTGTCCGGCTTAATAACCAGGATATAATGGATTTTGTTCCACAAGGGTCGGCCGTATTTGGGCAGAATTGGTCGAAACGACCGTTGGCGGCTGTTGGCCAGCTAAAATTGACTGGCGGACCATCTTCTGCTAAACTAGCGTTGATACCAGTGGGCGATTTTTTTTTGGTGTTCAGCAACCGGAAGCGGGCATACTGAGAGACCGGGCCCAAACCTGTTTGGATGTGAGTCGAATGGCAACCGTAGGTTTGCCCCGAGCGATGGCTTACTATTACATGTACCCTTTCTACGCCGAGTTCTGCCGCGAAATCGGCGTGCAGCTCGTGGTATCCCCGCCCACCACCAAACGGATTCTGGCGAAAATGGAGTTTTGCCCCACCGATGAGCCTTGTGTGGCGGTGAAACTGCTGTTCGCACACGCCCGCGAACTGCTTGACCGCGGAATCGACCGCCTTTTCATTCCGTGCCTGGTCAGCCTGGAGCCCAAGAACTATTGCTGTCCGAAGTTCATAGGCATCCCGTACATGGTGAAAAACGCGCTAGAAAGCGGCGCTCAAGTGTTGAGTCCGGTGATCGACCTGTCTCAGGGGAAACGTGACTGGGAAAGGACCTGGGTGGAAACCGGCCTGCTTTTGGGCGCCACGCCGGATCGCGCCCGCCGCGCCCTCCAGGCCGCCTGGGAGGCCCAGCACCGCTTTGAAACGCTTTGTGTCCAGAAACTGCTGTCGACGGTCGAAGCGTTCCACGTCCTGGAGTCAAAGGTGCTCAAACGCGGGAATGACCAGGCGGCCGCCGGCTCCGCCGATGAAACGGTTGCCGTTATCGGTCACCCTTATATCCTGTTTGACGCTTTCAGCATGGATCTGGTGCCCAAGTTCAAGCAGTACGGCCGGGTGCTGACCGCCGAGATGGTTTCCCCAAAAGAGATCCGCCGCCAAATGGAAACGGTGTCGGACGGCGAACGATTGTGGAGTTTTGAAGCCCAGCTTCTCGGCGCCACCCTTCACTATCTCCGGAACAACCTGGTGGATAAACTGGTCCTGGTGGGCTCTTTTGAGTGCGGCCCGGAATCGATTATCGAGAATTTTGTGGAGGAGGAGGCCGCTCGTTACGGGGTACCTTTCCTTCTCCTGACCCTGGACGAGCATACCGCCGACGCCGGGCTGGCAACCCGGATCGAAGCGTTCATGGATGTCCAGCCGCTCCCAGCCGAGGTTTCACGGAGCGTCCCGGAAGTGCCCGTTCCAGGGCTGCGCCCGGAACGGTTTGTGATCGGCATGCCGACCATGGGACATCTCGACCTGGCGATTCGTTCCGCCCTGGCGGACTGCGGCGTGGATTCGGTCAAGACCCCCCACGCCAACAATGAGATCCTGGAGCTGGGAAAGGCCCTGTCGCCCGAGTTCGTCTGCCTTCCGTTCACCATCACTCTGGGTCAAATGCGCTGGCTTCTGGAAAACGGGGCCACCCACCTGCTCATGGTCGGCGGCAAGGGCAAGTGCCGGTTGGGGTGGTATGCCCAGGTACAGGAACAGTTGCTGCGCCGCCTGGGCTACGAGTTCGAAATCATCGTCATCGACTCACCGCTTCCGCTGCGGGAGCGGTGGTCGGACTTCCGCCAGACCTTGAAACGGACCACGAATCAGGCCTCCTGGCTGCAAATTCTGCGCGCCCTGTACGCCGGCTACCACCGCATGGCCGCCATTGACCAGGCCGAGAGCATCTGTCACCAGGTGCGTGCTTTCGAGAGCAGGCCGGGAACGGTGGACCCGCTGTTCGCCGGGTTCGTGCGCCGTGTGGAGCGCGCCGCTTCCACCGAGTCGGTTTGGATGTTGTTGAATGAGTTCCGGGATCAGGCGGAGGCTATCGAAACCGAGGACACCAACCCGGTTCGGGTCCGAATCCTGGGCGAAATCTGGGTGGTGCTCGAAGCCCACATCAACCTGCACCTGGAATCTCTGCTGGGCAAATCCAAGGACCCCCGGGTATGGGTGGACCGTGAGATTTCGGTAACCCAATGGTTTCACAAAAACCTCTTTCCGACCCGGGAGGCCACCGCCAGAAAGAACCAGATCAAGCGGGCCGCGTTTCCCTACCTGGAAACAGACGTGGGCGGGCACGGGCGTTTTAGCGTGGGGCTCACGGCCTTGGCGGCGCAGGAAGCCATCGACGGCATTATTCACCTGATGCCGTTTACCTGTATGCCCGAAATCGTAGCCCAGAACATTATGGTGAAGTTAAGTGAGGAATTGGATCTTCCGGTGCTGACCTTCATCATCACCGACCAGACCGGTGAGGCCGGCTTTGAGACCCGCGTGGAAGCTTTCCTGGACATCTTGAAGGACCGCCGGACCGGTCGTCTCAAGCTGGAGGAAGGAGCATAAGTTTGCGTTACTATCTTGGCATTGACGTAGGCAGCGTCACCACAAAACTGACCGTGATCGATGAGAACGCCGGACTTTTGTTCCGGTCCTACTTGCGGACTGAGGGCGGTCCAATCCAGGCCATCCAGAATTCCTTTCGGAAATTGCACGAGACCATCGGGGAGCCGCCCATCGCCGGGGTGGGCACCACGGGCAGCGGGCGCCGTTTGGCGGGGATAATGGTGGGTGCGGACGTCATCAAGAACGAGATCACCGCTCACGCGGTCGCGGCGCGCCACTTCCGGAACGACGTGCGCACGGTGATCGACATCGGCGGGCAGGACTCAAAGATCATCTTTTTTCGGGACGGAGTTCCGGTGGGCTTCAACATGAATACCGTCTGCGCGGCTGGAACCGGTTCCTTTCTTGATCATCAGGCGGTTCGTCTCGGCATCCCGATTGAAGAGTTCGGCGACTACGCTCTCCGTTCGGAAAGCCCGATCAAGATCGCGGGACGGTGCGGGGTTTTCGCCGAGTCCGACCTCATTCACAAGCAGCAAATGGGTTACAGGAAGGAAGACCTTATCGCCGGGCTTTGTATCGCTCTGGTCGGAAACTACCTCGCCAACGTAGCGCGCAGCCGCAAGATCGAACCGGTGGTCCTTTTCCAGGGTGGCGTGGCCGCCAACGCCGGCATCCGGGCCGCTTTCCAGAAGCGGCTCGGCTTGGACATCGTGGTTCCCGAAACCTTCCAGGTGATGGGTGCTTTTGGCGCCGCCATCCTGGCCAAGCGTAACGCCGAGCGGCGGCGCACGGCCACCAACTTCCGCGGCGCGGCCCAAATCGCCGGCTTCACTTGCCGGCCCCGCACCTTTTCCTGCGCAGACTGCCCGAACAACTGTGAGGTGAACGAATTCTACATCGGCGACGACCTGATCAGCAGGTGGGGTTCCCGGTGCGGCAAATGGTACAACCTGAATGTGTCCTCATCCGAAAGGAGCGAAGAAAGGGAAGCGCCGCTTCAGGCCCAATGGGGCGGAATTCCCGCGAACGGCCCATAACCGGCCTGAAATTAGCACAGCCTGAAATAAGCGCTTGCGCCGGAACCCGGGCTCTGGTAGACTGGTGTAGTGGTTTGCACAAGGAGGTGGAGTCGTGGCCAAGAAGTGTGACGTCTGCGGTAAGGGCGTGGTTGTGGGGATGAAACTCAGCCACTCGCACATCCGCACCAAGCGCACCTGGGAACCCAACCTGCAGCGGGTCAGGGCGCTGGTAGACGGCAAACCTCAGAGGATCAGAGTCTGCACCCGTTGCCTGCGCAGCGGCCGGGTGATTCGCGCCGTCTAGCAAGTACAAATCATTATAAAAACCAAGAACGGCTCGCCTTGAGCCGTTTTCAGTTTTCTCACGTATGATGCCGGATGAACTCCGGGCAACCGGGAATGCCGGGATACACCGGGACTGCTCCTTTTTCGTTCATGGGGGTTCCGGCTATGAACTCTCCAGGCTGCGGACCAGGTTGGCCATTTCGATGCCGCTGACCGCCGCCTGCCAGCCCTTGTTTCCGGCCTTGGTGCCAGCCCGCTCGATCGCCTGCTCAATGGTGTCGGCCGTAATTACGCCGAAGATCACCGGCGTGCCGGTCTCCAGCCCCACTTTGGCGACGCCCTTCGCCACCTCAGCGGCAACGTATTCGAAGTGGGGCGTACCCCCGCGGATTACGGTGCCCAGACAGAGGACCGCGTCATAGCGGTTTCTGGCCAACATCCGGCGGGCCACCAGAGGGATCTCGAAGGCGCCGGGCACCCAGGCCACTTCGATGTCGTTCTCCGCTACGCCGTGCCTGACCAGGGCGTCCTGAGCGGCTGAAAGCAGCTTATGGGTGATGAATTCATTGAACCGGCCCACCACGATTCCAAACCGCAAACCCTCACCGATCAGGTGCCCTTCAAAAACCTTCGCCAAATCGCCCACGCTCCTTTAATTAGTCCGCAAGTGTCAAAAGATGCCCCATTTTCCGTTTTTTGGTGGCCAGGTAGAACCCGTTTTCCGGCCCCGGCGGCACTTCGATCGTCACCCGCTCCACCACTTTCAGGCCGTGACCCTCCAGACCGGCGATCTTCCGGGGGTTGTTGGTCATGATGCGCAGCTTGGTCAAGCCCAGGTCCGAAAGGATCTGGGCACCGATGCCGTAGTCCCTCAGGTCGGGCGGAAAACCGAGGGCCTCGTTCGCCTCCACGGTGTCCTTGCCCTCGTCCTGCAGTTCGTAGGCCCGGATCTTGTTCAGGATGCCGATCCCCCGGCCCTCCTGCCGCATGTACAGCAGCACCCCGACCCCCTCCGCTTTGATCTGCCGCAGGGCCCGGCCGATCTGGTTCCCGCAGTCGCACCGGAGGGAACCGAACACGTCCCCGGTCAGGCACTCGGAGTGGACCCGCACCAGGGGTGCCTCGACCGAACTCAGGTCGCCCTTCACCAGCGCCAGGTGCCCCTTGCCGTCCAACAGGCTCTCATAGGCGTACACCACGAACTCCCCGTACCGGGAGGGCATCTTGGCGGTGCCCACCAAGCGCACCAGCTTTTCGGTGCGGCGCCGGTAGCGGATCAGGTCGGCTATGGTCACGATCTTCAGCCCGTGTTCCCTTACGAACCCCATCAGCTCCGGGACCCGGGCCATGGCGCCGTCTTCCTTCATAATCTCGCAGATCACGCCGGCGGGATAAAGACCGGCCATTTTGGCCAGGTCCACCGCCGATTCGGTATGTCCGGCCCGGCGAAGCACCCCGCCATCCTTGGCGCGCAACGGAAAAATGTGGCCGGGCCGCCGCAGGTCTTCGGGTCTGGTTGCCGGATCGATGATTTTCTGCACCGTAAAGGCGCGTTCGTGAGCCGAAATCCCGGTCGTACTCCCCACCGCGTCCACCGATACCGTGAAGGCGGTGGCGTGCGGATCGGTATTGGTGACCACCATGGGAGTCAACTCCAGTTTCAGGGCCAACTCACCGGTGATCGGCATGCAGACCAGGCCGCGCGCATGTGTCACCATAAAATTGACGGCCTCCGGAGTCACTTTCTCCGCGGCCATTATCAAGTCGCCTTCGTTCTCCCGGTCCTCGTCGTCCACCACCACCAGCATCTTACCCTGACGGAAGTCTTCAATGGCTTCCTCGATCGTGTTGAATCCGAACTCCACCGTCCGCTTCCTCCCCCAATATACCTTGGCTGGATTCAAACCAACAATAAGACTGTGTGCTGCGCAGGGGCATTATCTCCAGCCAAGCTCAATTTCTCAACGGCATCCAGCTACAAAAAGCCGTGGCGGGCCAGGAAATCGCCGTCCAGTTTCCGGTCCGGCTCCTCCCGGCGGCCGCCTAGCATTTTCTCCACGTATTTGGCGATCATGTCCGCTTCCAGGTTCACCCGCGCCCCCACCCTCTTGAACCCCAGGGTGGTCATCTTGGCCGTATGCGGGATGATCGACACCCGGAAGGCCTCCCGGTCGTGGTCGACCACCGTCAGGCTGATTCCGTCCACGGCCACCGAGCCCTTTTTAATGACGTAGCGCATTACCGTCCCGGGAGCCTGGATCCGGAACACCAGGGCGACTCCCTCCGGTTCGCACCCGGCGACCGTACCCACCCCGTCGACGTGGCCGCTGACCAAGTGCCCGCCCATGCGCTCCCCAAGCCGCGTGGCGCGCTCCAGATTGACCCGTTCCCCAGGGCGGACCTCCCCCAGGTTGGTCCGCTTCAGCGTCTCGGCCATTACGTCGGCGGTAAACCATCTGGGGCCGAAATCGGCCACGGTCAGGCACACTCCGTTCACCGCGATGCTCTCACCGAGACGCGCCTCCTCAAGCACCGCGCGCGCTTCGATATGCAGGCGGGCGGAAACCGGGCCGCGTTCGGCCCGCCGCAGGGTGCCCAGTTCCTCAATGATTCCGGTGAACATCCGTTCCCGCCCTCCCCCACACCGGATAACCCTCGATACAGGAATCATCACCCAGTTCGAGCCGGCGCACCCGTTCCAGGCCGACCGCCTCCGACATGCGCCTCGCACCCTGTCCGGCCACCGCCCCCGGGGCTTCCACCCCGCCCACGATCTTGGGAGCCACGAACCAGTGCAGTTTATCGACGAACCGGGCCTCCAAAAACGAGGCGTGCACCGTCGCCCCGCCTTCCACCAGCACACTGGTGATCTCCCGCGCGGCCAGTTCCCGGAGCAACACCTCCAGGTCGACCACCGGTCCCGGACCGCAACGCACCACCTGGACGCCACGGCTCTCCAGAGCGGTCACCCGGGTCCGCGGGGCCTGTCCGGTCACCGCCACGATCACCGGGGCGGCCGATTCTCCCGACAGCATCCGGGACGATTCCGGAATACGGGCCAGGCTGTCTAGCACCACTCTTGCCGGATCCCGGCCCCCTTCGGGAAGCCGCGTGGTCAGAGACGGATCGTCTTTAACCACCGTTCCCCGCCCCACCAGCAGCGCGTCGTACGTATCCCGTAGCCGGTGGGCGTATTCCCGGGCCGGTCCGCCGGTAATCCACCGCGAATCGCCGGTGCGGGTGGCGATCTTGCCGTCCAGGCTCACGGCCGCCTTCAAGGCCACAAACGGCCGGCCGGTGGTGATGTACTTGATGAAGACCTCGTTTAACCGGGCCGCCTCTTCGCGGAGGACGTCCTCGGTGACCTCAAGGCCCGCTTCGCGCAGCCGCGCGATGCCCTGGCCGGCAACCTTTGGGTTGGGGTCCCGCATCGCCGTGACCACGCGCCGCACACCGGCGGCGATCACCGCCCCGGTGCAGGGGCCGGTCCGGCCGAAATGGCAGCACGGCTCTAATGAGACATAAAGGGTGGACCCGCGCGCCGTCTCGCCGGCTTGGGCAAGCGCCACAATCTCGGCGTGGGGCAAACCGGCCCGGGCGTGATACCCGCAACCCACAATCTCCCCGTCCCGGACCACCACCGCGCCGACCATAGGATTGGGGCTGGTGCGGCCCCGGGCTCGTGCCGCCAGGTCCAGAGCCACCCGCATGTATTCTTGGTCCATGCGGCCCCCTCCTGCCAAAACATTGAAAAAGCCGACGTAGGGCCGACTCCGGATCAGGTGCTTGTACGACACGGCCAGCGCGCGCTTGCGCCGCCGTTTCCCGTTTCATTATAGGTTTTTCAAAAATACGCTGTCAAGCAAGGGCCGCCGGTACCAAAAAGGGGTCGGGCCCCTTTTTTGCCCGGCCCACCCGGAGCAGCCGTCCGGCAAAAAGGTGTCTGACACCTTTTTGCCCTTTTGCCGGGGGCGGTCAGCCGCCAATCTGGGACATCAGCCGGTCGCACACGGGGCGGATCTCGGTCTCGGGATGGCCTTGCGGTTTGCGGAGCACCGCCTGGACAACCAGGGCGGCCAACTCCTCGTCACTTGCCCCCCGCGCCAGGGGTTCCACCAGGTCGATCTCATCCCCCTGGCAGAGGCACGGCCGCAGGGTACCGGCGGCGGTCAGCCGCAGCCGGTTGCAGGACGGACAAAAGTACCCGCTCGAGGGCGCAATCAAACCGATGGTGCCTTCAAAGCCCGGGATCTTCCAGCAACGGGCCGGGCCGTCACCGCCGCCCGGCCGTACCGTCTGCAGCGGGCCGTAGCGCTCGTCGATCTTGCGCCGGATTTCGCCGGCCGGAACATGATAGTCGGACGCCCAACTGCTGCTTGCCCCAATAGGCATGAGTTCGATAAACCGGACGTGCAGGGGACGGTCTTGCGTCAGGCGCACGAAATCCTCGACCTCGTCGTCGTTGACGCCCCGCATTACCACCATGTTGAGCTTCACCGGATGCAAGCCGTGGGCGAGGGCGGCTTCCAACCCGTCCATCACCGGGGCGAGTTCGCCGTTTTTGGTTATGGTGCGGAACCGGTCCGGCCGCAGGGTGTCCAGGCTGATATTCACCCGCTTCAGCCCCGCCGCCTTCAGGGCCTGCGCCCGGGGCGCAAGCAGCGAGCCGTTGGTGGTCAGGGCGATGTCGTCGATTTGCTGGATTTCGTTGAGCGCCGCCACCACGGGAACCACGTCCGGGCGGACCAGGGGCTCGCCTCCGGTAAGGCGGATTTTCCTGATGCCCGCCCGAGCCCCGGCACGGATCACCCGCACCAGGCCATCCAGCGGCAGACCGTCCGCTGCAGGCCCTGTATGCTCACCCGAGCGGCAGTAGAAGCAGTTCAAATTGCACTTCTCGGTCAAGGACACCCGCAAGTAGGTAATCTGCCGCTCAAAGTTATCCCGCACGCTCCCCAACTCCCCGTGGACTTGCCTTTTTGGAAAGCCGCAAAAACAAAACGAGAACATCCAGACCTCGCCGCCGCAGGCGAGGTAGTGGGTTTGCCTTTTTCAAAGCCGCAAAAACAAAACCGGGCCCTTAAAACTCCCAGGCCCGGTCCGCGCCTGTACCCAAAAACTCCACCATCCTTTCCACAACGGGAGGCGCGCCGGTTTCCCAACGCACCCTGTCGGCCCGGGTCCATGGCGCTGCCGCTTTAGGTCCCCCGGCTCGGAGGTGCTTTAAAACAGTCTCCACTTTTTATGCTCCCAAAAAACAACTTCGGGGGCCGGGGCCGTTTTCCTGCCGGTTGGACAAAAAACACGGACCCCGCCCACGGCGGACGGGGTCTTAAAGCCTCTGCCGCGCGCCTGTTCCTATTTCGCCAGCCGTTCCGGATTAGCCGTGAAACGCTCCAACATCTTGAAAAAGTCCATCGGCAGGGGAAACACGATCGTACTGGATCCTTTCTCCCCGGAAATATCGGTCAGGGTCTGCAGGTACCGCAGTTGGATGGCGGCTGGCTGGGTGCCGATGATGGCGGCGGCGTCGGCCAACTTCTGGGCCGCCTGAAACTCGCCGTCGGCGTGGATGACCTTCGCCCGCCGGTCCCTCTCGGCGGCCGCCTGGGCGGCCATGGCCCGCTGCATCATCTGGGGCAGTTCCACATCCCGCACCTCGACCATCGACACCTTCACGCCCCAGGGCTCGGTACCCTCATCGATGATCTTCTGCAGGCGCTGGTTGATCTGGTCGCGCTGCGCGAGCAACTCGTCCAGCTCGCTCTGGCCGAGCACGCTACGCAGCGTGGTCTGGGCCAGTTGCGACGTCGCCCGGACGTGGTCGAGCACCTTTAAAACGGCGTTACCGGGGTCCACCACGCGGAAGTAGATGACCGCGTTGACTTTCACGGTCACGTTGTCCCGGGTGATCGCCTCCTGGGTGGGCACATCGGCGGTCACCACCCGGAGGTCCACCTTCTCCATCCGCTCGATGATCGGAATGAGAAAGAACAGTCCCGGCCCGCGCGCCCCGACGAACCGGCCCAACCGGAAAATCACCCCCCGCTCGTATTCTTGGACGATCTTGATGGCCGCAGACAGGAACATCAAAACCAGCGCGATCAGCACACCCCAGAACATCAAGAATTCCAACATATTGTCGCTCTCCTTTCTCTTCTCTCGTTTTAACGGAGTCCCGATGGCAAATCCCGGATACCCGTATTATTGCCGGGTTTTTCTAGGAGAAACCGTCTTCCCGCCCATCCGGTTTTTCCCGCCGGCGCACCACCAACTTCAGGCCGTCCTCCATCCGGATAACCACCACCTCCTCGTCGGCTTCGACGGGGCCGTCCTCGGCCACCGCGCGCCAGCGTTCGCCCTCAAACAGAACCTCTCCCTTAGGGTCAAGGGGCGTGAGCGCCACCCCGACCGCGCCGGACATCCCCTCCCGGCCGGTCGCAGCCTGGCGTTGGTGCGCCTTGATTGCCAGGTGCACCGTCAAAACGGCAAATAGAGCGATGCCGGCCACAACCCCGGCCATCACGCCGATATTTACCTGGAAACCCTCCGGGCTGCCGGCGAAAAGGATCATCGAGCCCAGTACGATGGCAATCAGCCCCCCCGCGGTTAATAAGCCGAAACTGACTACGAACAGCTCTAAGGCGAGCAGAACGAACCCCAGGACAATTAACAAGACCCCTCCCCAGGAGGCGTCCAGCGTTCCCAGTGAATACAAGGCCAAAATCAGGGCCAGACCCCCGGTCGCGCCCGGGAAAATCCCCCCCGGGTTGTAGAACTCGATCAGCAAACCGAGCATCCCGAGCGAAAGCAGTATATAAGCGATATTGGGATTGCTCAAGGTGTGCAGAACCCGTTCGACCCAGTTCATTTCCTCCCGTTCCAGCGGCGCGTTCACCACGGCCAGCCTTACTTCCTCACCGTCGTCCAGGGTGACGGTCATCCCGTCGATCAACTGCAAGAGCTCGGCCAGGTTCGCGGCCTGCAAGTCGATCAGGTTGAACTCCAGAGCCTGGCCATCGGTGTACGACCGGCTCTCGGTCACCGCCATCGCAGCCTTCTCGGCGTCACGCCCCCGCGTCTCGGCGATGCTCCGGACCCAGGCCGCCGCGTCCTGAGTGATCTTCTCCTCCTGGGCCCCGGTCATCTGCTCGCCGCCGGCCGCCACCGGGTGGGCCGCGCCGATGCGGCTTCCCGGAGCCATTGCCGCCACGTGGGCTGAAAGGGTGATGAACGTGCCGGCCGAACCGGCCTGGCCCCCGGCGGGCGACACGAAAACCACCACCGGGACGTCGGCGTTCATTATTCGTTGAACAATCTTCTGGGTGGTGTCGTAAAGTCCTCCCGGGGTGTTCAACTCAATGACACAGACGGCGCCCAGGCGTTCAGCCTCCGCGATGCCCCGGTCCAAGTACTGCGCCACCACCGGGACGATGAGGCCGTCCACCTGCAACACCACGACCTGGTCGGCGACCCGGCCCTGCACCGGCACCGCCGGACCAAGGAGCACCACCCCGACCAGAATCAGCACGCACATGGCGAGTATTCGCCTGTTACGGGGCCGTACCAGACCCAACACTGCCTTTCTCACTCCCCCCAATCGAGAAAAGGGGACAGCCCCCCTTTTTCCGATTCCTCCGCACAAAACAGGTCCCTACAGCAGCGCGCGCACCACAGCCGCCAGTTCCCCGATTCCGGCCAGGCGGGTGTCCCCGTTCTTCCGAAGCCGCAATTCCACCAGCCCGTCGGCGGCCGTTTTGCCCACGGTTACCCGCAGGGGGTACCCAACCAGGTCCGCGTCCTTGAACTTCACCCCGGGGCGCTCAGGCCGGTCGTCCAGCAGCACGTCCACGCCCGCCCCGGAGAGCGCCGCGTAGGCTTTCTCCGCCAACTCCGACTGCACCTCATCCCGCACGTTCACCGGCACCACCACCACAGCAAAGGGGGCGATGGCCGCCGGCCAAATCATCCCCTGCTCATCGTGGTTCTGTTCCACGGCGGCCGCCAGGGTGCGGGTCACGCCGATGCCGTAGCAGCCCATGACCACCGGGCGCTCCGCACCGTGCTCGTCCAGGTAGGTGAGCCCCATCACCTCGGAGTACTTGGTGCCCAGCTTAAACACCTGCCCCACCTCGATCCCGCGGGCCGCGAGCAGGGGCAGGCCGCACCGCGGGCAGGGGTCCTTCTCCCGCACCAGCCGCAGGTCGGTCACCAGCGGCAGCGGGAAATCCCGTCCGGGATTGACGTTCCGGTAATGGGCGTCCCCCTGGTTGGCACCGGTAATACAGTTAACCATGAATGAAACCTCATCGTCAACCACGAACCGGACCCCCTCCAGGCCGACCGGGCCGGTGAACCCGACCGGGGCCCCGGTGATCCGCCTGATGGTCTCCGGCCCCGCCATTTCCAGGTGCACCGCCCCGACCGCGTTCCCCAGCTTGACCTCGTTCACTTCCCGGTCGCCCCGGACCAGCGCCGCGCAAGGCCCCTTGTCGGTCTCGTACAGCAAGGTCTTCACGATGCGCTCCGGACCGACCTCCAGAAAGGCGCATACGTCATCCACCGTCCGCTTCCCCGGTGTAGGCGCGAGTTCCAGCGCCGCCGGTTCCTCCTCGTGTCGCGGGCGCTTCGCGCCGCTCTCCGCTTTCTCCACGTTCGCCGCGTAACCGCAGGCCGCCCCCGGGCAGTGGACCACCAGGGCTTCCCCGGAACCGGCCAGGACCATGAACTCGTGGCTGACATTGCCCCCGATCGGCCCCGAGTCCGCCTCCACCGGGCGGAACTCCAGCCCCAAGCGGCCGAAAACACGCTGGTAGGCCTCAAACATCTTGCGGTAACTGACCTCCAGGCCGGCCTCGTCCCGGTCGAAGGAATAAAGGTCCTTCATGATGAACTCCCGGCCCCGGAGCAGGCCGAAGCGCGGGCGCCGCTCGTCCCGGTACTTGTTCTGCATCTGGTACAAGAGGAGCGGCAACTGCTTGTGGGAGCGCACGTCGCCCATCACCAGTTCGGTGATAATCTCCTCATGCGTCGGACCCAGGCAGAAGTCGCGGCCGTGCCGGTCCTTCAACCGAAAAAGCTCCGGCCCGTATACCTGCCACCGGCCCGAACGCAGCCACAGTTCGGCCGGCTGCATAATCGGCAGCAGGATCTCCTGCCCCCCCTGCCGGTCCATCTCCTCCCGGATGATGCGCATAATCTTTTGCAGCACCCGGTGGGCCAGCGGGAGCAGGGTATAAAAACCGGACGCCGCCTTGCGGATGTAGCCGGCTTTCAAGAGGAGCCGGTGACTGACCACTTCCGCTTCGGCCGGCGTTTCTCGCAGTGTCGGGATCAGGTACTCGCTAGCGCGCATTAGTCAACTTGTTCCTCCTCGGACTGCAATTTCTCTATCTCCTCCAGGAGCGCGTCCACCAAATCCGGCTCCGGTACGATACGAACCGGCTCTCCCCTGCGAAACAAGAGCCCGGCCCCTTTCCCGCCCGCAATGCCGACGTCAGCCTCCCGCGCCTCGCCCGGCCCGTTCACGACGCAGCCCATCACAGCCACCTTGAGCGCCCGGGTCATGCCCTGCAAACGCTCTTCCACCTCGGTCGCGATGCCCACCAGGTCGATTTCGGTCCGGCCGCACGTGGGGCAGGAGATCAGCTCCACGCCCCGGTGCCGCAGTCCAAGGGCTTTCAATATTTCGTACCCGGCCCAGACCTCGTGCCTGGGCGGTGCCGTCAGGGAAACCCGGATCGTGTCGCCGATACCCTGCGCAAGCAGCACTCCGATCCCAACTGCCGACTTCACCAGACCCCCGCGCATCGTTCCGGCTTCGGTGATCCCGACGTGAAAGGGGTAGTCCACCTGGTCCGCGAGCAACCGGTAGGCGGCCACCGTCAGGGATACGTTGCTGGCCTTTAAGGAAACCTTTACGGCCGTGAAGCCCAAGTCCTCCAGAATAGCCGCGTGTTCCAGGGCGCTGGCGACCATGGCCTCGGCCGATACGGCGCCGAACCGCTCCAGGACCTTTCGGTCCAAAGAGCCCGCGTTGACCCCGATGCGGATCGGCACGCCCCGTTCCCCGGCCGCCCGCACCACTTCGGCCACCTTGTCGCGGCCGCCGATATTACCCGGGTTTAAGCGCAGCCCGTCCACTCCCGCCTCGACCGCGGCCAGAGCCAGGCGGTGGTCAAAGTGAATGTCCGCCACCAGCGCCACCTCCGGCACCTGGGCCCGGATCTGCCGCAACGCCTCGGCCGCCTCCCGGTCGGGCACGGCCACCCGGACTATTTCCGCGCCGACCCCGGCCAGCTCGCGGACTTGAGCCACGGTGGCGGCCACGTTGCGGGTGTCGGTGTTGGTCATGGACTGCACCGAAACCGGGGCCCCGCCCCCGACCTGGACCTTGCCGAGCCGCACCGCCCGCGTCTTCCTGCGCAAGACCTCAAAAACCCCCGTTTCCATAGAGCACGATTTTGTATGACCGGTCGCAGGTGTGCGCCGGGGCATTATCGAAGGTCACATTGGGAGCCTATTCAAGGAACGCAGCGAGCCGAGGACCAGCGGCGACCGACTGTTTGAGCCCGCGTGAGCGGGCGAGTTTCGGCGCCGCCCGAGGTGAGCGAGTTCATTCGTTGGCGCGGACACAGTGACCGAAGATAATGCCCCGGCGCACACCACTCCTAGGGCAGAAACAACTACATCATCAACTGGGCGATGTCGTTGTAAGTGATGACCACGATCAACAGCAGCAGCAGGGCGAAGCCCACCAGGTGAAACATCCCCTCCCGCTCCGGATTCACCGGCCGCCGCGTAAGGCCCTCCCAGGAGAGAAACAGCAGGCGGCTGCCGTCCAGCGCCGGGATGGGCAGCAGGTTGAAGAGCCCCACGTTGATGCTCAGGAAAGCAGCCAACTGCAACAGCGGCATCAGTCCGAGTTGGGCCGCGGTGCCGATCTCGGCCACAATCCGGACCGGCCCCCCTACCTCGGCCGGCGCGTGGCCGGTGATCATCTGGCCCAAAAAGCCGATGATCAAGAGCGTGATCTGGACCGTGTACTGCACCCCGCCGGCCAGGGCATCAAAAAACCCCACCCGTACCGGCTGTATTTCCGGGGCGAAACCGATTTTGCCCACGCCGTCCTCATCTGCCGGGACCACCGGCAGTTGGAGGTGCCGGCCTTCCCGCTCCACCGTCAGGACCAGGGTCTCGCCGGGCCGGGTGCTGATTTCGGCCACCAGTTGCTCCCAGTTGCCCGCCTGCCGGCCGTCAACCGCCAAGATCCGGTCACCCGGCTGGAGGCCGGCCTCCGCCGCCGGCCGGTCGGGCAGCACCGTTCGCACCACGGTGGTCGGGGTGGGCTGACCCTGGACCATGAAAACAACGGCCAAGAGGACCGCCGCCAGGAAGAAGTTGGCCAGCGGTCCGGCCGCGATCACGCCCATGCGCCGACCGACCGACTTGTGCTGGTAGCTCCGGGCCGGGTCATATTCCTCTTCCCTGGGGTCCATGCCGGCGAGCCGGACGAAACCCCCGAGCGGCACCGCCCGCAAGGTGTACTCCGTCTCCCCCCGGCGAAGACCGACCAGTTTCGGCCCGAAGCCCAGAGCGAACTCGTGCACCAGTATCCCGGCACGTTTGGCCACCAGGAAATGTCCCAACTCGTGAATGAAAATCAAGAGGCCGAATACGACAATTACGGCGATGACCGTAAGCATCAGCTCACCCAACCCTTTCCGCAGCCGCCGCGGCCGTTTCACGGGCCCAGCGGTCGGCGGCCAGAATGTCTTTGAGTCCGGGGCGGCGCTTTTTTTCATGTTGTCCCATGACGGCGGCGGCTACCTTGGGAATGCCGGTAAAGGCCAGGCGCCCCGCCAGAAAAGCCGACACCGCCACCTCGTTGGCGGCGTTCAGCACACAGGGCATGGTGCCGCCCTCGCGCCCGGCCTGGTAGGCCAGGTCCAGCGCCGGGAAGAGGTCGCGGCGGGGCGTTTCAAAGGTAAGCGCGCCCAAGGCGGTGAAATCCAGAGCCGGTTGCCTCGTTTCCCAGCGCTGGGGATAGCTCAAGGCATACTGGATGGGCAACCGCATGTCGGGGGGACCCATGCAGGCCAGCACCGTTTTGTCCCGCAAGCGCGCCATCCCGTGGACGATACTCTCGGGGTGCACCACGACCTCGATCTGGTCGTAGCCCACGTCAAACAGCCACCGGGCCTCGATGATCTCCAGGCCTTTGTTCATCAGCGTTGCCGAGTCCACCGTGATCTTGGGGCCCATCCGCCAGGTCGGGTGCCGGAGCGCGTCCTCCGGCCGCACCCGCTCCAGCTCCTCTTGGGAGAAACGGCGAAACGGGCCTCCGGAAGCCGTCAGGACAATTCCCGCCACCTCGGTCCGCCGGTGCGCGATACATTGCCAGACGGCGGAGTGCTCACTGTCCACGGGCAGGATCTGCGCGCCCGTCCCGACGGCCAGTTCGGTGACCAGCTCGCCGGCGACCACCAGCGTCTCCTTGTTGGCCAGCGCCACGTCCTTGCCCAGTTGGATCGCTTCCACGGTCGGGACGAGGCCGGCGGTGCCGGTGACCGCCACCAGCACGATGTCCGCCGCCGGCCAGCCGGCCACGGCGCTCAGTCCCGGCTCGCCTGCGTGCACCCCGGTCCGGTCGCCCAGGCGCACCCGGACGCGCGCGGCGTCGTCAGCGAACCAGACGGAGACCACTTCCGGCGCGAATTCGGCCGCCTGCTCGGCCAGCAGCTCCCAGTTCCGTCCGGCGGCCAGCCCCACCACTTTGAGTCTTTCCGGGTGGCTCCGCACCACGTCCAGCGCCTGCCGGCCGATTGAACCCGTGCTGCCCAAAACGGCAACCCTCTTCGGCATACCAACCTCCAGCCGCCGGCTACACACTTGCTTCGCGCGCGTGCCTCCCGGCCATAATCGCACCCTGCACCACCACCACCAGGATCGGACCCAGGATTAACCCAAGTATGCCCATTACTTTGAGCCCGACGTACATCGCCACCAGTACGGCCAGCGGGTGAAGACCCAGGCTCTTAGCCACCACTTTGGCCTCCAGGGAAGACCGGACGATAAACAGGATCGCGTACAGAATGAACAGTTTCAGCGCCAGCGAATAGGAACCGGTCAACACGCACCAAACAATCCAGGGCACGAAGATGACGGTCGGACCCAGCATCGGCAGAAGGTCGAAGATGCCCGTGACGATGCCGATCGACACGGCGTACGGCGTGCCGATGATCAGGAGCCCGGTGGTGGTGATCGCCATGGTGATGCTCACCAGCACGCATTGGGCCCGGAAAAACCGGATAAACGCCCCGAAGCCCTCGCGCACCACCAGCAGGCTCTTGACGCCCCACGGTTCAGGAAGTGCCCGGATCCACGCTTCGCGGAGCTTTTCGCTGTCCCGGCTGAAAAAATAGGTGGCCACGAAAGTGATGATGGTCACGATGATGATCAGCGGCACGGCCGCCAACAGCCCGAGCGAGGCCTCCAGCGCCCCCATCAGAAACCCTTCCAGGCCACTGACCACCGACACCAGCAGGCCGTCGAGGTAGCTCACCGCTGCTGGGGGCAAGCGCCCGTAAATGGTTACCGCTTCATTGACCAACTGCTCGAAAGTGTTCCGGAAGCTGGCGACGTGGTACGGCAGCAACGAAGACAGGTGCATCAGCTCGGCCACCAGCCGCAGGGTCGCCGCCGTCAGCACGGCCCCGACCGCGGCCAGCAGCACCAGGAGCACTCCAATGGCGGCCGCCGGGCGTGGAAAGCGGAGCCGTTCCTGCAGGAACCGCACCAACGGGTCGATCAGCAGGCTGATCATCAACGCCACCAGGAACGGCAGGAGAATAGGCAGCATGTACCGGGTGACGTACCCCAAGACGATCAGGTTCGCCGTCACCAGCAACAACGCGCCCGCGCTCCAGGCAATCCGCTGCACCCGCTCCGAAGGCGGCATGGCCATTCTCCTTCAACATAAGAGCCTAAATAGACTATAACCATTTGCAGCGTACAAGTAAACTTTTTCAGGGGAGTCGCTCGCGTGGCGAAAAGGGGTCAAAAAGGGGTCAGGCCCCTTTTATGACGGTGCCGGAGGTCTCATTGAATAATCAGCCACTGAATCAGGTAATAGCCCAGCGGCGCGCTGAAAAGAAGACTGTCGAACCGGTCCAGCACGCCCCCGTGGCCGGGAAGCAGGCGCCCGGAGTCCTTGACCCCGGCGAAGCGCTTCAAAGCCGAGGCCGCCAGGTCACCGGTCTGCGCCGCGGCGCCGATGAGGAGGCCGGCCAGGATGAAAGTCCAGTCCAGCGCACCAGCGATCAAATAGCCGCCGGCGGCGGCCGCCGTGGCGGCGGCCAAGATTCCGCCGGCCAGGCCCTCGACCGTTTTCTTCGGGCTTAGGTTGGGCGTCATCCGGGTGCGACCGAAGGCCAGCCCGGTGAAGTAGCCAAAAATGTCGAACGCCCAGGTGACGGCGAATACGAGCAACAGCCACTGCCAACCGTCCGGCAGGGCCCGCAGCAGATAGAGGTACGACAGCAATCCCGGGTAGACTGCGGCCAGCAGGGTGCCGGCCAGTGATCCGGGCGCGAAACGCGGAAAAAAGAAAACAAGGGCGCCCAGGTACAACAGCAACAGGGCGAATAGCGCGGCGTCTGGAAACCGGCCCGGGCTGAAATAGGCCGCCGCCACCAGAATCAGCCCCCCGGCGAAAACCAGCCCCCGGTGCGGGGCCAAGTCCCCAATCAAGCGCACCAGCTCATATTGGGCCAGAAGCACCAGCACAGCCACGGCGGCAAGCAGGTAGACCCCGCCCAGCCAGGCGGCCAACAGCAAAAGGGGTGCGCCGAGCAAGGCGGTAAGAACCCTGGCCGCCATCAAACGTTCAGGCCCCCGTAGCGCCGGTCACGGCGCTGAAACTCCACCAGGGCCTGGACCAGGTGCACCCGCGCAAAGTCGGGCCAGAGGACCGGCGTCACCCAGAACTCGGTATACGCCAGTTGCCAGAGCATAAAGTTGCTGATCCTAAATTCGCCGGACGGACGGATCAACAGGTCGGGATCGGGAATCCCGGCCGTGTACAGGGCGGACTCGACCGTTTTTTCGTCAATGTCCCCGGGGTCAAGCCGTCCCGCCCTGACGGCCTCGCCCAGTTTGCGGGCCATGTCTACCAGCTCCCGGCGGCCCCCGTAGTTCAGTGCCAGGTTTACAATGATCCGCGAGTTGTCCCGCGTCCGGGCCACGGCTTCCGCGAGGGCCGCTCCGGCGTCCGGCGGCAACTCCTCCGGGCGGCCGATCGTCCGCAGGCAGACCCCCTGGCCGCGCATTTCTTCCAGTTCCTTGTAGATGTATTCCACCAGCAAAGACATCAGGCCGTCAACTTCGGCACGCGGGCGTTTCCAGTTCTCGGTGGAGAAAGTGTACGCCGTGAGATAGCGCACCCCCAGTTCAGCGGCAAAACGGACCACTTTCCTCAAAGCCTCCGCCCCGGCCCGGTGACCTGCGGCCCTGGGAAGCCCGCGCTTCTGGGCCCACCGGCCGTTGCCGTCCATAATTACCGCCACGTGAGCCGGTATCCGCTCCCGGTCCAGCATCTGCATCAAAGTCTTTTCATCGGCCGATCCGTCCCGCCCCACGCTTGGCACCTCCAAAGGGGACCTGACTTCTCTCCCCTACAAGAACACCCCCCGAAACCCTGGGGGGCGCTACTTGTGCTCCACAATGTCGTCCGGAAACCGGTTTTCCTCCCAACCCTGGTGTGCCGCCACGATTTCGACTTCCCGAGCACCGGCCGTCACCACGCGGACCACCCTGCGGGGTCCCGGCGGTACGGTTCCGGGAGGAGAGGTCAACTTCACCTTCACCCGCCATCCCTCCGCATCCAGCCGGGCAAGCGCCTCGTCCAGCTCAAAACCAAGAACGTCCACGGTCAGATCTCCATAACCTCTTTCTCTTTGGCCGCCACGATCCGGTCGACTTCCTTGATGTAACGGTCAGTCAGCTTCTGGGCTTCGTCCTGCTCCCGGCGCAGGCCGTCTTCAGAGAACCCCCCGCCTTCTTTCTGCAGCGCCTTAAGGCGCTCAATGACGTCCCGGCGGATGTTCCGAACGGTCACTTTGGCCTCTTCGCCCCGCTTTTTCAAGAGCTTCACCAGGTCCCGGCGCCGTTCTTCGGTCAATTGGGGCACAGCCAGGCGAATAATGTTTCCATCGGACGAGGGGGTGATCCCCAAATCCGATTTTAGAATCGCCCGCTCGATCTCGCCGATGACACTTTTGTCCCACGGCTGAATCACCAGCAGGCGCGCCTCCGGAACCGAAACCGTCGCCAGTTGGTTTATGGGCGTCGGCGACCCGTAGTAGTCCACGCCGATCCGGTCCAAAAGGGCCGGTGTGGCCCGTCCGGCCCGCAAAGAGGCAAATTCCTTATCGAGCACTTCAATCGTTTTCATCATGTCGAGTTCGGCTGATTCCAGTAGTTCGCGCATTCGACCTCACTCCCGATAAAAGTCCCGATATTCTCTCCGAGTACGGCTTTCTTAATGTTGCCGGGCTCGTAAATGCTGAAAACCAATACCGGGATGCCGTTTTCCATACAGAGCGAAGCAGCGGTGGCGTCCATCACGCCCAGGCCCCGGTTCAACATCTCGATGTAGGTCAGCCGGTCCAGCTTCTTGGCGGCGGCGTTTTGCAGGGGGTCGGAATCATATACCCCGTCCACCCGCTTGGCCATCAGAATCGTCTCGGCTTCGATTTCGGCCGCCCGCAGGGCGGCCGTCGTGTCCGTCGAAAAATAGGGGTTGCCGGTCCCGGCGGCGAAAATCACGACCCGCCCTTTTTCCAGATGCCGGATCGCCCGGCGCCGGATGTAAGTCTCAGCGATCGCCCGCATCTCGATGGCCACCTGCACCCTGGTATCCACGCCGGTCTTCTCCAGGGCGTCTTGAAGCGCCAGAGAGTTGATCACCGTCGCCAGCATCCCCATATAGTCCGCCGTGGCCCGGTCCATGCCCTTGGCGCTGCCGGCCACCCCGCGCCAGATATTTCCGCCGCCGACCACGATGGCCGTCTCCACGCGGAACTGCTGGATTACTTCCTTGATTTCCGAGGCGATGTACAGCACGACCTCGGGGCTGATACCGTATCCCTGTTCTCCAGCCAGGGCCTCACCACTCAGCTTGAGAACCACACGCCGGTACCTGGGGGTGATCAATGACGGACCCTCCTGTCCCTAATTCGGCAAACGCCCCGCTTTTCCTGCTTTTTCTATTCGTCGGCTCCCTCGCCCAGCTGGAACCTGGCAAACCTCTTGATCACGATATTCTCGCCCAGCCTGGCCACGGTTTCCTTGAGCACATCCTGTACAGCCACGTCCGGATTCTTGATGAACGGCTGCTCCAGAAGGCAGCTCTCCCGGAAAAACTTGTCGAGGCGGCCCTCAACCATCTTGTCGACGATCTTCTCCGGCTTGCCCTCGTTCAGCGCCTGGGCCCGCAAGACGCGCCGCTCTCTATCCAGAGCCTCGGCCGGCACGTCCTCACGCCCAACAAACTCCGGCCGGGCGGCCGCGATTTGCATGGCCACGTCCCGGGCAAAAGCCCGGAACTCACCGGTCTTGGCTACGAAGTCGGTCTCGCAATTGACCTCCACCAGCACTCCAATCCGGCCCGCACCGTGAATATAACTCTCGATCGAGCCCTCGGAGGCCGCCCGGCCGGCTCTCTTGGCCGCCGCCGCGAGGCCTTTCTCCCGCAGATAGTCAACCGCCTTTTCCAGGTCACCGCCGGTTTCCACCAGGGCTTTCTTGCAGTCCATCATTCCCGAGCCGGTACGCTCGCGGAGCTCCTTTACCAGCCTTGCCGACACTTCCACTTCACTTGCGCCCCCCAAAACCATGATTTGCCGAACGAACCACCCTGGCCTAATTATAACCGAAACCCCACCGCTTTAGGCCTGGGCTTCGGCCACGACTCCCCGGTCGGGTTCCGGAGCTGACTGTTCTCCCTGGCGCCCTTCCAGCACCGCGTCGGCCATCCGGCTGGTCAGGAGTCGAACGGCCCGGATCGCGTCGTCGTTGCCCGGGATGATATAGTCGATCTCGTCCGGGTCACAGTTCGTGTCCACAATGGCCACGATCGGAATACCCAGCTTGCGTGCCTCGGCTACCGCAATCCGCTCCTTGCGCGGATCAATTACGAAAAGCGCGCCCGGAAGCTTGCTCATGTCCTTGATGCCCTTAAGATACTTTTCCAGACGGTGTTTCTCGTGCATGAGTTCGGCCACTTCTTTCTTCGGGAGCGCCTCGAAACGGCCCTCGGCCTGTTTCCGCTCCAGTTCCTTCAACCGGTCAATCCGGCGCCGGATGGTTTGAAAATTGGTCAGCATGCCGCCCAGCCAGCGCTGGTTTACGTAGAACATCCCGCACCGCTCGGTCTCCTCCACCACCGTCAACTGGGCCTGCTTCTTGGTGCCTACAAACAGCACCGTCTGCCCCTCGGACACGATCTGCTTGACGAAGTTGTAGGCCTCTTCAATCTTACGGACCGTCTTTTGCAGGTCAATGATGTAGATGCCGTTCCGGTCCGTGAAAATATAAGGGGCCATTTTGGGATTCCACCTGCGGGTCTGGTGGCCAAAATGCACCCCGGCCTCAAGCAACTGCTTCATGGTCACAATCGCCACTATTACACCTCCCTCCGCGTGGTTTTAAGCCTCCGCCGCCTTCAACTCGCGGCCGGACCCCCGTTCCGAAACGGGGGCACCGTGGACGCAATCCGGCGGCGTGTGTGATTTTGCACCAGGGAATATTCTATCATAAACCCGGGGCGGTAAGTCAAAAAAATTTAATTAATTTATTATTTCTAAGGCTTCATCTTCGCCAGTTCGTCGAGTAAACGGTCATTGAGCACCCGGATATAGGTCCCCTTCATTCCCAGGGACTTGGACTCAATAACGCCCGCGCTCTCGAACTTGCGCAGGGCGTTTACGATCACCGAACGGGTGATGCCGGCCCGGTCGGCGATCTTGCTGGCTACCAGGAGGCCTTCGCTGCCGTCGAGTTGCTTAAAAATATGCCGCACCGCGTCCAGTTCCGAATAAGAGAGGGTGCCCAGCGCGACCTGCACGGCGGTCCGCTTCCGGATATCCTCTTCCATCCGGCCCACCTGGGCGCGCAAGATTTCCATGCCCACCACCGTGGCCCCGATTTCGGCCAGCACCAAATCGTCACCGGTAAACTCCTCGCCGAATTTGGCCAGGACCAAGGTCCCCAGACGCTTTCCGGCGCCCACGATGGGCACCACCGTGGTCACCTTGTTCACGTACTGGCAGTGCTCGTAGGCGTTGAAAACGCAGGCGTTTTCGGTCTGGCAAAAATTGGCGTACGTCGAGGGAATCCCCAGCAGCCATTCGTTGTACTCCCGGGGGAACCCCGATTCGTAGATCATGCCGCGGACGACCTCACAACCAAAATCGTCCAGGAACTCCGCTCCCAAAATCCGGCCGTCCTCGTCCAGGATATAGGTGTTGGCCCGGAGGTTGACACACAGCACCTGGGCCATTTCGCCATAGTCCACCGCGTAGCCGGCCGACTTCTGCAAAATCCTGTTGATCGCCCGGCATTTTTCCAGCAGAGTCACCAGCCAAAGCCCCCTTGCGGGTCTAAAGAATATAGCGCCTCAAGTCCTCGCGGCGTACAATTTCGCTTAATTTTTCCCGGACGTAGTGCTCATCGATGAACACGTTTTTGTCCTCAACATCCGGGGCGGCAAACGATATTTCCTCCAGGAGCCGCTCGAGCACGGTGAAAAGCCTGCGGGCACCGATATTCTCCGTCTGATCATTAACAGTATAAGCGATTTTCGCAATCTCGACAAGAGAATATTTAGAAAATTCGAGCTTAATGTCCTCCGTGGCCAACAATGCGGTGTATTGCTTGATTAAAGCGTTCTGGGGCTCCGTCAGGATCTGCAGGAAGTCCTCTTCGGTGAGATTCTTAAGTTCCACCCGGATTGGGAAACGGCCCTGCAACTCGGGAATCAGGTCGGAGGGCCGCGACATGTGAAAAGCGCCGGCGGCGATGAACAGCACGTGGTCGGTCCTGGCCGGGCCGTACTTGGTCACCACGGTGGAACCCTCGATGATCGGGAGAATATCGCGCTGCACGCCTCCCCTGGACACGTCAGGCCCGGCGCCGGCCTCCCGCCCGGCGATCTTGTCGATCTCGTCCAGAAAAACAATCCCGGACTCCTCGGCGCGCCGGATACCCTCGGTCACCACTTCCTCGTTGTCCACCAGCTTCTGAGCTTCCTGCTGGGTCAGGATCTTCCGGGCTTCCGCCACGGTCGCTTTGCGCAGTTTCTTCTTCTTCGGAAAGATGTGGCCCAGCACGTCGTGCAAGTTGATGCCCATCTCCTCGACACCCTGGCCGGAGAAAAGCTCCATGGTCGACATCGGACGGTCCTCGACCTCGATCTCCAGGTGCTCGTGCTCCAGTTCCCCGCGTTCCAATTTCG
This sequence comes from Firmicutes bacterium UBA911, assembly GCA_002294005.1. Taxonomy (GTDB): domain Bacteria; phylum Bacillota; class Desulfotomaculia; order Desulfotomaculales; family Desulforudaceae; genus Desulforudis. Next base: position 11,013 of record DBEH01000049.1, on the reverse strand, counting down.
CCCGCAGGGTTTCCCGCTCGAACTCCACCCGGCGCAACCGCTGCTTGTGCCGGTCGTCCGTCTCCGGATCCGGACGGGCGGTCCCCAACAACATCTCCAGGGGGTTGCGCCCGCCCGTTTCCTGCGATGGAAAGGGCGCCAGAAGTCCAATGATCCGTTCCTGCGCCAACCGAGCGGCTTCTGCCTCCACCGCGGCCAAACGCTCGGACCGGACCATGCGGACGGATGTTTCCACCAGGTCGCGCACCATACTGTCGACGTCCCGGCCCACATAACCCACCTCGGTGAACTTCGTCGCCTCCACCTTCACAAACGGAGCGTTGACCAGGCGGGCCAGCCGCCGGGCGATTTCCGTCTTGCCCACCCCGGTCGGTCCGATCATGAGGATGTTCTTGGGCATTACCTCTTCGCGAAGGTCGTCCGGGAGCCGCGCCCGCCGGTAGCGGTTCCGCAAAGCGACCGCCACCGCTCTCTTCGCTTCGTCCTGGCCGACGATATATTTGTCCAGTTCGGCCACGGTCTGCCGGGGTGTCAGTTCCACGGTCATTCTCCCTTCCTCGCCTTAGACTTCTTCCACTTCCACTGTGATCCGATTTGCAGCCGGTGAACGACATTCACGCTATTGCGCTCCCTCGCCCTAGACTTCTTCCACTGTGATCCGGTCGTTGGTGTGCACGCAGATCTGGGACGCGATCAAAAGGGCTTCGCGGGCGATTTCGGCCGCCGGCAGCGCGGTGTGCCGGGCCAGGGCCCGGGCCGCGGCCAGCGCGAAAGCGCCCCCGGAACCGACGGCGACAATCCCGTCGTCCGGCTCGATTACCTCGCCACCACCGGAAATCAGCAGCACGGTCTCCCGGTCCGCCACGACGAGCAACGCCTCCAGGCGCCGCAGGTACCTGTCGGTGCGCCAGTCCTTCGCCAACTGCACGGCTGCCCGGCGCAGGTTGCCCTGGGATTCCTCCAGCTTTCCCTCGAAACGCTCAAACAGGGCGAACGCGTCGGCCACGCTCCCGGCGAAACCGGCCACCACCCGATCCTTGTACAGACGCCGCAGTTTTACGGCGTCACGCTTGACGATGATTCCCTCGCCCAGTCCGACCTGCCCGTCACCGGCCAGGGCCACCGAACCGTCCCTCTTTACGGCGACAACGGTGGTGCCTTTGAATGTCAAATCAGTCTCACCTCATAACACAGTCTTGCCCGGATCGATCCGGCGAAAGCCATAGCACCGCATGACCCAAAACCGAAAACTCCCCCGCGATAAGCCGGGTTTGGCGCGCGGAGCACACCTCCCCGTGCCGCCGCTCTCAGTTCCCGCGGCTCCGTCCGCCTCGTACCAGCGCTACCGCGCCACCATCGAACCCCGTTCCTGGCGGCCTGGCGTGACGTGCCGCCGCTCTCAGCCCCTGCGGCTCCGCCCGCGGGGATGCGCCCGCCGGTATACTTCCTGCAGACGGTCGGCCGAAACCCGGGTGTAGATCTGGGTGGTCGACAGGCGGGCGTGGCCCAGGAGTTCCTGGACGGTGCGCAAATCCGCGCCCGCCTCCAGGAGGTGGGTCGCGAAGCAGTGCCGGAGCAGGTGGGGCCCGGCCTGTTGGTCGGGTGCCAAAAGCTTCAGGTGGTTGGTGAAAACAAGCCGCGCGCCCCGGTCGGTCAGCCGCTCGCCCCGGTGATTCAAAAAGAGCGCCCCGGTAGTCTTCTTTCCGCCAAGAAGCTTCGGCCGGCCTTCGCCCAGGTACCGCTTCAAGGCCGCACACGCGTATCCGCCCAGAGGTAAGAGCCTCTCCCGGTTCCCTTTCCCCAGTACCCGCACGTGTGCCTGCTTTAAGTCCAGGTCGGCCAGGTCGAGCCCCACCAGTTCGGATACCCGCAGCCCCCCGGCGTACAACGTCTCCAGAAGGGCGCGGTCGCGCAAGCCCCGTGGACTTTCGCCCGGCACGTCTACAAGCTTGCCGACCTCCTCCGGGTATAGGACTTCCGGCAGCCGCTTTTTCAGGCGGGGTGCGGACAACCCGGCGAGGGGACTCGCCGCAACGGCGTCTTCCCGGACCAGGTAGCGGAAAAAAGAACGCCAGGCCGCCGCCTTCCGCGCTATGGTGCTCCGGGCGAGACCGGATTGCCCGAGGTGCGCCAGGTAACCCCGGAAGAGCTTCAGGTCGATCTCCCCCGCCTGCAGCGCGGCGTCTGCTTTTCCCCGGCGGCGCGCAAAGTAGTCGAGCCCGGCGAAAAGGTCCTGCTGGTAGGCGGTGATGGTGCGGGGTGAGGCCTGGCGCTCCGCCTGCAGGTAGGCCACAAAACCGTCAATTAAGTGGTACACGGTCCTCCCCCTTTTCGGCCAGCCAGGCCGCGAGACGTTCCAGAGCGCGCTGCGCGTGGGCCAGGTTGCGTTCCGGACGGCGCCGGAGGCGCTTCCCGGGCAGGGGCGGAAACAGCCCGAAGTTCACGTTCATCGGCTGAAAATTGGCGGGATCCGCGGTGACGATATAGTTCAACAGGGCCCCGTGCGCCGTCTCGGGTGGAAAGACCAGGAGTTCGCGCCCCTTTGACAGCCGCGCCGCGTTCAAACCGGCCACCAGCCCGGCGGCCGCCGACTCGACGTAGCCCTCCACCCCGCTCAACTGCCCGGCAATGAAGAGGCCGGGCCGGTTTTTCAAAACCAGGGTGGGGTTCAGCAAAACGGGCGCGTTAATGTACGTGTTCCGGTGCATCACCCCGTAACGTACATACTCCGCCTGCTCGAGCCCCGGGATCATCGAGAACACCCGGCGCTGCTCCCCCCACTTCAGGTTGGTCTGAAACCCCACCAGGTTGTACAGCGTGCCCTCCCGGTTGTCTTGGCGGAGCTGGACCACGGCATGCGGCCGCGCGTGCGTGCGCGGGTCGACCAGCCCCACCGGCTTAAGCGGCCCGAAAAGCAGCGTTTCGCGGCCCCGGGCGGCGATCACTTCCACCGGCAGGCAGCCTTCAAAGTGGGTTTCCCGCTCGAAGCCGTGCCGCGGCGCCCGCTCGGCGGCCACCAGCGCCTCCCAGAACCGTTCGTACTCTTCCCGCGACATGGGACAGTTCAGGTAGGCCGGGTCGCCGCGGTCGTAACGCGAGGACCGGAACACCCGGTCCTGATCGACGGACTCCAGGGTGACAATCGGGGCCACCGCGTCGAAGAAATACAGGTGTTCGTGCCCGGTCAGCCGCCGGATTTCGTCCGCCAGGGCGTCGGAGGTCAGGGGTCCGGTGGCCAGGACCACCGGTTCACCGGCGGGAACGGCGGTGATTTCCTCCCGGCGGACGGTCACCAGAGGGTGGCCGCTCAACCGCTCCGTAACCGCCGCGGCGAACAACTCCCGGTCCACGGCCAGCGCCCCGCCGGCCGGCACCCGGTGCGCATCGGCGCAGGCCATGATCAGGGAGCCGAGCCGGCGCATCTCCTCTTTGAGCAGGCCGACCGCGTTCGTAAGCGCCTCCGCCCGCAAGGAATTGGAGCAGACCAGTTCGGCGAACTCCCCGGTATTATGGGCCGGGGTTTGTTTTTGCGGGCGCATCTCGTACAGGACCACGGGAACGCCGCGCCGGACCAGTTGCCAGGTCGCTTCCGCCCCGGCCAGACCGGCCCCCACCACCACGGCGCCGCCGGACATCAGGCCTTGCCCCGCACGGCCTTGCGTTCCTTATGGCCGCAATCCGGATTGGCGCAGGCCAAGGAGCGGCCCGGCCCAGCCGGCCCTCCGGCCCGGGTGCCCTTGGCCACCAGGAACGACCGGCAGTCGGGGCATTGCTGGTCGGTAGGCTGGTCCCAGGTCACAAAATCACATTCCGGGTACCCGGCACAACCGTAGAAGACCTTGCCCTTCTTGGTCCGTCTGACCACCACCGGGCGGGTGCATTTGGGGCAGCGGCGGCCCGTCTCCTCAAGGATAGGCTTGGTATGCCGGCAGCCGGGAAACCCCGGGCAGGCCAGAAACTTGCCGTACCGGCCCATCTTGATCACCATTTTCCGGCCGCACTTCGGGCACTCCTCGTCGGTGACCTCGTCCAGCCGCACACGGTCGATCTTCGCGTCCGCCTCGGCGACATCCCGGCGGAAGGGCCGGTAAAACTCTTCCAGCACCTTTTCCCACTGGACGGATCCCTCTTCGATCTGGTCCAGCTTTCCCTCCAGTTCGGCGGTGAACTCGCTGTTGATGACGTCCGGGAAGTGCTCTTTCAAGAGGTCGATGACCACCAGACCCAATTCGGTCGGGTGGAGCGTCTTGCCCCGCCGGATCACGTAGCCGCGGCGCTGGATGGTTTCCACCACGGGCGCGTACGTGCTGGGACGGCCGATGCCCAGTTCCTCCAGGGTCCGCACCAGGCTGGCTTCGGTGTAGCGGGAGGGCGGACTCGTGAAGTGCTGGGCCGGCGTCGTGCGCACCAGTTTGAGCTGCTCTCCTTTTTCCAGCGCCGGGAGCGCCCCTTCCTCTTCCTCCTCCTCTTCCTCTTCCTCTTTTTTCTTTTCGCCGTTTTTGGCCTCGTCCCGCGTCTCGGTATAAACCCGGGTGAAGCCCGGGAATTTCACCGTGGAACCCGTGGCCCGGAAGAGGTATTCCCCGGCGGCGATCTCAGCCCGTACGGTGTCGAGCACCGCTGAAGCCATCTGGCTGGCTAGGAAACGGGTCCAGATCAGCTCGTAAAGGCGCAGTTGGTCGGGATTCAGGTACTTTTTCACCGCCTCCGGCGTTCGCAGCACGGACGTGGGCCGGATGGCCTCGTGGGCGTCCTGGACCCGCGCCTTGGTACCCGCTTGCCTGCCAACGGGTACGGCGCTTGCGGGCCGGGCGTACACCCTTTTGTGACCCACTGACGTGGGTGCCCCCGGCACGTACGCCTGGCCGAAGTTCTTGCCGATGTATTCCCGGGCCTCGTCCTGAGCGGGAGCGGAAACCCGGGTCGAATCAGTCCGGATGTAGGTAACCAGACCCACCGGCCCCTCTTTGCCCAGGTCCAGGCCCTCGTAGAGCTGCTGCGCAACCATCATCGTCTTCCGGGTGGTGAAATTCAGGCGCCGGTGCGCCTCCTGCTGCAGGGTGCTGGTGGTGAACGGGGGCGCCGGGTTCTTCTTCTTCTCTTTCCGGACCACGTCCGCCACCCGGTAGAATTCCCCCTTGAGGTCGTCCAGGATGGCCTTCATGGTCTCCTCGTCAGACACTATAACCTTTTCCCCGGCCTTTTTGTGCAACCGGGCCTTGAACTTCTCGCGCTCCCTGTTGGCCAGGAGTGCGGTGAGCGTCCAGTATTCCTCGCGGACAAAGGCTTCGATCTCCCGCTCGCGCGTGCAAATCAGGTGCACGGCCGCCGACTGCACCCGCCCGGCACTCAAACCCTTGCGCACTTTGCGCCACAGCAGGGGACTAAGGTTGTAGCCGACCAGCCGGTCCAGAATCCGCCGCGCCTGTTGGGCGTCCACCCGGTTGGGGTCGATCTTCCGGGGATTCTTGATCGCCGCCGTCACCGCTTCCCTGGTGATTTCATTGAATTCCACGCGGCAGGGCTTTTCCGGGTCGATCTGCAGCAATTCTTGCAAATGCCAGGCAATGGCTTCCCCTTCGCGGTCGGGGTCCGAAGCCAGAAGCACCCGATCCGACTTCTTGCGCGCGGCCTTAAGTTCCTTGATAGCGTCTCCCTTGCCCCGAATGGTGATGTACTTGGGCTTGAACCCGTTATCCACGTCCACGCCGAACTGGCTCCGGGGAAGATCGCGGACGTGCCCCATTGAAGCCCGGATCTCGTACTTCTTGCCCAGGAACTTCCCGAGTGTCCTGGCCTTGGCCGGGGATTCGACAATCACCAGCGTTTTCTCCAATCAGGTCCACCTCGTGTCGTCAAAAATTCACCTGACCCGACCCACTGGCGTGGGTGCCCCGCGTGGGTGCCCCGAGCAGGTGCCCCTTGCCGCTACCGGCCTTTTAATAAGGAGTAGTATAACCCGCCCGGCGCCCGGCGCACAAACCCCTTAATTTCCAGGTAAGCCAAAACGGACGCCGCCTGGGGAGCCGTCAACCCGGTGAGTCTCATCAGGGCTTGGTCAGAGAGGCTCTGTCCTTGGAGCATTTCCAGGACTTGTTTCTCTTCGGGGCTCAACTGGGCGAGCCGACCCGATCCGACCCACTCGCGTGGGTGCCCCGCGCGGGTGCCCCGCGCCGGGATCTCAAGCGGGTACCCCGGGGTGTCCCCGGGTACCCCGGCTTCCCCGGACTCGTTTTCGGGGAAAAGGGCCGTCAGGCCCAGTTCCTCCAGCACGTCCCAGGCGTCCTCCACCAGCCGCGCGCCCTGCTTGATCAGGCGGTTGGCCCCCCGGCTGTACGGGTTGTTCACGTTGCCGGGCACCGCCATCACGTCGCGGCCCTGTTCCAGCGCGGCCTCCGCCGTAATCAGGGCGCCGCTGCGCTCGCCGGCCTCCACGACCACCACCGCGCGGCAAAGACCACTGATGATCCGGTTGCGCACCGGAAAATGCCAGGCCTCCGGTCTTGAACCCAAGGGGAATTCGGTGAGCACCAAACCGCCGGAAGCCGCAATTCTCTCCATCAGTCCGGCATTTTCCGGGGGGTAGGTCACGTCCAGGCCCGACCCCAGCACCGCCACCGTCGGGGCCCCGGATTCCAAGGCGCCGTTGTGCGCCGCGGTGTCGATGCCCCGGGCCATCCCGCTGACTATCACCAGACCGCAGGAACCGAGAGCGGCGGCCAACTGGCTGGCCGTCTCCCTGCCGTACGGCGTGGCCCGGCGCGAACCGACGATCGCCACGTTGGGACCGGACTCCTGAAAGCCAAAAGCCCCCAGGCCGAAAAGCACCGCCGGGGGATCGTAGATGTGGCGCAAGCTTTCCGGGTAGTTCGCGTCCACCCAGGTTATAACCCGGACGCCAACACGCCGGACCCGCTCCTGCTCCGCCGCCGGGTCGACCCGGGACCGCCTGGAGAGCAGATCGTCCGCCTGGGACATATCCAGCCCCGACGCACAAAGCTCCTTCTTCCCGGCCTCCCAGGCCTGCCGGGCGGATCCGGACGCCTCCACCAGGTTTAGAAGCCGCCGCGCCCCGGCCGGCCAAACCACCGCCCAGGCCAGCCAGTATGCCCGTTCGTCGTCCACCATGCGCCTCCCCTGCCTGATTTGTCCATGGGATTCGGGGGTGTTCTGTGAATTCCTGCCGAATCAGGCGTTTTAGGCGCCCAAAAAGTGAACGGTATCACGCGGGTGACGGGACAAGTGCCAGCAGGGCGTCCAGACGATGGCGACGGTTGAAAAGCGCGGCATAGGGGTCCCCCCCGGTTTTGCAGGCGGTCCGGGACGGTCCTGATGTTGAACTGATTTGATGCTTTTAGGCTTTCCAGTTCATCCCAGGTTACGGGGGTGGATACGGGCGCCGACGGGTGGGGACGCACACTGTATGGAAAAGCCATGGTCTTGCCCGCCGTGTTTTGAAGATAGTCGATGTACACTTTGCCGGTCCGCCGTTCAATCGCCCGTTCGGTGGTGGCAAAGGCACAAACGCCGGTCACCAGGCGTGCTGCCGCCTCCATTGCCCGGGTCCTCTCCCGGTTGGTGTGCACCGGTTCCAGAGGGATAAAGATGTGTACCCCGGTCGCCCCCGAGGTTTTTGGGAATCCGGCCAGGCCGAATTCGGCCAACACGGTGCGGGCGAGCCGCGCCACGTCGATCACCTGGCGCCACGTCGCGTGAGCCGCCGGATCCAGATCGAGGACGGCCAGGTCCGGGTATTCCAGCCGGCCGGCCCGGCCCAGCCAGGCGTGCACCTCGATCGCCCCCTGGTTGGCGATCCAGACCAGGTGAGCTTCGTCCCGGCACACGATGTAGTTGATCACCCGTTGGGCGCCCTCGTGGGCCACCGGCAGCGTCTCAATCCATTCGGGCGTGTACTCGGGCTTCTCCTTCTGATAGAAGTGCTTCCCGTTTATCCCGTCCGGATACCGGCTCATTACGATCGGCCGGTCCTTGAGGTAGCGAAGCACATACGGCGCCACCCGGTGGTAATAGCCCACCAGGTCGCCCTTGGTGTACCCCTCCGGCCAAAAAACCTTGTCCAAATTGGTCAGGTCTACCTTTCGGCTGCCGATAAGGACCGTTGGCATAGCGGTGCCCCCTTGAACATATCCGGGCTCCCCACGGGACCGGCCCGTGCGCGTGCGCGGG
>DBEH01000049.1:0-2485 GCA_002294005.1 Firmicutes bacterium UBA911 | reverse complement strand
CGGGAGGCGGGACGCATCGGCGGGCAGATGGTGCGCAAACTGGTTGAGGCCGGCGGAAGATCACTGCAAGAGACACAACTCGACAATAAAAAACCGGGGTGACGGCAGGCCGTGAGCACGAATAAAATCACCAGCGCAGGCAACAATAGGCTTTGACAGGCTTCGACAAGGCGCAGCCCGTAGTTTTCCGGCTCCAGGATTTTAATCAGTCCCTTTGCCGGAAGCCGGCTCTGCGCCTTGTCGTTATTCCTTCAAAATGGAAACACGCAATCCTCCGGCGCCTGGTCGCCGAACCCTTCCAGCACCGGGTGGCGCAGCCGCCCCTGGTCGGTCCAGCCGGTGAACCGCACCCGGGCGGTCAGGGGTATCTCCAGCCAGGCGGCCTCAAGACCCCGGCCCACCGGGGGCATGCCCTTGAACGGGGAACGTCCGGCCGCGTGGGTGCGGGCGATGCCGGTCAGAACCGTCAGGTCCCGCTCGGAAAGCCCGGTGGCCGCCCGGCCGATGTAGACCAGGTCCCTGCCGGACCAGAGCCCGAGCAACAAGGCCTTCGCCCGCCCCTGTTTTAGCAAGATACCGCCCACCACCGCCGGCAAACGGCGGGAGTGCTTTACCTTACGCCAGGTAGGGTGTTTGCGTCCCGGGTGGTACCGGCCGGCCAGTTCCTTGCTCACAATCCCTTCCAGCCCAAGGACGCCGGTCGCTTGGAACAATTCCAAGCCGTCCGGAAGGTTCCGGCAGATCGCCACCGGTGCCTCTTCCGGCAGGATTGCCGCCAGGATTTCCTGCCGCCGGGCCAGCGGGCGGTCCAGCAGCCATTCCCCGTTGACCGACAGAACGTCAAAAACCACGTATTGCACCGGCAGCTCCCGCCTCAGCGCCGCAGAGACTTTGCGGGTCCGATCGCGCCTGAGAATCCGCCCGAAGCTCGGACGACCTTCCTCGTCCAGGACCACCGCTTCGCCGTCCAAGACGGCCGACTCGCCCTGCAGGATTCTGGTCAGCGCGTGAAGCTCCGGATAGGTCTCGGTCCGCACCCCGCCCCGGCGCGTCCGGAGCCGGGCCCCATCCCTCCGGACCTCCGCCACGATCCGGATGCCGTCCCATTTCAACTGGTGCACAAAACCCGGGTTGTTGAACGGCGCCGGCCACGAAACGGGTTCCATGGGCGAAAACTTGGCGTTCATACCTCCAGTCTTTCCAGAAACGGGCGCGGGCGCCTCCATAATACCTTCACAATAGGCGTGTGCGCGTGACCTCGCGGACCGAAACGTGTATAATGGGGTTCAGTGCAATAAGAAGGGAGTAATCCAATCGTGTCAAAAGCGCTTCTTTCCCTTCGGCGCCCTGGGCTGGTGCATTTCGTCGCCCTGTTGGTCGCCGTGGTGCTGCTCGCGGGGTCGGCCCTCGGCGGCTACGCCCTGGGTACCCGCGGGTCGGGCGGCGGTGAAACGGTGGCCGTAGTAAACGGCGAGCCCATCTCCCGCGATGAGCTTTACGCCGAGATGTACACGCAGACGGGTCAGCAGACCCTGCAGGAGTTGATTAACCGCAAGCTGATCCTCCAGGAGGGCCGCGCCCAAGGGGTCGAGATATCCGACGCCCAGGTCCAGGCCCGGCTGGACGAGGTCGTTGAAAGCGGATTTGCGTCCCGGAAAGAGTTCGAGGAGGCCCTGGCAGCCTACGGACTGGAACAAAAGGACCTGGAGCAGCAGATGCGGGTCCAGCTCACCGTCGAAGCGGTGCTTAGCAAACAGGTCGAACTGGACGAGGCCGAAGTGAAGGCCCACTTTGAGGCCAACCAGGAGCGTTTCGGTGAACCCGAGCGCCTGGAGGCGCGCCACATCGTGCTCAAGACCCGCGAAGAGGCGGAGAATGTCCGGTCTGAGCTGGCGGCGGGTGCCGACTTCGCCGCCCTGGCCCGCGAGAAGTCGGAGGACGCGCTCACCGCCGGCGGCGGGGGCAATCTGGACACCATCCGGAACGGAGCATTTATCCCCGCCTGGCAGAAAGCCCTCTTCGGCAAGGAAGCCGGCCTGGTGGACGAAGTGATGGAGACCGAGTCCGGTTTTCACGTGGTCGAAATCCTGGAGAAGCACCCGGGCGTGGCGGCCATGTTCGCCGATGTGGAGGCGAAAGTGCGCCGCGAACTCACCGAAGAAAAGATCACCGGGCTCTACCCCGCCTGGCTGGACAGCCTGCAGGCCAAGGCCGAGGTGGAGTACAAGGAAAGCGCGGGGGACCAGCAGTGATCGCGCATCACCGTTTACAGCCGATACACGGGAACGGGCGCTCCGGTGCGGGGTGCCCGCTTCTTGAAATTGGATGAGGTCGAAGGCTTACACCCGCCGGCCTGAGACCAAAAAGCGCGGGAACCACGGGGACGGCCTTGCAGAAGTTGGGCAAGACCGCTTCCCTTTGGCCTCAAGTCTGAGTAAAATGGTGAAATCGCACGGCGCAACGCCAGGTCAAGTCCAAATTGTGG